>NZ_JBWGIO010000059.1:0-5413 GCF_057784215.1 Mesorhizobium sp. CNPSo 4661 | reverse complement strand
ATCGGCGCCGCCTGGTCGAAGCGCTCCAACGAGGGCCGCGACTATCTCGGCCTCAAGCTGGACGATCCGAGCTTCACCGCTCCGATCTACGCCAACCTCTTCGCCGACGAGGAAGGCGAGGGACACAGCCTCATCTGGTCCCGCCCCAATCGCCGCAACGGCGAGTAACAGTTAAGACAGCCCGTTCGACTTCGGTCGGACGGGCTTCGGCATCTGACAGCGGGCTTCAGCGGCGGAGCCGCGATCACCTGCTCTTTCGCAACAGAATTCCGTTGTTGGGCAGTACTTCGATGCCAGCTCTCTCAAGCGCATTCACGATCGCTAATATATTGTTTGCGATTGGAGTCCGCGCGCCGCGTTCGAAATCAGCGATTGTCTGCCTTGCGACGTTTGCCGCCCGGGCCAAATCGTCTTGGCTCCATCCCAACATTGCACGCGCACCACGGCATTGTTCGGCGCTGAAATTCGCCGCCCTCTCGCCAATATTCTGATTGACCTCAATCAATTTGTATATTATCCCTGCCTCGAACTTGCGGTCGAAGAGGGTGCGCAAACACCCTTTTCGACCTGACCAACGCCAAGCTGTGTGGAGCTCGGATCATGGCTGATTCCGACAATACCACGACTTTGTCTTCCGTCACGCTTGGACGGGAGACGCAATCTCCATTGACCAAAGAACATCCTAAGCCTTCGGCCGACCATGCAGTCGATGACCCGCTGTTGGCCGATCCAGCACTTGTTCTGTCCCTTACCTGGATTGACGCGCACGTTGCGATGCTAGCCTCCTCTCTGCGGAAGCAGCAGGCGGAGGAGGAGGTCTTGGAGCGCTGCTCGCGCTTGCCTACCGGCGAAGTCATTGAGTGCGGGGAGGGGACTGGTGCCGACTGCCGCTGCCCTGATTTCCTGAAGGAAGAACAGGATGACGCTGAAAAGGCCGACGCCTTGCTGGCTGAGATTGCGGCGACGCCTGCTCAATCCTTGGCGGGCGTGGTCGCCAAGCTCGCGGTCATCCTTCGGGAGGCGGCTGACAACACCGACCTTTGCGAATTTCCGCTGCCGCACATCCGCTCGGCCTTGGCCGATCTGCGGCGCCTCACGCATGAAGCGATAAGCGACCAGCCGCCCGGCTGGCCCGCCGGCGATCAGTCGATCGGCTCGCTGTTCGAGCAGCCTGCATCATCGTTCGCTGCCTGGCGCGCCTTCAGCGCATGGAGCCAGGGCAATGATGAGGCCTATCGCGCCTGGACGAACACATTCAAGACACTGCAAGGCGCAAGCCAGTAGGCATCCCAATCCCTGCCAGATCGCTCGGCGCCGGGAACTCTCCTCGTCCATTCGTCAATGACGGAATCCAAGGATTTCGCTCGACGCCGCGTCCCCCTATCAAATCCTTGAGAAGGGGAGGACGCGGATGAAGCCGGATACATCGCAGTGGCGTGACCCACAGGCATATGCGTTTGTCAAAGGCGCCGCCGCCGATGTGATTGCCTGGGAATTCCTGCGACGCAACTCACAGTACCAGCAGGACTTCGCGGCCTCCCACTCAGCCAAGGCGATGCGCACGTTGCGCAAGCGCTGGGGTTTGCAATTTCGCAGCCAGGCCTGACCAGTCCGCGGTCGAGCAGACCGTCTATTGGGCGCCTCAGATCGACCCCGGGGTAGTGAACCTGGTCGAGGCTCCCCCCGAGTTGCGCGCGGGGCAGGGCAGCGCCTTCGACATCCCGCTTGCCGCGGGCTGGCATGACGAAGTCGGCCTTCACATGCGATCTTCGCCCGGCGGCACGCAACTGGCGCTTCTCGGCGACGCAAAGCCAGGCATACCCCTTGCCGCCATCATCCCGCTCGACGACATGGCGCACGACCGGCTCCAGGCGATCGAGCGGTTCATCCGCTCGATCGACAGGCAACACCTTCCCGACGCGCGATTGACCGCAGCCCAGCGCCGGCGCCTTGGTCATATGCTGCGATGTCTCGATGGCAGGGAGCAGCAGGCATCCCATTTTGAAGTCGCGACCGCCTTGTTCGGCCGTCGGCTGGTCAGCGCCGCCGACTGGCACGACTCGGCTTTTCGCTACCAGACGTATCGCCTCGTGCGGGACGGCCTGAAGATGGTCGACCGCGAGTATCGTCAGTTGCTGCGGGCACGCCGGCGCGGATCTTGACGACCGCTTCCTTCATTCGCCGCTGGCTTCGGAGACATCCGCATAGCCTAGCTGGGGTCAGGCCAATCCACCTCGCACAGGAATGATGATCAAAAGACCGGCTGCTCCGAAATTTCACAGGCGATCGCCATTAAGGGCCGTCAACGATTGCGGCCGAGGTGCGTACTTTTGCAGATGTTCGACCAGCTGGCCTGGGCGCAGGAAATTTGCCGTAGCGGTGATGTTGGGACTTTCCAGCGGCAGCATGAACTTGTCAGGCGTTGAGCTGGCAATGAGGAAGATATGAAAATTCCTGTTTAATCCGACCAGGGCGGCGAAGATGGATTTATCGTCGCAGTTGTAGCGATAAGCGAATTGGTCGCGTGCCGTGAAGGTGCCTTGTTTGAGCGTACCGTCAAGCGGCAGGCTGCTTAAATGGGCGAACGCCATCTCTTCGGAAAGTCCGGAATTCAAGTACCATATCGTTTGGACCCCGCCTTCCGTCGCGAGGGGCTGGCCAACATGCTCGCGATATAACGCCATGCCGAGTTTCGCGGCAAACACATCCAGGTACGCCTTCACGAGCGGGCCGTCGGCATGGACAACTGTTTTACGGGTGAGGATGCCATTGCGGCTCCTCAACCATCGCGTCGTGGCTTTGCTTTTATCGAAGACCTCGTCGCGCACGCCTGGAGCGTCCCGTTCGACGGTATGGCGAAGCGTCAAGCCGTCGCTGCTCTCCCAGAAAGAATCCCGGTCGGCCTGGCTGATCCGCGAAAACAGAGCGGCCACGGCGTCGGCGCCCTTGGTGCCGTTGTTGCATGCCTTGCAGGCCGCGAACTCGAGGCCCTTCGGCCGCTGGCGCTTCAGGAACATGACAACGGGCGGCATGTGTTCGATGCTGGAAGGAGCGGTTGCGCAATAGATACAGCGCTCTTCCGTTTCGAGCATTGTGCGATGCGTTATGGTCTTCTGTTTCGCCTGTCCCACCTAAGCTTCCTACCCGAATTAACCCTCTGCAGTGATAAGGGCGGCGATCGCGGCGCGCGTGGCATCGACCAACCGCAGCCGCTCTTCAGGCTGCGCTATGAAGGTCTTTCGCAGGGTCGAAGGGATTTCGAGCTGTACCCCCCTTCCGTTCTTGCCACGATTGCAAATGTTGGACGTATCGCGGCCACGGAATTTGGGTGGATCGTCATCGACCTTGAAACCCGCCTGAGCGAGGCCATTGCCGATAGTCTGCCGAGACGTGGTATCGAGCCCGCCCATCCAGATGGTCTCGGTATCGTCGTAATCCTCGCGACCGTGGATAGCGACGACAAGTCCTGCCTTCGCGGTGAGCTGCAATGCCCGCGGTTCATCAAACTTCTCCGAGGGAATGTGAAGCTCGAACAGATTTCCTCCCGGCAGATTGCCTTCGAAAGCGTAGAAGGAAAAATCGTGACCTGCGATCTCTTCGGCGATCATAGAAGCGGGTTGTTCAATCTTACCCCCGTGGGGCGTCATTACCAGGACGGCGTCCTGCTGGCCGGCATGACACCGGATAAAGTAGTCGGTATCTAGCCGGTAAACAGCAGCAAGGTCCTTGTATGTCGAAAAACGATAGGCCATCGGTCACTACCTATATGCTGCGTCTTCTCTCAATCCTCGGTGCTTAACTGGATGTCCCTTTGATAGTAGGTGCGATGGCGTTCGGCCAATTCCAACATTGCGTCATTGCGTCGGGAATTCGGAACGGCGTCCAGAAGAAGCCAGGTGCATATCAAGAGCGTCAGCGAGATCGCTGAAAACGCCTCGTACAGCTCTCCCTCCTCAATCATTGGATCGATCGTCAACCGGTCTACGCCGTTTCCATCTTCCACCAAGTGCCGGCTGAGAGCCGAGGCGGTCACATGGGCCGTATCGGAAGAAATCCTACGATAGATCAGCACAAGGCGGGCAAAGTCACTACCCTTGCCCAGCTCAGTCGGCTGGAGCCGTTTTGCTGATTTATCATTGAGCATGTCCTGCCGCAGCCGGCGGGTTTCGGCGTCGAGGATATCGGTCGGTATCTCTGCTGCCAGCGATCGGCGGCTGGCTTTGTCATCGTCCTTCAGTCTCCGCAGGTAATCCGGCCACCGGCTCGCTGCATCCATATGCATACCGCACTCGATGACGTTGCGAGCGACGATCCGCAGATCGAGCAATTTGTCGCTCTGGATGTGACGTATGGCAGTGTCGAGGAAGGTCAGGATGCGCGCGTACAGGGCGAATTTCACCGAGAGCAGGTCGGGGTCGCTGACCGCGCCAGGATCGAACTCCAGGACTCCGGTTAGCGCCAGCGCCTCGCGCTGGAAGTCCTGCATCCACAAAAGCCAATCTTCGATCAGGGTAGGAGATGTGTAGGTCATGAGCGAGAAGGCATAACATCCTCTGCCTGACATGGCACCAGGCAAGCTGTCGCGCACCGAACCCGTTCACGGTTTTCGGCTGAAGGCTTCTATCCCTAGTGCGCTCTTTGGATCGCAGAAGCGGCGCCAGTAGAGGAAGCCAAGCAGATTCGCCCCTCTTTTCCCGAAGAGTTGAAACGGACCATTGCTACTATGGTCATTCGAAACCTGGCGTGATCTGAGGCAGACGCTGGATCATCGCGGCGAAAGGCTGTCGGCAACCTGTTGCAGCACCCGCCGCGGATTGTCGGTGATGACGTCGCCATGGCTGACGATGATCAGCTTGAGGCTGGGGTCGGAGGCCCAGTTGCGAAACGCCTGCGCCATCGCCGCTTTGTCCTTGACGAACATCCACTTTCCGACGCGTGGGACCTGCGGCGACGACACGCCGAAGCCAAGCAGGCGGGCCATGAGATGCGCGCCGATCCCGTGCGGATGGCGCACATTGGCGAGCAAGTCATGAGCCAGCGTCGTGCCGCCTGCGCGGCGAATAACCAGCGCACCTTCCTTGCCTTCCCGCCCCAAACAGGGCATTCGTGATCATGGTCTGCGCCTGATGCCGGATGAGGCGGGAATTGATGCAATGCCTGCCCGGCAACTGTGAGCTGACCTCTCGGTGACTCAACACGCTTCGTCGCGCAGTTACTCGATCCCGCCATTGCGTGCGTTCATCATTTTGCCGAGCGCGCCAACGACCTCTCGAACGGGCTGATCTGGCCGAAGGGCGGCTGAAGCCTCGACCGCCTATGCCGCAATGGCGCGTCGCGCGTTTCTTCCCCTGGGCGAAGCCCATTCCTCGCGAAACCAAGAAACGCGCGCCTGCGCCATCCTCCGCTTTGCTGC
>NZ_JBWGIO010000058.1:0-5976 GCF_057784215.1 Mesorhizobium sp. CNPSo 4661 | reverse complement strand
GAGCTCGCAGTCGAGCGTCAAATAGAAATGCGGGATGGTGGACTTCGCCTCGACGAGGCGCCGCGCAATCGTCTTGCGCATGTTGTCATGCGGCACGAGCTCATAGGAGCCTTCGGCGAACAGCTTCAGCACCTGGTCGTCCGACATCGGCTTCGGCGCGGGCGCCGGAGCGGACGGCGTGCCGGCGGGCGCCTTCGCAGCCGGCGCGGCCTTGGCGCCGCCGGAAGCGATCGCCGCCTCGACATCCACCTTCACCACGCGGCCATGCGGGCCGGAACCGGTCAGCGCCGTTACGTCGACGCCGGCATCCTTGGCGATGCGGCGGGCCAGCGGCGATGCGAAGACGCGATCACCGGCGGCGTGGCCGTTGGCGACGGGAGCAGGCTCGGCCTTGGCCGGCGCGGGCGCTGCGGCGGCTGCCGCCGGCTTGGGCGCTTCCTTAGGCGTTTCGGCTTTCGGAGCGTCCGCTTTCGGAGCTTCGGCCTTTGGCTCAGCGCCACCGCTCTTGGCCGCGGAGCCTGCATCCTCGCCCTCACCGGCCAGGATAGCGATCAGCGCGTTGACCTTGACGCCTTCGGTGCCGGCCGGAACCACCAGCTTGGCGACCGTGCCTTCATCGACGGCTTCGACTTCCATCGTCGCCTTGTCGGTCTCGATCTCGGCGATCACATCCCCGGGCGAAACCTTGTCGCCCTCCTTCACGAGCCATTTGGAAAGATTGCCCTCCTCCATGGTGGGCGAGAGCGCCGGCATGGTGATGTTGATTGGCATCGCTCACTCCTGAATGAATTTGAACAGGCCGCGCATGACGGTTAGCGTGGCGACGATAAAAACCGGTGGCAAGACCCCGAAATGGAAGCTGCTTTTGCTCATTTCGAGGCTCATCATGCCACCGCTCTGATCAACCTGTGCGGAACCAGTCGCAACAATTGCCAAGACGAGTGAGGCAGCACCGCTGAGCATCAGCAAAACCGCATCGAATTTCCCGGTCACTGAGCGCACAAAAAAGGCGACGGCAACGGTAGGGACAATGACGGCGGCCAGAACCCAGAGAGACGGCATCCGCTTGGTCTCCTAGCGATAGGTGACGGCTTTGACCGCTTCGACGACTTCGCCGACATTGGGCAAAGCCAGTTTTTCGAGGTTCGCCGCGTAAGGCATCGGCACGTCCTTGCCGGCGATGGTGATCACCGGCGCATCGAGGAAGTCGAAGGCGCGCTGCGAGACCTGGTTGGCGATGTGGTCGCCGACCGAGTTCTGCGGAAAACCTTCTTCCACCACCACGAGACGGTTGGTCTTCTTCACCGAAGCGATAATTGTGTCGAAGTCGAGCGGGCGGATGGTCCGCAGATCGATGATCTCGGCATCGATGCCCATGCCGCGCAGCTCGGCTTCTGCCTTGACCGCATAGGTCATGCCGATGCCGAAGGAGACGAGGGTAACGTCCTTGCCCTGCTTGTGGACACGCGCCTTGCCGATCGGCAGCACGAAATCGTCGAGCTTCGGCACGTCGAAGGAATGGCCGTAGAGGATCTCGTTTTCGAGGAAGATGACCGGGTTCGGGTCTCTGATCGCCGCCTTGAGCAGGCCCTTGGCGTCGGCGGCCGTGTAGGGCATCACCACCTTCAGGCCGGGGACATGGCTGTACCAGGCGGCATAGCATTGCGAGTGCTGGGCGGCGACGCGCGCCGCCGCACCGTTGGGACCGCGGAAGACGATCGGTGCGCCCATCTGGCCGCCGGACATGTAGAGGGTCTTGGCGGCCGAGTTGATGATCTGGTCGATCGCCTGCATGGCGAAATTGAAGGTCATGAATTCCACGATCGGCTTCAGCCCGGCCATTGCCGCGCCGACGCCGACACCGGCAAAACCATGCTCGGTGATCGGCGTGTCCACCACGCGGCGCGGTCCGAACTCCTGCAGCAACCCTTGCGTGATCTTGTAGGCGCCCTGGTACTCGGCGACCTCCTCGCCCATGACGAAGACATCGCCGTCGCGGCGCATTTCCTCGGCCATAGCGTCGCGGAGCGCTTCGCGTACCGTGGTGGAAACCATCTCGGTGCCGGCCGGAATGTCCGGGTCGGCCGCGATCTCCGTCTTCGGGGCTGCGGCGACAGGAGCGGCGGCCTCACTCTTGGCCGCGGCGGGTGCCGGGGCCGGCGCGGCTTCAGCCTTGGCAGGCTCTTCCTCGCCGATGCCCTCGCCAGCCTTGTCGACGTCCTCGCCGTCGACGGCAAGCACGGCGATGACCGCGTTGACCTTGACGCCTTCGCTGCCGGCCGGAACCACGATCTTGGCGAGCGTGCCCTCGTCGACCGCTTCGACCTCCATCGTCGCCTTGTCGGTCTCGATCTCGGCGATGACGTCACCGGCGACGATCTTGTCGCCTTCGTTCTTCAACCATTTGGAAAGATTGCCCTCTTCCATCGTCGGCGAGAGCGCGGGCATGAGAATTTCGATCGGCATGTCCTTGCCCTCTCCTTAGAGTACGATGTCGGTCCAGAGCTCGGACGGATCCGGCTCGGCGTCGTTCTGGGCGAATTCGGCGGCGTCGGCGACGATGTCGCGGACTTCCTTGTCGATGGTCTTGAGTTCGTCCTCGCTTGCCCACTTCTTGTCGAGCAGCCGCACCCGGACCTGCTCGATCGGGTCGTGCTCGGAGCGCATCTTCTGCACCTCCTCCTTGGAGCGGTATTTTGCGGGATCGGACATCGAATGGCCGCGATAGCGGTAGGTCTGCATCTCGAGGATCAGCGGCCCGTTGCCGGCTCGGCACCATTCGGTGGCGAGGTCGGCAGCCGACTTCACGGCGCGGACATCCATGCCGTCGACCTGGATGCCAGGAATCTTGAAGGAAGCGCCGCGATGCGAGAAGTCGGTCTCGGCCGACGAGCGCGACACGGACGTGCCCATGGCGTAGCGGTTGTTTTCGATGATGTAGATCACCGGCAGCTTCCACAGCGAGGCCATGTTGAAGCTTTCGTAGACCTGGCCCTGGTTGGCGGCGCCGTCGCCGAAATAGGTCAGCGAAACGTTCTTGTTTTCGCGGTAGCGATTGGCGAAGGCGAGACCGGTGCCGAGCGACACCTGCGCGCCGACGATGCCGTGGCCGCCATAGAAATGCTTCTCCTTGGAGAACATATGCATGGAGCCGCCCTTGCCCTTCGACAGGCCGCCGCGGCGGCCTGTGAGCTCGGCCATGACGCCGCGCGGCGACAGGTCCATCGCCAGCATATGGCCGTGGTCGCGATAGGCGGTGATCATCTGGTCGCCTTCGACCAGCGCCATCTTCATGCCGGTGACGACGGCCTCCTGGCCGATATAGAGGTGGCAGAAGCCGCCGATGAAGCCCATGCCGTAGAGCTGCCCGGCCTTCTCCTCGAAGCGGCGGATCAAGAGCATGTGCCGGTAGGCGGAAAGCTCTTCTTGCTTGGTGAACTCAGCGGGCTTGGGCGCTGACAGATTTGGCTGCTTGTCGGATCTGGATTTGGCGGGCGCTTTTTTGGCGGCGGTGGCCATGCGTCACTCCCTGTTGGCGTCTCTTCGCGGACATTCAGGGAGATCGATCGCCTCCCCACCGATTTGCGCGAGGCTAACACGCAAGAATGCATTGCGCCATGCTGAAAAATGCATGGCTGGCATGCATCTAAGCGATTAGAATCATTGAAAATAAAGATGATTAACCGAAGTTCGGTTATTTCGTCGGGGCGGGCAACATGATGGTGATTTCGTCGGGCTGGGACAGATTGAGCGCCTTTCGGGCCTGCTCGTCAAGCATATCCTTCTCCAGCGTGCCTTCATGCATCAGCTGGACCCGGCGCTCGAAGTCGATCCGGCGCGCCTTCACGGCATCGAGCTGGGCCTGCAGTTCGACCGTCCGGGCCTGCAGCCGATATTTGGAATAGATGCCGAATTCGCCGTGATAGGCATGGAAGCCGAAATAGGCCAGGAAGAGCACGCAAAGCGAGGGGATGATCAGCCTGCCGGTGTTTCTCTGCTTGTGCTGACGTGTCCACATGACCCGAACCCTCGCGGCCGCGAACGCAAGCGGCCATGAGTCGTATTTCGCCCGATTGTGCTTAATGGACGGTTACGGCGACCGGTTTGCAAGACTGCCGGAAACGAAAAAGGGCGGGAACGCCCCGCCCTTTCCATACTGTTCGAACAGGCTGGATCAGCCCTTGACCACCGACTTGCCGGCGTAGAGTGCCTGCTTGCCGAGTTCTTCCTCGATGCGGATGAGCTGGTTGTACTTGGCCATGCGGTCGGAGCGCGACAGGGAGCCGGTCTTGATCTGCCCGCAATTGGTGGCGACCGCGAGGTCGGCGATGGTCGAATCCTCGGTCTCGCCCGAGCGATGCGACATGACGGCGGTGTAGCCGGCCTTGTGCGCGGTCTCGACCGCGTCGAGCGTCTCGGTCAGCGAACCGATCTGGTTGACCTTGACCAGGATCGAATTGGCGACGCCCATGCGGATGCCGTCGCGCAGCCGCGCCGTGTTGGTGACGAAGAGATCGTCGCCGACAAGCTGCGTCTTCTTGCCGATCAGGTCGGTCAGGATCTTCCAGCCTTCCCAATCGTCCTCGGCAAGGCCGTCCTCGATGGTGATGATCGGATAGTCGGCAGCGAGCTTGGCAAGGTACTTGGCCTGCGCCTTCGGATCGCGGGTCTTCTTCTCGCCCTCATAGACGTAATTGCCGTCCTTGAAGAACTCGGTCGCCGCGCAATCGAGGCCGAGGGCCACGTCCTCGCCCGGCTTGAAGCCGGCCTTCTCGATCGATTCCATGATGAAATCGAGCGCCGAAGGCGCGCTCTTCAGGTTGGGAGCGAAACCGCCTTCGTCGCCGACATTGGTGTTGTGGCCGGCATCCTTGAGCTTCTTGCGCAGCGTGTGGAAGATCTCCGAGCCCCAGCGCACGCCGTCGCGCAGCGTCGGCGCGCCGATCGGCAGGATCATGAATTCCTGGAAGTCGATCGGGTTGTCGGCATGCGCGCCGCCATTGATGATGTTCATCATCGGCACCGGCAGGATATGCGCCTTGGTGCCGCCGACATAGCGGTAGAGCGGCAGGCCCGCGGCTTCCGCGGCGGCCTTGGCGACAGCCAGCGACACACCAAGGATGGCGTTGGCGCCGAGGCGGCTCTTGTTCGGCGTGCCGTCGAGCTCGATCATCGTCTGGTCGATATGGATCTGGTTCTCGGCTTCCATGCCGCCGATCGCCTCGAACAGCTCGCCGTTCACCGCCTCGACAGCGCGCTGAACGCCCTTACCGAGATAGCGCGGCCCGCCGTCCCGGACTTCGACCGCCTCATGCGCGCCGGTCGATGCGCCAGACGGCACGGCGGCGCGGCCCATGGAGCCATCCTCCAGCACCACGTCGACCTCGACGGTCGGATTGCCACGGCTGTCCAGGATTTCACGCCCGACAATGTCGATGATGGCGGTCATTTGCGATGTCCCCGATTGATCGATTGAAGCGTCGCGCCCCTCTTAGCCAAAGCGGAGCAAAAGGCAATCGGCGGGGCTGCAATTATTGCCGCGCCCAGGATTCACGAAGCGCAAATTTCTGTCATCATAAGTCATGCGCGTCGCGCGGCCCTCTCGTCTATGGTCGCGTTCGCGCGGGGCGAAACAGGAGGAGTTTCGCCATGTCCCAGTTGAGCGGTATTGTGAGTTTGTTCCTGATCGCGGCGGCGTTCCTGACGTCATGCGACGATCAGAAGCCCCAGCAGAGTTCGGTAGAACTATCGACCCTCCAAGCGGCGCAGTAGCGTCGAGGCGCAAAGGCCCCCGTTTCGCGGGGGCCTTTCGATTTCCACCTGTCGTTCAAGCGATCAGTGCCAATAGGGCTTCACATGGTAATATTGGAATGAAGCATCGCGGGCGGCTTCGCCGTCAGCGCCGGTGAGTTCCTCGATCGAATATGCGGGCGCGGCCTGGAGCTGCTCCTTGGTGAACGGCACGACGTAGCCGCC
>NZ_JBWGIO010000057.1:0-2500 GCF_057784215.1 Mesorhizobium sp. CNPSo 4661 | reverse complement strand
GAGCACTGGATGGGCTAGGGGTCCTCACCGGATTACCAAACCTAACCAAACTCCGAATACCTGGGAGTACTAGTCGGCAGACACACGGCGGGTGCTAACGTCCGTCGTGAAAAGGGAAACAACCCTGACCTACAGCTAAGGTCCCCAAGTTATGGCTAAGTGGGAAAGGATGTGAGGATCCCAAAACAACCAGGATGTTGGCTTAGAAGCAGCCATCATTTAAAGAAAGCGTAACAGCTCACTGGTCTAAATAAGGGTCTTTGCGCCGAAAATGTAACGGGGCTAAAGCCATACACCGAAGCTTAGGGTTCGTGAGCAATCACGAGCGGTAGCGGAGCGTTCTGTAAGCTGATGAAGCCGTACCCGTGAGGGGCGGTGGAGGTATCAGAAGTGCGAATGCTGACATGAGTAACGTAAGGGGAGTGAGAGACTCCCCCGCCGAAAGACCAAGGGTTCCTGCTTAAAGTTAATCTGAGCAGGGTTAGCCGGCCCCTAAGACGAGGCGGAAACGCGTAGTCGATGGGAACCACGTTAATATTCGTGGGCCTGGAGGTAGTGACGGATCACACAAGTTGTCCAATCTTATCGGATTGAAAGGGCAGCGGAGTGGTTCCAGGAAATAGCTCCTCCTTATAGACCGTACCCGAAACCGACACTGGTGGTCAGGTAGAGTATACCAAGGCGCTTGAGAGAACTATGCTGAAGGAACTCGGCAAATTGCACGCGTAACTTCGGAAGAAGCGTGACCCTTTTCTACGCAAGTGGAGGAGGGTGGCACAGACCAGGGGGTAGCGACTGTTTATCAAAAACACAGGGCTCTGCGAAGCCGCAAGGCGACGTATAGGGTCTGACGCCTGCCCGGTGCTGGAAGGTTAAGAGGAGGGGTGCAAGCTCTGAATCGAAGCCCCAGTAAACGGCGGCCGTAACTATAACGGTCCTAAGGTAGCGAAATTCCTTGTCGGGTAAGTTCCGACCTGCACGAATGGCGTAACGACTTCCCCGCTGTCTCCAGCATAGACTCAGTGAAATTGAATTCCCCGTGAAGATGCGGGGTTCCTGCGGTTAGACGGAAAGACCCCGTGCACCTTTACTATAGCTTTACATTGGCATTCGTAGTGGCATGTGTAGGATAGGTGGTAGGCTTTGAAACCTGGGCGCCAGCTCAGGTGGAGCCACCCTTGAAATACCACCCTTATTACTATGGATGTCTAACCGCGGCCCGTTATCCGGGTCCGGGACAATGTATGGTGGGTAGTTTGACTGGGGCGGTCGCCTCCTAAAGAGTAACGGAGGCGCGCGATGGTGGGCTCAGAACGGTCGGAAATCGTTCGCTGAGTGCAATGGCATAAGCCTGCCTGACTGCGAGACTGACAAGTCGAGCAGAGACGAAAGTCGGTCATAGTGATCCGGTGGTCCCGCGTGGAAGGGCCATCGCTCAACGGATAAAAGGTACGCCGGGGATAACAGGCTGATGACCCCCAAGAGTCCATATCGACGGGGTTGTTTGGCACCTCGATGTCGACTCATCGCATCCTGGGGCTGGAGCAGGTCCCAAGGGTATGGCTGTTCGCCATTTAAAGCGGTACGTGAGTTGGGTTCAGAACGTCGTGAGACAGTTCGGTCCCTATCTGCCGTGGGTGTAGGAATATTGAAAGGATCTGTCCCTAGTACGAGAGGACCGGGATGGACGGATCTCTGGTGGACCTGTTGTGGCGCCAGCCGCATCGCAGGGTAGCTATATCCGGACGGGATAACCGCTGAAGGCATCTAAGCGGGAAACCCACCTTGAAACGAGTATTCCCTGAGAACCGTGGAAGACGACCACGTTGATAGGCCGGGTGTGGAAGAGCGGCAACGCTTGAAGCTTACCGGTACTAATAGTTCGATAGGCTTGATCGTTCTCATTACTTATATCCATCCGACAAAGTCGGATGGTCTGCCAGCGCTCACGCATGAGCGGCCCTTACGGGCCTATGCTCCGCGAGGGCGCCGGACGACCGGCGACGCGCAGTCGCGCTTGCGGGCTTCGCCCGTAGGCGAAATGCAGACGTCGCCTTGGCACGGAAAGACAGGCATCTGGCACAAGCAGATAGCGAGCAGTTATCCCTACTCGCTATTGGCTACTGCCTAATCCCTAATCCCTAACCCAGCTTCTCGATTTGAACGTGCGTTTTGCCGACCTGGTGGTTATGGCGGAGCGGCTGCACCCGATCCCATTCCGAACTCGGCCGTGAAACGCTCCAGCGCTGATGGTACTTCGTCTCAAGACGCGGGAGAGTAGGTCGCTGCCAGGTCTGCAAAGCGCACGTTCACCTCAAATCCGGATCAAATCCGGGTCGAGACTAAATCTTCTCTCTACGATAAGGCCCGCCAAACGGGATCCCGGGCCGCGCAAGCGGCCCTTTCATTTGGCGCCCTCTTGAATACGGTAAGCTCAAACTTACCTCTAAGCTCGCAAGCAAACGCTTGCTCGTAGTCGCAAGCAGACGCTTGCTCGTAG
>NZ_JBWGIO010000056.1:0-6303 GCF_057784215.1 Mesorhizobium sp. CNPSo 4661 | reverse complement strand
ACTAACAAAAATCTACGCGGCCCTCGCGGAGGTCTCATTGTCTGCCGCGATACCGCCATGGGTCGGAAGATCGATTCAGCAGTGTTTCCCGGTATCCAAGGCGGGCCGCACCCGAACGTTATGGCGGCTAAAGCTGTTTGTTTTGGAGAGGCGCTTAAACCCGAATTCGCCGAATATGCAAGTCGTGTGCTGAACTGCGCGAGGACGTTGGCTTCCGGTCTCGGTTCGCGTGGCTACCAGATTGTCACCGGAGGAACAGACACTCCCTTCGCGATGGTCGATTTGAGGAGCAAGGGTCTGACCGGCGATGTTGCTCAAAAAGCGTTGGAAGATCATGGCGTAACGACGAACCGCAATCTCGTTCCACACGATACAGAATCTCCCGACGTGACCTCGGGTCTTCGGATGGGTACGTCAGCGATTGTGGCTCGAGGCATGGAAGAGGCCGAAACGTCCGAGTTAGCAGAACTCATAGCGGATGTTCTCGATCGGGTTGGAGGCCTCACTCTCGGAAGCTCCGTCAAAATTGATCCCGCAATCGCCGAAAAAGTTTCAGCCATGGCATCAACATTTCCACTGTACCCCAACAGTACAATGTTGCGACGGAATTGATGCGCACACGCGGCGCAGCCCGCTCGGGCGCCCAGTGGGCGTGTCACAAAACTGTCGTCCGAACGCGTTGAGCCGAGACCACTCTTCGCTTTGTTAACTTTTTGAAATCAGAAGCGGCGCACGAGCAGATCGTTCTAATCTTCGACGGTCGAAGCGCCGGCAAAGCCAAATTTC
This sequence comes from Mesorhizobium sp. CNPSo 4661, assembly GCF_057784215.1. NCBI lineage: Bacteria > Pseudomonadati > Pseudomonadota > Alphaproteobacteria > Hyphomicrobiales > Phyllobacteriaceae > Mesorhizobium > Mesorhizobium sp. CNPSo 4661. The sequence goes on along the minus strand of NZ_JBWGIO010000056.1, from coordinate 5,517 downwards.
CTTTGGCAGCCATAGCATGGCTTCAAACGCAGCAATCTTTCGACGCGCGGTGTTGAAGGATTGGAAGCCGCCGATCTTCGGCATGTTCTTCTTAACCCGGAAATGGTCGCTCTCGACAAGGCTCGATTCCATTTTGGTTTGATTTTGGTGGAGACCTCATGCCAAAGCTAAGGTGCGAGGAAAATCGCGCTTGCCGACGATCATCTCAAGGTTAAGTATGTCTGTATGGGCGGGTTGTAACCAAAATTTCCGGGAAAAAACCAGCTCGATCGAGAAATAGGCTAATAAATCAGATTGCCAATAACTTGCAGGGGAATGCGGAAGATGCTTTCCTTCGATCGTCTTCGTCTGCGAGCGGTAAGAATATCGGGTGCCATGGCGATGGTGTCATGCGATGCCGCCGAACCGGCCCAACTCATCGCGTAGAGCTGTTCCCAGACTGCGCGATTGCGGGTTTCGTGACCGAAGGTTCCTGCCATGCCGCAGCATCCGACCTGGATAGTGTCGAGTCTGATCTGGACTGCATCGAAGACGGCCTTCCACTGGGCTAGTGAGGCTGGAGCGTTGCTGCGTTCGGTGCAATGCGGCAGCAGCTGAAAGCGCTTGCCGGAAGCCGGCGTGACACGTTTGGTCAACCGATCAAGATTAGCAGCCAGCCATTCCTGCGGCAGGAGGACTGGTGCGGATGGCCCGATGCCGGTGACGCCCTTGTATTCGCTGCGGAAAGCAAGCGTCATGGATGGATCGAGACCGACAAGTGCCACCCCGTATCCGCTAGCCGCTGCAGATAGTTCGCAGTCTTGAGGGCCGCCTTCTCGAACTGGCCGAGATAGCCATGTACGTGGAGCCCCCTTGCCGCGGACACGCGATGCGGCAAGCAGCGGAGACAGCCCCATCTTCTGCGCCATGAAGGCATCCGGCACGAATACGATGATGGCCTGCCGTTTCGCGGCCGGAAGCTTGGCAAGGTATCGGGATCCGCAGTGGCAATGCCGAGACGGCTTGCCGCCGTCTGCAGCGAGGTTCTCGGCAGAAGTGGAAGCGATGTCAGGCCAGCAGCTCGCATCAGGCGTTGGCCGAGAGATGTCCCGGTGGACAGATTGTAGAGCGGCCTGATTCTTCTCATCCACGGCAGAGTGGTCTCGATGGCCGAGACGAGCGGATCCTTCAGCGGGCGCTGGTGCCGGCCATAATAGAGCTCGAGAAACCGAAAGGCCGGGACGCTGACCTTTACGGGACATTGCCCGGCGCAGGCCTTGCAGGCGAGACAACTGTCCATTGCCTCGCGCCACCTCATGGGAAAAGTCCGTGCGGTTTTTAGGGTTGACGCTGTTGAAGAGGCGTGCCGGAAGGCGGGCAAACGAGCTGCCGCTCCGCAGACGTCCGGCTTCCTTGCAGGGGTCGACACCCTTGTCGGCGAGCAGCCGCAGCCACTCCCGCATCAGCATCGCCCGGCCTTTCGGCGAGAACCGCTGGTCGCGTCGAAATCGAAACAGGCGCCATTGCCATTGTAATAGGCGGCGTTGTCGAAGGTCGCGCGGATCTCGTTGCAGATCAATCGGCCGGATGCGCCGCGCAGCGGCACCTCGTCGATCTTCAGGAGAGGGGCAGGAGCCGAGGATGGCGCGGCGATCTTGCCGGGATTGAGCCGGTTCTCCGGGTCGAAGGCGCGCTTGATGTGCTGAAGGTCAGGATAGAGATGGCCGAAGAACTCGGGCAGATATTCGGACCGCACGCCCTTGCCATGCTCGCCGCACAAGACGCCGCCATGCTTGCGCATCAGCGCCACAACGGCATCGCTGATCTGGCGCACGATCGGCACATGATCCTCGCGGGTGAGATCGAGCGCCAGGCGCACGTGGAGCACGCCGGCGTCCACATGGCCAAACATTCCATAGGAGACACCGGCATCCTCGAGCAGCGCGCGGAACTCGCGGATTTGGGGCCAGGTTCTCCGGCGGCACCGCCGTGTCCTCGACGAATGCAACCGGGCGGACCGGGCGGTCGACATTGCCGAGGAGACCAACCGGGCGCTTGCGCATTGTCCAGATCGCCTCGACATCCTCAGGATCGCGGGTAATATAACCGTGTAGCCGAGCCGCCCGGCATCGTGCCCCGGATCGAGCGTTTCCGTTAAGGCGGCAAGCTTCTCGTCAAATCGCGGCTGCATCATCGGCAAGGGACCTTCTCATCGACGGTCTCGACCGAGGCAACCTTGAGGGCCGTCAGGCTGCGGGCATCTTCGAGCGCAGCGTTGAAGTCGCCATAGCGGATATTGACGAGCGTGGTCTTTGCGGGATCGGCAGGAGGTTCAGCTCCGCCTCGGCAATCATCGCCAGCGAACCCAGATCCCGGAACCACCGCAACATGTGCCTCTTCAAGGAAGTAGTCAGTGAATCCTGATCGGCATCCGGAGCTCAACAAAAGCGACGAGCGAGCGTCGCCGAATGCCGAATTCAAAACTCAAGTGCTGCAACCTTGCCCTTGGATAACGAGGGGCCGAGCTGGTATCCATATATCAAGCCTGAATTAAATTGCCGGCACATAGTATTTTACGATGTTTTTGTCATCTGCAAGAATCAGACCACGAATGGACAGGGTCTGGAAAAGCGATCACATGCGAGCCGACAAAAGAAGATCTAACCGGACGGACCCAGTGAACCACGATAGCTTGTCTTATCGCAACGGGAAGCTGTTCATTGAAAAACTGGCTGTAGAGGATATCGCAGCCGAGGTTCCGACGCCTTTTTATTGTTACAGCGCCTCTACAATTCGAAATGCCTTTATCCTGCTGGCTGACAAACTCAAGCCGATGCACGCCTCAGTTTGCTTACCGCAGCCTCGCATCTTTGGTTGATCGGCTTAGGTCACGGGATCTGCCGGTGCGCAGGCTGGACCTTGGCGGCGGGCTAGGGATCAATTACGACTTCGGCGTAGGTCCCGATGTTGGCGAATACGCATCCATCGTCGAGGAAACGGTTGGCGGGCTGCGTTGCGAATTGACAGTCGAGCCGGGTCGTTGGCTCGTCGGGCCGGCCGGTCTTCTTGTTACCGAAGTCCTCAATCTTAAAGAAGCCGGCGGTACCGTTCTGGCGATCGTCGATGCGGCTATGAACGATCTCATGCGTCCGGCGCTATATGACGCCATCCATCCCGTCCTACCACTGCTGGACCTTGGAAACCGCAGTGCGCACGCTTATCAAATCGACGCTCTGCCGCCAATCCAATCAGGAGTTCGCATAGCGTTCGGGTGCGCCGGCGCGTACGGCGCGTCGATGGCTTCTACCTATAACTCCCGCGATTTGATCGCCGAGGTTTTGGTCGAGGCAGATCGGTTCCGACTGATCCGTCGTCGCCAGACGATCCAAGACTTGCTCGAACTAGAGCGCACAATGCCTTGGCAGAAAAGCTGCTCTGAGGCTAACGCGACAACCGCACTTTTGAAACCGGTGACAAAATGAACTACATCGAATTTCTGTCCCAGACCGTGTCGGCTGATGGTCATTGGCCATTTGTTAAGATGCACGGCCTCGAGAACTATTTCGTCATCTTAGATCGACGAGAGGTCGCTAAGCCTTTCGTCGTTGAGGATATTGTTCGCATTTGCAGCACAAATGTTGGAGCAGGAGGCGAACAACTCCTAACTATCGAACGACCTTCCAGCGCGGGCCGGGCGGCAGGCGCTTATGCAACCATGCGGATTTTTAACGTCGACGGAAAAGAAGTAGGAGCATGCGGCAACGCGACTCGTTGCATGGCGTACTTGCTCCTGGAGGAAACGCGCACTGAAGAAGTAGTTATCGAAACGGCATCCGGACTGTTGAAGTGCCGCAGGGCCGGTTTACGACAAATCAGCGTCACGTTGGGGCCAATAAGCCTCAATTGGCAGCAGCTCCCTACTAGCCGCGAAGTTGACACCCTCCATATACCTCTGAAGAGCGGCCCTCTTTCTGATGGCGTGGCGCTTTACATCGGCAATCCTCACGTTGTTTTCTTCGTTGATCGGCTGGTGGACGACGACATTCCGCTGTTCGCGCCCGCTATACAGAACGACCCTCTTTTCCCAGAAGGCGTGAACGTCGGGGTGGCTGAGGTTATTGACGCCGACAGTATACATCTCGCCGTTTGGGAACGTCCCGGAATTCTGACGAAAGCATGTGGTACGGGCGCGTGCGTCGCTGCCTATGCTGCCCTGAAGCGGGGCTTCGTAAACTCCACGAAGGTAAAAGTGTATCTTCCGACAGGAGAGCTACAAATCGAGCTGATCGAAAACGACATGGTTGTGATGACCGGTCCTGTGGCGTTCTGCTGCTATGGGTATATCGAAGGCAGACTTGCCGCTTGAACATTGCTGGAGCAGCTGCTTCCCACTCAATGTTAGCGCGAAGCTGGAGCAGCTGCTTCCCACTCAATGTTAGCGCGAATTTCTCCGCACCTTCTGTGCTTGAGTGGGCGTTATCAACTTAACTCGCGGTCAGGGATTTGCGGCATAAACGCGACGGCATGAACACCGCAACCGTCAGCTACAAGCGCCATCGTTTCGCGCCGCAGATCATTGCCCATGCAGTCTGGCTTTACTACAGGTTCCCCTTGAGCCTGCGTCTGGTCGAGGAAATGTTGCTGGAACGCGGGATCGTGGTTTCCTATGAGACAATCTTCGGGCCCGACTACGCCCGCCGGTTGCGCCGCGAGCAGCCAAGCCGCGACGATATCTGGCACCTCGATGAGGTCGTGTCACCATCGCGGGCAAGAAACACTGGCTGTGGCGTGCCGTTGACCAGGACGGGTATGTGCTCGACGAAATCGTGCAAACCCGGCGCAATACCAAGGCTGCCAAGCGCTTGCTGACCCCGTTTTTGAAGAAGCAGGGCGGCACTCCAAAGCGCATGATCCCCGACAAGTTGCGTTCTTACGCTGCCGCCAGGCGTCAGGTCATGCCGAATGTCGAACACCGCTAGCACAAAGGCTTGAATAACCGCGCCGAGAATTCGCACGTACCGCTGCGAAAACGGGAGCGAATGATGCAAGGCTTCCGATCACCAGGAAGTCTGCAGCGCTTCGTGTTGCCGTCCGAAATCTCTTCATCCCACCCCGTCCGAAACGCTCCGCCATTCAGATCCATCTTCACCGCCTGCAAGCCATGGCAGAGTGGAAAGTCGTCACCGTGGGCAACTGACATCCGCCATACAGGCCTCAGCGCGGTCAGAGCCGGATAACGTGACATTACCCGACGACGCATTCCCCCTTGTCGAAGCCCTCCCGCACGGATCCGTGCCTTAACGTCCTCCGGCCAGTTCAGCCGGCCAGTCGCACCCTCCAGAACCTCATGCATCCACACCAAGAGGATGGGCACGCATCGAATATCGACCGTAAGCGTCACGAGCACCGCACCACTATCCTTGCTTGACAGAAGCAGGATGCAGATGCGGGCCGCTTTGACTCGCTTGGGCATGAAGTACGAGCGGATGGCGACGACGGCCCTGGCGATGGCAGCGACGCCTTCGTCGTCGAGCCGGG
>NZ_JBWGIO010000055.1:0-6438 GCF_057784215.1 Mesorhizobium sp. CNPSo 4661 | reverse complement strand
GCCAATGGCGACGGCCCGACAATCCAGCGCTGGGGCCTCTATTCCACGGCGATCCCTGATCCCAACAATCCGAATTCCTTCTGGGTGTCAGGCGAATACGTCGCCAATGGTTGGTGGCAGACATCGGTGGCGCAGCTCGCTGTCCAAGGTTCCGCGACGATCACGTCGATTGTGTCGATCGCGGCATCGGGGCCGGGGATCGCAGGTGGCACTGGCGACCTGAATGCCGGCAAGACCGTCACGCTGACGGTCAATTTCAGCCAGGCGGTGACGGTGAATACCGCGAGCAGTTCGCCAAGACTCCTCCTCAACGACGGAGGCATCGCGACCTTTAGCGGGGGCTCGGGCACCGGGGCATTGACGTTCAGCTACACCGTGGTCGCCGGGCAGAACACGCCCGATCTCACCATTTCCTCGCTTGACCTCAACGGGTCGTCCATCGTGGATGGCGCGGCCAACAGCGCCGATATCTCGGGAGCCACCAATTGCGCTCCCACCGGCACATTGCAGATCGACACGACGATACCGACGATCACCAGCATCGCCACGTCCGGCGCCGGCATAACCAACGGCAATGGCGACCTGAATGCCGGCAAGATCGTCACGCTGACGGTCAATTTCAGCGAGGTGGTGACGGTCAACACCACGAGCAGTTCGCCAAGACTCCTTCTCAATGACGGCGGCATCGCGACCTATAGCGGGGGCTCGGGCACCGCGGCATTGACATTCAGCTACACCGTGGCCGCGGGGCAGAACACGCCCGACCTCACCATCTCCTCGCTTGATCTCAACGGATCTTCCATCGCCGATGGCGCGGCCAACAGCGCCGATATCTCGGGAGCCACCAACTACGTTCCTGCCGGCACATTGCAGATCGACACGACGATACCGACGATAACCGGCATCGCGACATCCGGCACGGGCATCACCAATGGCATCGGCGACCTGAACGCCGGCAAGATCGTCACGCTGACCGTGAACTTCAGCGCGGCGGTGACGGTCAACACAACGGGCGGCTCGCCGCAGCTCCTGCTCAACGACGGCGGTGTTGCGACCTTCAGCGGCGGTTCGGGCACGACGGCGCTGATCTTCAGCCATACCGTCGCTGCCGGGCAGAACACGCCCGACCTGACCGTCTCCTCGCTCAGCCTGGGCGGCTCGACCATCACCGGCGGTTCGGGCAACAGCGCCGACGTCTCGGGAGCCACAAACTACAATCCCGCCGGCACGCTGCAGATCGACACCACCGCGCCGACGATCGCCTCGATCGCGACATCCGGCACGGGCATTACCAATGGCACCGGCGACCTGAACGCCGGCAAGATCGTCACGCTGACCGTGAACTTCAGCGCGGCGGTGACGGTCAACACAACGGGCGGCTCGCCGCAACTCCTGCTCAACGATGGTGGAATTGCGACCTACAGCGGTGGGTCAGGCACGACCGCTTTGACATTCAGCTATACCGTGGCCTCCGGTCAGAACACCTCAGATCTGACGGTTTCCTCGTTCAGTTTGAACGGGTCGACCATCACAGATCCCGCGACCAACAACGCCAATCTGGCAGGCGCCACCAACTACAATCCAGCCGGGACGCTGCAGATCGACACCACGGTGCCGACAATCGCCATCAACACGATCGCCGGCAACAACAACGTCAATGCCCTGGAAGCACTGACCGGATTCGCCATCAGCGGCACCTCGACCAATGTCGAGAACGGCCAGGTGGTCACGGTCAACATCGTCAACAGCCAGAACGTCGTCGTCGACAGCTATACGACCAGCGATCAGAACAATGCATGGTCGATGAGTGTGACGAGCGCACAGGCACAGGCACTGGCCGACGGGGCCTACACGGTGACCGCGGATGTGGCGGACAAGGCTGGCAATCTTGCCCCGCTTGCCACCAGGGCCCTGATCGTCGACGAAGACAATACACCGGAGGCGCCGATCCTGACGATCGCCAACACGGCTCTGACCGTCCAGGCACGTAGCTCGGTGGCGCTCGGCATTACCGCAACCCCGGTCGATTCCGACGACAGCGTCACCTTGAAAATCGCGGGATTGCCCAGCTACGAGACGATCTCGGCGCCGAGCGGTTACCACGTCAGCAAAGCACTGCAATTGAACGGCACCTACACCTGGACGATCACCGAGACCTCGTCCACGGTGGGCAAGCCGATCTCGGGGCTGACGCTGGCATCCTCCTATAAGGGCACGAACCATCCCGTCGCGACGCTGACGGTCACCGCGAGCAATTCGACGGCTGGCGAAACGGCGAGCGCGCCGTCAAGGACGATGACAGTCACCGATCCTCCGGCGACCACAACCAACCCGACATCGAACCTGCTTGCGCTGTTCAACCAGTATGCTGCCTGGGGCTTCCATGACAGCCGCGCCAACGCCGGTGAGATCGCCCCGGCGTGGTCCCAGCATGGCGGCAACGATGTCTTGGCGATGCTGACGACACCTGGGCATTTCGGGCACTGAGGGGGTTCCGGGCATGGCATTCGGAAGCCCTCAGATCGGGCAGGAAGACGATCAGGGGCTTGGTTCTCTGGTCATGCTCCTTCAGTTGAACGGCGTCGCGGCCGAAGGCCCGCAGATACGTCATCGATTCGGCCAGGCGCGCATCGGCACGACCGAAATGCTGCGCTGCGCCAAGGATTTCGGTCTCAAGGCGCGCAGCATAAGAAGCGCCTGGCCGCGCCTCGGCCGCACGCCGCTGCCAGCCATAGCGTCGCTCACGGATGGCGGCTTCCTGCTGCTCGGCAAGGCCGGGGACAACCAAGTCCTCGTCCAGCGTCCCCATGCGCCACGTCCCGAAGCGCTGTCGCGCGCCGAATTCGAAGAGATCTGGGACGGGCGCCTCATCCTGATGGCGCGCCGCGCTTCGCTGTCCGACCTGTCGCGGCACTTCGGCATCAGCTGGTTTCTCGGCGCTATCTGGAAATATCGCCATCTGCTGGGCGAGGTCCTCATTGCATCCCTCTTCCTGCAGATATTTGCTCTTATCAGCCCACTCTTCTTCCAGGTCGTGATCGACAAGGTGCTGGTGCACCGCGGGCTGAGCACGCTGGAGATCCTCACCATAGGACTCGTGGCGATCGCGGCCTTCGAGGCAATCCTTGGCGGACTACGCACGTACCTGTTCGCCCATACGACCAACCGCATCGACGTCGAGCTCGGCGCGCGCCTCTACCGCCATCTGATGGCGTTGCCGTTGGCCTATTTCCAGGCGAGGCGTGCGGGAGACTCGATCGCCCGCGTGCGCGAGTTGGAGAATATCCGCAACTTCCTCACCAGCTCGGCGCTGACGCTGGTCGTCGACCTCGCCTTCACTGTCATCTTCCTCGGCGTGATGGTCCTCTACTCCCCGCTCCTGACCCTGGTCGTGCTCGGCGCCTTTCCCGTCTATATCGGCGTGTCGGCGGGCGCGACGCCGCTCTTCCGCAGGCGGCTCGACGAGAAGTTCAGGTGCGGCGCTGAAAATCAGGCTCTGCTGGTGGAGAGCGTCACCGGGGTCGAGACACTGAAGGCGCTGGCGGTCGAACCGCAGATGCAGCGCCGCTGGGAAGAACAGCTTGCCGCCTATGTAAGCGCGAGCTTCAGCGTGCTTAGCCTCGGCAACATGGCGAGCCAGGCCATCCAGCTCGCAAGCAAGATCGTCACCGCTGCCACCCTGTTCTTCGGCGCCAAGCTCGTCATCGACGGCAACCTGACGGTCGGCGAGCTTGTGGCGTTCAACATGCTTGCGAGTCGCGTGAGCGCGCCAGTTCTGCGCCTCGCGCAGATCTGGCAGGATTTCCATCAGGCGCGTCTCTCTGTCGAGCGGCTCGGCGATATCCTCAACACGCAGCCAGAGCCGTCGTTCGGCTCGGGCCGCGCCGCGCTGCCGCCGATCCACGGCGAGATCACCTTCGAGCATGTAAGCTTCCGCTACCGCGTCGACGGCCCGCAGGTACTGCACGATGTCAGCTTTCAATTTCCGCCCGGCCAGATCGTAGGGCTCGTCGGTGCTTCCGGCTCAGGCAAGAGCACGATCGCCAAACTCATCCAGCGCCTCTACGTGCCAGAGAACGGACGCGTGCTGGCCGACGGCGTCGATCTTGCCATGGTCGATACCGCCTGGCTGCGCCGGCAGGTGGGCGTGGTGTTGCAGGAGGATGTGCTCTTCAACCGCTCGGTGCGCGACAACATCGCGCTCGCCGATCCGGCGATGCCGATGAAGGACGTCATCGCGGCGGCCGAACTCGCCGGGGCCAACGAATTCATCCTCGAGTTGCCGGAAGGTTACGACACTGTGATCGGCGAACGTGGCTGCTCGCTCTCGGGCGGCCAGCGTCAGCGCATCGCCATTGCCCGAGCACTGATTGGCGATCCGCGCATCCTCATCTTCGACGAGGCGACGAGCGCTCTCGACTATGAGAGCGAGCGCATCATCCAGGACAACATGCGGGCCATGGCCGATCGGCGCACCGTCATCATCATCGCGCACCGCCTGTCGATGGTGCGCGATGCCGACCGTATCATCACCATCGATCGCGGCCGCATCGTTGAGGACGGCACGCATGCCGACCTGATGCGCTCGAACGGTCGTTACGCCAACCTCCATCACCTGCAAGCGGGTCAAGCCAATGGCGGCCGCCGGAAACATCGTTGAATTTCCCGCCCGGCGCGTACGCCGCCGCGACTATGAGACCGCGTTCCTGCCCGCGGCGCTCGAGGTCATGGAGACGCCACCCTCGCCCGTCGGCCGCGCCATCGGCGCGACCATCATTGCCTTTTTCTGCCTGGCGGCCGCCTGGGCGACCGTCGGTCAAGTCGACATCGTCGCGACCGCTCCCGGCAGGATCGTGCCCAACGACCGCGTCAAGGTCGTCCAACCGTTCGAGACAGGTGTCGTACGCGCCATCCGCGTGCGCGACGGGGCCCCGGTGAAGGCCGGCGACGTTCTGATCGAGCTCGACCCGACAATCAGCGCGGCCGAGACCGACCACATCAAGAGCGATCTCGTCGCGGCCGAGCTCGAGGTGGCGCGGTTGCGGGCGGCGCTTTCGGGTCATGCCAATCCCCTCGACGATTTCATCGCCCCCGCCGATGCAAGCCAGGCCTTGATCGATACGCAGCGTCGCTTCCTTACCATGCAAACGGCCGAGCAAGACGCCAAGGTCGCCGAGATCGCGCGCCAGCTCGCCGAGAAGGAGGCGGAAGGCGAGACAATCGCCGCCACCATAGACAAGCTGCAGGCGGTTCTCCCGCCGCTCCAGGAACGGGCCAATGTGAGCAAGAACCTTTACAACAAGGGTCTCGCGTCCAAGATTACCTATCTCACCGACTTGCAGGACCTGATCAGCCAGCAGCACGATCTCCCGGTCCTGGAGAGCCGCCAGGGCGAGGTCAAAGCGGCTATCTCGGTCTTGAAGGAGACTCGCGCAAGAGCGGAGGCCGAATACCGTCGCTCGCTTTTCGATGATCTGGCAAAGGCAGAACAAAAAGCGGCAGGTCTCGCCCAGGACATGATCAAGGCAGAGCACAGGGCGAAGATGCAAACCCTGACTGCCCCGGTCGACGGCGTCGTGCAGCAGCTTTCCGTGCATACGATCGGAGGCGTCGTCACGCCAGCGCAGGCACTCGCGGTCGTGGTGCCGGCCGATGCCGCCCTCGAGATCGAGGCAATGGTGTCGAACAGCGATGTCGGTTTCATATCCGCGGGCCAGGACGCAGCGATCAAAGTCGATACCTTCAATTTCACGCGGTACGGGCTTCTGCACGGCCGTGTGCTCGGCGTCTCGCGTGATACCGTTACGAATGACAGGCGTGATGACGCCGTTCGGGACTCGTCGTCGAGCGCGGAGAGTTCGATCCCCGAGAAGAAGGACCAGGGGCCTGCTTACCTGGCGCGCGTCTCGCTGGACCGCACGCAGATGCAGATCGAGGGCCGATCCGCCGATCTCTCGCCCGGCATGTCGGTCACGGTCGAGATCAAGACCGGTTCGCGTCGCATCATCAGCTATTTGCTTTCGCCGCTGCTCCGCTACAGGCAGGAAGTCTTGCATGAGAGGTGAGATGGTTTGCTTGTGTCGACTCGGCTGGCCACTGAAATGCGACGACGCGGTGTTTTATGCCTGGGTGCGATTAATCAGGTGGCTCGTTCAAATGAACGATCAACCCGCAGATAATGAGGGGTAGTCTGGCTTTCGCGGCATCAGGGATAGTTCGGCCGGGATTCGGAGGCTGGACATGTGCGGAATCGTTGGAATTGTCGGCCATTCGCAGGCCGCACCACTCCTCGTCGATGCGTTGAAGCGGCTCGAATATCGCGGCTACGACTCCGCCGGCGTTGCCACCATCGAAAAGGGTGAGCTTGGCCGCCGCCGCGCCGAAGGCAAGCTCATCAATCTCGAACGCCGGCTGAGGGAAGAGCCGCTCGACGGCACG
>NZ_JBWGIO010000054.1:0-7030 GCF_057784215.1 Mesorhizobium sp. CNPSo 4661 | reverse complement strand
GGGAGGTTGATGCTGGCAAATGCACCGATCGGCTTGTCGGGGAACTGGCGCGGGTCCGGCTCGAGAGACGGGCCGGGTTTGTCCATCATCTCCCAAAGCAAATCCTGATCGTAGCTTTCTACGGGAGGCAGCTCCTCTGGCCATCTGCTAGCGCCCTGAGACGCGCTGTGCTGCGCAGCGGCGCTGCCGACGCCCATCGGCTCCATCCGGATCGCGTTTCCGGGATCAGGAACGGGGAGGTTATGGCGCTCGAGCTCCATCGCTTTAGCGCCTGCCTGCGATTTTCGCAGATCAGCCAGTGCGGCACGGATATGCCGACTACCCCCGGCGTCTTTCCTATAGCGCTCTACATCGCCGTCCAAGGACGTGCCGGAAAGCCGAGCAGCGATGCCCGGCTTGTTGTTCTCACGTAGATAGTCACTGAAACTGCGAAGAACAGCTGCATACAACCTGCCAGTCGATGTCCCTGCTTCGTTTTTGTACTCTTTAATGAGAGGCAGATCCTGGGGGTGAGGATTTAGCTCAGCGCGGCCTGTGATCGGCACCACTCCGCCCGCCGAGTGGAAGGTCCGGAGATGGTCCATTGCCGGACGGAGTCTCCCACTATGACCCGTTTCGATGGCCTCGCGCACATCATCGGTCAGCGACCGGTCGCCGAGCCGAGCAGCAATCGGTTCTTTGTTATTTGCGAAGAGCCAGCGCCCGAAGCTGCGAAGAGAAGATACATAGGTGTTGGCAGTGGCATCGGCGGCATTGCCCTCGAAGAGGGCCTTCTCAAGTCTCGAAATGAGGCCAGCGTCCTCGGAATAAAGAGGCTGCTTGCTCCGCCCTATCAAAACTCCAGTTGACTGAGCCGGCCGCAGTGTCGAGGTCGCCGGTATTGCTCCACCTGAATTGGCGATCTCGCTCAGCTGCCGCTCAATGGCAAGACCGTGTAGATTGTCCAGGGGCCTCGGCCTCTTCGCTGGCCGCAACCCAGCTGTGTCACGCTCATCGTTGATGAGGACCTCCTCGCTTGGCAGGAGGTTACTGCTGGCAAATGCACCCATTGGCTTGTCGGGGAACTGCTGGGGGTCGTAGCCCGAGTTCAAGGGACGAATGGACGCTCGATCCGAAGACTGGTCATGGCGCGCGGCTGGCTGAGATGACGACGGGCCGGATTTGTCTATCATCTCCCAAAGCAAATCCTGGTCGTAGCCTTCCACAGGAGGAAGCTCCTCTGGCCACCTGTCCGCTTCATGCCACGCGCTGTGCTGCGTAGCGGCGCCGCCGACGGACATTGGCTCCATCCGCGGCGCGTTTCCGGGATCAGGAACGGGGAGAATATGGCGCTCGAGCTCCATCGCTTTAGCGCCTGCCTGCGATTTTCGCAGATCAGCCAGTGCGGCACCGATATTCCGATCACCGCCGTCTTTCCGATAGCGCTCGACATCGCCATCCAATGACGTGCCGGAAAGCCGAGCAGCAATGCTCGGCTTGTTGTTTTTACGCAGGTAGTCACTGAAACTGCGAAGAACAGACCTGCCGGTCCTTGTCGCTGCGTCGTTTCTGTACTCTTTGATGAGAGCCAGATCCTGGGGGTGAGGATTTAGCTCAGCGGGGCTTGTGATCAGCACGCGGCCCGTCTCTTGGAAGGTCCGGAGATGGTCTATTGCCGCAGGGAGTCTCCCGTAATAACCCTTTTCCATGGCCTCGCTCGCATCATCGGTCAGCGACCGGTCGTCGAGCCGAGCAGCAATCGGATCTTTGTTATTTGCGAAGAGCCAGCGCCCGAAGCTGCGAAGAGAATATACATAGGCATTGACGGTGTGATTGGCGGCCTTACCCTCGGAAAGGGCCTTCTCAAAGCCCGAAATAAGGCCTACGTCCTCGGAATAAAGAGGCTGCTTGCTCCGCCCTGTCAAAACTCCAGCTGCTGTCTGAGACGGTTGCAGTGTCGAGGCGGCCAGCATTGCTCTAATTCCACCTGAATTGGCGACCTCGCTCAGCTGCCGCTCAATGGCAAGGCCGTCTAGATTGTCCGGGGTCCTCGGCCTCTTCGCTGGCCGCAACCCAGCTATGTCACGCTCATCGTTGATGAGGACCTCCCTTGGCAGCAGGTTGCTGCTGGCAAGTGCACCGATCGGCTTGTCCGCGAACTGCCTGGGGTCGTAGCCCCAGTTCAAGTGGCGAACGGACTCTCGATGATCCGATGACTGGTCATGGCGCGCTGCTGGCTCGAGAGATGACGACGGACCGGGTTTGTCCACCATCTCCCAAAGCAAATCCTGATCGTAGCTTTCTACGGGAGGCAGCCCCGCTGGCCATCTGTCCGCTTCCTGCATCGGCTCCATCCGGACCGGGTTTTCGGCAGCAGGAACGAGGGGAATATAGCGCTCGCGCCCCATAGCTTTAGCGCCCGCCTGCGATTTTCGCAGATCAGCCAGTGCGGCACCGACATTCCCACTACCGCCGACGTCACTCCTATAGCGCTCGACATCGCCGCCCAACGACGTGCCCGAAAGCCGACCAGCGATGCCTGCCTTGTTGCTCTTACGCAGGTAGTCACTGAAATTGCGAAGAATAGTTGCATACACCCTGCGGGTCGATGTCTCCGCGTCGTTTCTGTACTCTTTGATGAGAGCTACGTCCTGGGGGTGAGGAATTAGATCAGTCCGGCTTGTGATCGGCACGACTCCGCCCGTCGACTGGAAGGCCCGGAGATGGACCATTGCCGGAAGGACTCGTCTATTATGACCCTTTTCGATGGCTTCGCGGGCATCATCGGTCAGCGACCGGTCGTTGAGCCGGGCAGCAATCGGATCTTTTTTATTTGCGAAGAGCCAGCGGCTGAAGCTGCGAAGAGAGTATACATAGCCGTTGGCGGTGGGATTGGCGGCCTTGCCCTTGGGGAGCGCGTTCTCAAGCCCCGAAATAAGGCGAGCATCCTCGGAATAGAGAGGCTCCTTGCTGTGCCCTATCAAAACTCCGGTTGACTGAAGGCGCTCGGCTGGCTGGAGAGACGACGACGGGCCGGGTTCGCCCGTCAGCTCCCAAGGCAAATCCTGATCGTAGCCTTCCACAGGAGGCAGCTCCTCTGGCCACCTGTCCGCTTCCTGCCACGCGCTGTGCTGGACAGCGGCGCCGCCGACGGGCTTCGGCTCCGTACGGATCGCGTTTTCGGGATCAGGAACGGGGCGAATATGGCCCTCGAGCTCCATCGCTTTAGCGCCTGCCTGCGATTTTCGCAGATCAGCCAGTGCGGCACGGATATGCCGATCACCGGCGCCCTTCCTATAGCTCTCGACATCGCCATCCAATGATGTGCCGGAAAGCCGAGCAGCAATGCCCGGCTTGTTGTTCTCACGCAGATAGTCACTGAAACTGCGAAGAACAGCTGCATACAACCTGCCAGTCGATGCCGCTGCGTCGTTTCTGTACTCTTTGATGAGAGGCAGATCCTGGGGGTGAGGATTAAGCTCGGTGCGGCCTGTGATCAGCACGCGGCCCGTCGCCTGGAAGGTCCGGAGATGGTCTATTGCCGCACGGAGTCTCCCGTAATGACCCTTTTCCATGGCCTCGCTCGCATCATCGGTCAGCGACCGGTCGTCGAGCCGAGCAGCAATCGAATCTTTGTTATTTGCGAAGAGCCAGCGCCCGAAGCGGCGAAGAGAATATACATAGGTATTGACGGTGTGATTGGCGGCCTTACCCTCGAAAAGGGCCTTTTCAAACCCCGAAATAAGGCCAGCGTCCTCGGAATAAAGAGGCTGCTTGCTCCGCCCTGTCAAAACTCCAGCTGTCTGAGCCGGCCGCAGTGTCGAGGTCGCTGGTATTGCTCCACCTGAATTGGCGACCTCGCTGAGCTGCCGCTCAAGGGCAAGGCCGTCTAGATTGTCCAGGGTCCTCGGCCTCTTCGCTGGCCTCAACCCAGCTGTGTCACGCTCATCGTTGATGAGGAACTCCCCGCTTGGCAGGAGGTTGCTGCTGGCAAGTGCATCCATCGGCTTGTCCGGGGACTGCTGGGGGTCGTGGCCCCAGTTCAAGTGGCGAACGGACTCTCGGGGATCCGATGACTGGTCATGGCGCGCGGCTGGCTCGGGAGACGACGGGCCGGGTTCGTCCATCATCTCCCAAAGCAAATCCTGATCGTAGCTTTCTACGGGAGGCAGCTCCGCTGGCCACCTGTCCGCTTCCTGCATCGGCTCCATCCGGACCGCGTTTTCGGCAGCAGGAACGAGGGGAATATGGCGCTCGCGCCCCATCGCTTTAGCGCCTGCCTGCGATTTTCGCAGATCAGCCAGTGCGGGACCGATATTCCGATCACCGCCGTCCTTCCTATAGCTCTTGACATCGCCGTCCAACGACGTGCCGGAAAGCCGACCAGCAATGCCCGGCTTGTTGTTCTCACGCAGGTAGTCACTGAAATTGCGAAGAACAGTTGCATATACCCTGCGGGTCACTGTCGCTGGTTCGTTTTTGTACTCTTCGATGAGGACCCCGTCCTGGGGGTGAGGAATTAGATCACTCCGGCTTGTAATCGGCACCTTGCCCGTCGACTGGAAGGTCCGCAGATGGTCTATTGCCGGAAGGAGTCGTCTGTGATGACCCTTTTCGATGGCCTCACGCGCCTCATCGGTCAGCGACTGGTCGTCGAGCTGGGCAGCAATCGGAGCTTTTTTATTTGCGAAGAGCCAGCGGCTGAAGCTGCGAAGAGAGTATACATAGCGTTTGGCGGTGTTGGCGGCCTTGCCCTTGGGGAGCGCGTTCTCAAGCCCCGAAATAAGGCGAGCGTCCTCGGAATAAAGAGGCTCCTTGCCGTGCCCTATCAAAACCCCTGCTGACTGGACCGGCTGCAACGTCGAGGCCGCCGGCATTGCACTGCCGCCACGTGAATTGGCGATCTCGTTCAGCTGCCGCTCAAAGGTCGTCGCATCTGCGGACGGCACCGCGGGTGAACTCGCTTGCCGGCCCGCGCTGTCCGACTTTACACGCTCCCACTTCGTCGAGGCGAAATCCATCCGTTCCTCCCTTCAAAAAATAGGCCTTCGAGGCTGGGCTGGATTTGACGTGCCGGAAATCAGGAACAAACTACCCTTTAACAGCCCTCGGCAGGCATGCGCCGTGAGCATCGGCAGCCGATGTTCGTCCAGTGCGACCAACCCTGTCTGTTTTGTTAAATGGGGAAGCTGTCGACAAGCTGATCACGACAACGAGCCTCAACATGGGCAGGTGCCGGCGCGCTTCGCCGTCAACACCCCATAGATCGAGATCCGAGACAAATACTGCTTCTCCTCGCTGATCTGTACGGCCTCTTTCGCGGTGAGGTGCGCTGCAACTTACGGATGCGCGACTGGCAGAAACCTGGTTGAACGGGAAGGCACTGCTGAGGGGCCGGACCAGAGCCCCTGTTGCCGACGATTCCATAGCGCGCGAGCTGTCAGAAAATCCGCGCTTGACGTTACGTAAGGTCTCATGTTTTTCGAGGTGCCGGGACTACTTCCAGTCTTGGTCCAGGGCGACGAAAATGAGGGCAGCGATGGTGACTGGCGAACCTAACGACGTGCGCGTCAAACGCTGCGGTGGGGGATGGGCCGTTCATATTGTTGAGGGCGGAAAACTGACGGTTCATCGGTTCAGCACACAGTGTCCCGCTGAGAATTTCGCCGATGGCCAACGAGCCAGGCTCGGCCTTCCTAGCAAGCCACCGATTGATGAAATTTGATATCTTCCCCGAATTTGGGGAGACGTCGGATAGCTGGTTTCAATGCTGCTTGCGGCCTTTTGGCTGCCCATATTTGCGATCTAGCGAAGGCCCGCCGTATCGAAAGGCCACGAGACTCGTCCTTTCAAAGCCGGAGGGTCAGCGGCTCCGGCAAGTTTGGATCCTCTCGTTAGCGCCGAGTAAGTTGCAACGGGGGAGAGGCCTGCACATACGTGGAGGCCAAGTCACGACCCGGATACCAGGGCAGGAATGGCCAAGGCCTCATCCGCTTCATCAAGGATCGAGAAACTGTAACGGCCATCGCCGTCGAGATCGACAGAGTAGCTCAAGCGGTCAAGTATGTTGTTGTCCTGGTCGAATGTAACGATCCGCGGCTTCAGCGACGTAATGTGCGATTCGTCCAGGTAGACGGAGTTGCAGACAATGATCTGGTCGTCCGGCTGGCAGGTGCGGGCAGCCGCTCCGTTTAGAATACAGCAACGTGAGCCGCGCTCGCCCAAAATGACATAGGTCGAGATTCGCGCGCCGGAATTCTTGTTCCATATCTCCACGAATTCCATGGGCAGGATCCCGGCTTCTTCGCAGTGGTCAGGGTCGAGCGTTATCGAACCGTGGTAGTTGAGGTTTGCTTCGGTGACGTGGATACCGTGTAGCTTGCCGGCGACTAGTTTTCGCATTGATCCGTTGTCCTATCCATCGTGAATGACCCGTCCTTATGCAACCCATGCCTGTCTAAATTCCAGCGACGAGTGCGCCGCCGCTGAGACCCGCACCCGCTGCCGCCAGCAGGATTTTCTCGCCCTGCCGAAACGGCTCCAATTGGTGGGCTAGCGAGAGCGAGAGCGGGATCGTGGCGGCGGAAGAGTTGCCGTAATCGACGATCGTCTTGACGATCGCATGATCAGCAACGCCAAGGTTTCGCCCGACGGCGTCGAAAATGCGGGCATTGGCCTGATGCGGCACGAACCGATCGATATCCTGCGGCCGCATTTGGGCTGCGGCGAGCGCGTCCTGCGAGCAGGCAGTCATCATCTCGACCGCCTTGGCAAATACTTCACGGCCGTCGGTGATCGTCATGCGGGTCTGCTCGAGGTCGAGGTCGCCATGGAACGGCGTGTTGCTTCCTCCCGCCGGGATCTGGATCAGCCCGTAGCGCGAGCCGTCGGAATCCACTGAGGCACCGAGAATGCCGCGGTCCGGGTCATCGCAAGGGCCGATCACCACGGCGCCGGCGCCATCGGCAAACAGCACGGCGCTGGCGCGCTCGGCCGGGTTGATGCGGCGGCTGAGGATGTTGGCGGCAACCACAAGGGCCGCCTTGCCATG
>NZ_JBWGIO010000053.1:0-9148 GCF_057784215.1 Mesorhizobium sp. CNPSo 4661 | reverse complement strand
GTGTTCCATGACGACGAGGCGCGAGCGTGGCGCGTCGATGTTGCGGAAATAGCCGAGCGCCATCTTCAGCGCGACCTCGACGGCGGTTGAGCCGCTGTCGGAGTAGAACACCCGGTCGAGGTCGGGCGGCGCGAGGCCGACAAGCGCCTCGGCGGGCGGTTCAGGCGATGGGTGAAACACAGTTGGCCAAGCGTCGCTTCATAGTACCGGTTGTCGCCGAAGGCTACGAATGTCCCGAGAGCAATTATTGCGAACGCTTGTCCAGGAATATCATCCATAGCACCGTACTCGCCCATCGTGGCTGTTGACCATTACCGGTGGTCTCGACGTGCGGCTATTTCGCATTCGTCAAGCGTTCTTTGACCGTGAAATCGAAGTCCATGGCCGCTTTCTGGTGCGCGTGAGGAACGGGTATCGAATGTTCATTCGAGGGTCGTTGAGTGGCTGAGGTTCATCATCTTGGGGGGTCGCTACCTCGGCCAGGATTGGGAGCGGACCGCTGGAACCTACCTGAGGGAATCCGCGCGGGGGTTTGCTATTGAAACAGCGGTGGTTCTTCACAGTAGAAGGCGGAAAGAGAATCCAAAATACGGCTCCGGCGCCAGCTTCGGAGCTGACCATCGGTGCCAACCATTTAAGCCAATCGAGAAAGGCGTTCACTTCCCGACCGCTTGCGCTTCTGTCGTGCGGACTGCGGGTGTCAGACCTCCAATTCTCTCCAGCAACTGACCTACCGCAGGGCGTTCACTGACCGCATATCCCAAAATGGCTGCGTACAGCACGCAGGAGATATTATTTTGAAAGCCCTACTTACTACGGTAGCTGTCGCCTTGCCGGTGGCTACCGCTCTTGCTGCGCAGGCGATCCCCGAAGACCTCAAAGAAACGGCACTGGCCACTTTCAAGGCTTTGCCATCCATCACGCCGGCAGTCACCAACAACGCGATCACCTGGGAGAAAATCGCTCTCGGCAAGGCATTGTTCTTCGATCCACGCGTCTCGTCATCAGGCGTTTTCTCATGCAATTCGTGCCACAACTTGGCCACCGGGGGCGACGACAATCGTGAGACTTCGATCGGCCATGGTTGGCAAAAAGGGCCGCGCAACGCGCCCACGGTTTTGAACGCTGTCTTCAACATTGCGCAGTTCTGGGACGGTCGCGCCGAAGACCTCAAGGCTCAAGCCAAGGGTCCAGTGCAAGCCAGTGGCGAAATGGCTAACACGCCGGATCAACTCATCGCCACGCTCAAGTCGATGCCGCAATATGTCGAGTGGTTCAACACCGCTTTCCCGGATGAAGCCGATCGGGTCACATTCGAAAACTTCGCCAAGGCAATCGAAGCCTTCGAAGCGACACTGGTCACGCCAGCCCCCTTCGATGATTTCCTCAATGGTGATGACGCCGCAATGACTCCCGAACAGAAACAGGGTCTGGCGCTTTTCATGGACAAAGGCTGCGCGTCTTGCCATGCCGGTGTCAACGTCGGTGGGGACGGCTACTACCCATTCGGCCTTGTTGAAAGGCCTAGCGCCGACATCCTGCCGGACAAGGACAAGGGCCGATTTGCAGTCACCAATAAGGCGGAGGATTCTTATGTTTTCCGCGTGGCGCCGCTGCGCAATGTAGCACTCACTGCCCCGTACTTTCATTCGGGCAAGGTGTGGGATCTGAAACAGGCCGTCGCCATCATGGGAAAGACACAGCTCGGCCAAGAATTGACGAAAGAAGAAATCGACCGGCTTGTCGCCTTCCTTGAAGCGTTGACCGGAACAGTACCCGACGTTGTCTATCCCATCTTACCGGCCGAAACCGCGACGACGCCTCGACCTGTCTCGCAGATATTGGGGAAGTAAGTGGACTGAGCTTCGGAAAGCCCAACGGTATGACGAACCATCACGGAGGCGAGGCCGCGAGGCGGTCGCGACCGACACCAAGTCCCCGATCAAGGGGCAGGTGATGCTCCCGTCGTTGCCCATCGTGATGGCACCATGCCAGTATGCAGGTGAGGCCGGGCAGATAACATTTAGGCAGCTTATCTAAGGCGGCTTATAGCGTTCTGCTAACCGAGGCGGTTCGCGGAATTTGCGTCACTAAGTGGCCGGTGACGCACCATATAATGACAATCTGGCAAAGCCTCAGGCCTGCACTCTCTCCCGGAGCGCGCGTGCTGCAGCGACCATGTTCACGAGGGCAGGGCGGACCTCCTCCCATTTGCGTGTTTTGAGGCCGCAGTCCGGGTTTACCCAAAGTTGCCGGTCGGAGAGCCGCTCGCGTGCAAGCATGAGGAGGGCCGAAATCTCGGCGACTTCCGGAACGCGCGGTGAGTGGATGTCATAGACTCCAGGACCGATTTCGTTCGGATATTTGGTGCTCGTAAAGGCGTCCAGCAGTTCCATTGCCGAGCGCGATGTCTCAATCGAAATTACATCCGCGTCCAGTTCAGCGATCGCGTCGATGATCGCGTTGAACTCCGAATAGCACATGTGAGTGTGGATCTGGGTCGCGTCCTCTACACCCGTCGAGGCCAGCCAGAAGCATTCGACCGCCCAGTCGAGATAGACTTTGCAGTCGCGCTTGCGCAGCGGCAAGCCTTCGCGAAACGCCGCCTCGTCAATCTGGATTATCTTTGCGCCAGATCTTTCCAGGTCCGTCACTTCATCGCGAATGGCGAGCGCGATCTGGCGGCAGACCTCCGAGCGGGGAATGTCGTCGCGGACAAAAGACCAGGCAAGAATGGTCACAGGGCCTGTGAGCATTCCCTTGACTGGCTTTTGCGTAAGCGACTGGGCGAATTCCCACCAGCGCACCGTCATAGGATTGGGGCGCGATACGTCGCCGAAGATGATCGGGGGACGCACGTAGCGGGAGCCATAACTTTGCACCCAGCCATGCTGGGTGAAGGCGAAGCCGGACAGCTGCTCGCCGAAATGCTGTACCATGTCGTTTCGTTCGAACTCGCCGTGCACCAGCACGTCCAGCCCGATCTCCTCCTGCCAGCGAATGGCAGTCTTGGTCTCGTTCTGCAGGAAGCTGTCGTAGTCGAGATAGCTAAGCTCGCCCTTCCTGTGGGCGGAGCGGGCCTTGCGCACCCGAGGCGTCTGCGGGAATGATCCTATGGTCGTCGTTGGAAACGGAGGCAAGCCTAGCCTGCGGGCCTGGACCCTGGAACGCACGGCGAAAGCGTTCTTTCGTTGCTTCATGCTGTCGTCAATGCCGGCAATCCGACCCTCAACAAGCGGATCATGGACCTTTTCGGACGCTGCGCGAGCAGCAGCAGCCTCGGCAGAAGCCATCAACTCGTCTGCCACTGCATCCCTGCCTTCGGACAGCGCCCTCGCCAGCAGCACCAGTTCGTCGGTCTTCTGCGCCGCGAAGGCGAGCCACGACCTGATGGTGGCATCGAGTGCCGTCTCCATGCGAAGGTCCATGGGCACATGCAGCATCGAGCACGAAGGCGCAATTTCGACGCGGTCCAAAGGCCAGCCGGCGACGATCGGCTTGATACGGTCGAGAATGGCAGGCAGGTTCGCACGCCAGACGTTGCGGCCGTCGATCAAGCCAAGCGACAGCACCAGGTCCTTAGGCGCGAGCCGACCAACCGTCTCCAACTGCTCGGGAGCGCGCGAAAGATCGAGATGCAGGCCGGCCGCGGGCAGCGAAATCGCCGTCTCGAGATTGTCCCCTAGCGCCCCGAAATAGGTAGCTAGCATGATCTTCAGCTCGGGCGCGGCCTTCGATAGCTGCCCATAGGCAAATTCAAACGCAGCTCGCTCGTTCGAGTTTAGATCCAGGACAAGCGTCGGCTCGTCGATCTGCACCCAATCGGCTCCCGACAATTTCAACCTCCGCAGGAGCTGCTCGTAGACGGGCAGAAGCCGTGGCAGCAGCGCGATGGGATTGAACCCTTCGGCAGGTGACTTCGCCAGTTTGAGGAATGTGACAGGTCCAAGGATGACTGGGCGTGTGTGAATGCCGAGGGCTTTGGCCTCGAGGAAGTGATCAACTGGTTTTGTCGACGAGAGGGCGAACGTCTGATCATCGTCGAGTTCCGGCACGATATAGTGATAGTTGGTGTCGAACCATTTGGTCATTTCCATCGCGGTCAGGGCAGGGCCAGCCCCACGCTCGTGACCAGAGTGCCCGCAGCTCCCCGTCTGACCTTGGTCGCCGCGGGCCATGGCGAAGTAGATGTCGAGCGGGAGCTCGCCGCCACGCCAGGCGTATCGGGACGGCACTGCGCCGACCATAGTTGCAGTGTCGAGAACATGGTCGTAGAGCGAGAAGTCGTTCGACGGAATTTTCAACACGCCGCGATCGCGCTGCTCTTCCCAGTTGGCGGCACGCAGCGCTTTCGCAGTCGTGAGAAGGTCGGCAGCGGAAGATTTTCCGGACCAGTAGCTTTCAAGCGCGAATTTCAGTTCCCGCCGGCGACCGAACCGCGGAACACCGAGCGTCGCGACAGGAATTTGCTGAGAGACAGTCATGCCATACCCCGATGGTTGGGGCGTGGGGGACGGGAGGCGCTTCGTAGACCGGCACGAAGCGCCGGGCTGCTGCGGCCACCGGACACCCCGCCCGTGGACATAGTTCGTCGTGGCAGGTCTCCTGGCTCGCGGGGTCATAGCTTCTCCCCGTCTTCCCGAGGCTGTTCGCCTCAGTGACATGAGTGGGGTTGGCTCACTCGCTAACAGTTGCGGGGGCAGCGCCGGCCTCGCACCGGCTTCCCTCTTAGCTCCATGCGGCAGTGCCGTACGAAGAACCACGGCACCCAGACAATCACAGCAGGGAACCGTGTGTCAATGCCGCATAAAGAAATGTTTATGTCATTATGTGAAAAGTTGATGTTTTCGCAGAAGGCCGCAACGAGCGAGTAACTGCGAACGCGCTGATCGACTGGCAAGGCAGACCATACATTGACCCACCCCATGCCCAGTAGACATAGCAGCCTCCGGCCAGCTGCTGTTCGAGCCTACCACGGCCTGCCAAATTGGCGGCGTCGTCCGATCGCCTACATGCGGGCGATCATCAATGGCTATCATTAGCGGCGAATCGAAGGGCCCGCGTCCCTGGCTTGCTGAAATCCAAAGGCCAAGACACATGACGCCTCAGCAAGGTGCCAATGTCTCTTCTCAGGTCAGACCTTTCTGCCCGCATTTGGCGGATCCGGCTCTGCACACGTTGCACTCATACACAAGGGACCGGCCGCGGGTATTCTGCCCGCTCGAAGCGTAAAAGCGCCAAAAGGCAAAGCTTGCTCGACGCCAAAACCAACAAGATTTCGCTCTCGGGGCTTGCCTAGAAATCTTTGACACAGACCCCACCATTTCTGGTGCGCCTGTCGTATTTCCCTTGAGTGTTGCACGGTAGAGTGACTGCGTTTCGTCGCGTGCGCGGCAGAACCGCAGACGGTGCGCGATAGGGCCGGAGGAAATAAGGCGGCGTAGACCGTCACGCTTTTCAAACGAGACATTCTCCAGGAGGGGATCGTCATCATCTATCCGGCTGTCGGGAGGCTCAGCCGGCTGAGAGGACGAGGCAATATGCGGTCAAGAGATGAAGGGCAAGGTCGACGCCAGGCAGCAGCACTGGACGTCGCCCCAAAATGGCGGGCCGGTCGCGCAATTGAGCCGCCATCACGAGATTTTCGCGGCCGTGGAGGCTTCGCTGTCTGCTGTCCGCCGGATGAAGCGCCCAGTAGATGAGGCCGAACGGGGCAGCCCGTGGTCGAAGCGGGTGCGACGAGGGATAGGAAGTTCGATGCCTCTGCAGGACAAAATATCAGGCAGTCGAGGAGCGCTTTCGAGGCGCTATGCCTCCTGCCGGCGCTCCCTCCGACAGCTGGCTGGGCCAGTCCGAGTTGCTGCATTTCACCCATCATGCAGACCCGGAGTGTGTAGAAAGCAAAGATGTCGAAGCGGCAATGAAGGCACCGCGTTGATCCCCTCCGGCGCGGCGCGGGGATGCGCCCCGGATGAATGCACTTCGTCGGGACGAGACTGAACAGCAGCAACCCAGGAGCCGCTAACAGGAGACTGTTCACAAAATCCCCCTCTACACGAGCGGCATCAACCTTGGCGTTCAGTCAGGCGGTCCACTACGACCGTCATCTCGTCAGCGGCGCCGCCATTTTCCTGTCTCGAAAGGTGCAGACATAGCTTTGATCCTACTGCCTCGGACCTTGAGATCTCTATTTGCCCGCGCGGGTCATTGGGACAGCTTGCACCGGGTGGGATCTGATCTTGCGCGCCACCTAAACCAGCCCGGCTTGCTCGGCCTCTCGGCGCAGGTTCTGGCGCGGGCGCGGGCCGATCTGCTGGATCACCAGCCCGGCGGCCAGCGAGCCGAGGTCGCCGCAATCCTTGAGGCTCAGTCCGGCGGTGTAGCCGTAAAGGAAGCCGGCTGCATAGAGATCGCCGGCGCCGGTCGTGTCGACCAGTTCCTTGATCTCCGTCGCCTGGATGGTGACGGTCTCCTCGCCGCGCACGATGACCGAGCCTTTTTCAGAACGGGTGACGGCGGCTATTCTGCAATCCTTGCGGATGGCGGCGAGCGCTTCCTCGAAAGAAGCGGTCTGGTAGAGCGATTTGATCTCGTGGCTGTTGGCAAAGACGATGTCGACGGTGCCCGAGCGCATCAGCTCGAGGAACTCGTCGCGGTAGCGGTCGACGCAGAAGGAATCCGACAGCGTCATCGACACTTCGCGCCCCGCTGCATGCGCCAGCTTGGCGGTCTGCCGGATCGCTTCCTTGGCGCGCGGCGGATCCCACAGATACCCCTCGAAATAGGTCACTCTGGCGCCGGACGCCTTGTCAGCCTCGACATCCTCGGGCCCCAGCTCGACGCAGGCGCCGAGATAGGTGTTCATCGAACGCTCGCCGTCGGGCGTGACGAAGATCATCGAGCGTGCGGTCGGCGGCTCGCCCGCGAGCGGGCTGGTGTCGAAGGCCACGCCCTGGGCGTGGATGTCGTGCGTGTAGATTTCACCCAGCGCGTCGTTCGACACCTTGCCGAAGAAGGCGGCCCGTCCGCCGAGGCTGGCGACGCCTGCCGCCGTGTTGCCGGCGCTGCCGCCGGAAGCCTCGATCGCCGGTCCCATGCGGCTGTAAAGCAATTCGGCTCGCCTGGCGTCGATGAGGTTCATCGCCCCCTTGATGATGCCGTTGGTCTCGAGAAAAGCCTCGTCGCACTGCGCGATGATGTCGACAATGGCATTGCCGATGCAAAGCACGTCATACTCCGGCATCAAAATCTCCGCCAAGAACCCACCCCGGCTATCTGGCATGCCGGCCGGGCGCGGGTCTGGCCAGTTGGAATGGACTTTTCGCTTCCCAATCCGCTCGGCGCCGGCCCTCACGGGGCGGCGAGTCCTGCCTCGCGACGCAATTCGTCCGCTCTGTCGGTCCTCTCCCAGGTGAACTCAGGCTCTTCACGGCCGAAATGCCCGTATGTCGCTGTCTTACGGTATATCGGGCGTAAGAGATCAAGCATCTTGATAATGCCCTTTGGTCTGAGATCGAACAGCTCAAAAATGAGGCGCTCGATCTTACTTTCCGCAACCCTCGCCGTCCCGAAAGTATTGACCATGACGGAAACCGGACTGGCCACGCCGATCGCGTAAGCAACCTGCACCTCGCAGATGTCCGCAAGTCCCGCAGCGACGATGTTCTTCGCGACATAACGAGCCGCATAGGCAGCCGAGCGGTCAACCTTGGACGGGTCCTTGCCCGAAAAAGCGCCGCCGCCGTGACGCCCCATCCCGCCGTAGGAATCGACGATGATCTTGCGTCCAGTGAGGCCGCAGTCACCGCGTGGCCCACCGACTACGAACCGCCCCGTTGGGTTGACCAGAATTCGGATACCTTCACTGTCCAGGTGGGGCGGTAGGACCGGCTTTATGATTTCCTCAATCACGCCCTCGCGGACCGTCTCTTGGGATACCTGCTCATCGTGTTGCGTCGACACGACGATGGTGTCCAATGCGATGGGGCGCAGGCCTTCATAGCGCACCGAAACCTGAGATTTCATGTCAGGACGCAACCAGCTGAGTTCTCCAGTCTTTCGCACATCCGCCTGTCTTTTTGTCAGGCAGTGGGCGAGTTGGATCGGCAAGGGCATCAGAGTATCGGTCTCGCGGCATGCGTAGCCGAACATGAGGCCCTGATCTCCCGCTCCCTGGTCGAGATCCTGCCCTCTGCCCTCGTCAACGCCCTGGCTGATGTCGGGCGACTGCTCGGTGATGGCCACAACCACGGAGCACCGCCGGCCGTCAAAACCGATGGCCTCATCATCGTATCCGATATCGAGAATGGTATTGCGGGCAACTTGGCTGTAATCCACCCTTGCATTGCTGGTAATTTCGCCTGCTAGAACGACCGTCCCTGTTTTCACCAAGGCTTCACACGTCTTAACCAACGTTTCGCAAGCGACGCGCGCTTTCGGATCGAAGCGGAGCAACGCATCGAGAATGGCATCCGAGATGTTATCGGCCAACTTATCCGGGTGGCCGGCGCCAACCGACTCAGAAGAGAACACGAACTGCCTAGCCATGAAATGCCTCGTTTCCGGTGTTAAAGTTGTCGGGGCGCTTTGCTCAACTGCCTTGCCTGTCGGTGATACCCGGCACCTCGAACGCCGTGCACAGGTCGGCAACGTCTCTTCGCACGCGGGCATGGAGACCTTCGTCGTCTGGCCGCCGGAGGATGGAGTCAATGAAGCCAGCGATCTGCACCATTTCTCCGTCGCGCATACCCATGGACGTTACCGCGGGCGTCCCCAACCGAATTCCGCTTGTGAGCGCCGGATGCCGCCGGTCGCCCGGCACCATATTGAAGTTCGTGATGATGCCGGCCTTTGCCAGTCGCTCGGCATAGGCCTTTCCGGGCAATGGTCGCTCCCGAAGATCGAGGATCAGCATGTGATTGTCAGTCCCGCCCGTGACCAGGTCATAACCCCGCTCCATGAGCCCCTGTGCCAGGGCCTTGGCATTCTTGACGATCTGTTGGCCGTAGCTACGGAAGGACGGGTTCGCGGCTTCCTGCAAAGCGACAGCTAGCGCAGCGATGACATTCATATGGGGCCCGCCTTGCAGTTGAGGGAAGACCGCCCGATCTATTCGCTTGGCGAGATTGACTTTGCTGTTTGGATGATA
>NZ_JBWGIO010000052.1:0-9544 GCF_057784215.1 Mesorhizobium sp. CNPSo 4661 | reverse complement strand
CTGGTGTCGGATTACAGCCTGACCATGCTGATGGTCACGCACCAAATGGGCTTCGCCCGCGACATCGCCGATCGTGTCTGCTTCTTCTTCGGCGGCAGGATCGAGGAGCAGGGCACGCCAGAACAGCTGTTCGGAAACCCGCAGCGCAAACGCACCCAACAGTTCCTCAGCGCCGTCAAGGAAGCGGTCTGATTTAAGACCGGTTCCGGCGGGCACGCCCCAGCCATTTGTCGATCTTTCATCGGCCCCGTCTTGCTGGAGCGGTATATTTCAGCAGTATCGAAGCAGTGCACAGGACGTTTCACCAATGGTGCGGTTTTGAGCGAAAACTTGCTCCCATCGCCCTTATGTTTGCTAGGCCTTCCAAGGGTGCAAGCCGAACGCCCGCCTCTGCCGGATGGTCCCAAAACTTTGAAAGGTTCGTGGGCGGCAACCTAAATCAGACGCCACGTCGGTTTTCGACATTAAAGGATGTTTCGAATGAGCCATGCCCTGACCCCAGTTTCGTCGACCGACTGGTCAATGCTGTCGCTTGCGAACGTCGATCCTTTCCCGAGCTATGATGAACTCCGTAAGCGCGGGCCATTGGTTTGGGATCCGGGCATGAACTGCTGGCTGGCAGTAAGCTACGACGCCTGCAAGATCATAGAAACTGATGAAGACAGTTTTCCGACGATGTACGCCGGCGCCAATGCGAAGACCCTCGAAATCGATGGGGGCGCAACGGGGCTTACGGTTTTGACGGGTGAGAAACACGCAGCCATGCGCCGGGTGTATCTCAAACTGCTTAGTCCCAGTGCTATGGCACAATATCGCGTTGATCACGTGCTGCCTGTTGTCAATGATGCCATAGACCGGTTTCAGGAAAGAGGAAAAGCCGAGCTCGTTACTGAGTACGCGCAGGCCATCCCGGAGCGGGTGATGGCTTCGATGTTTGGACTCCCGTGGAAAGATGACGCGCTCGTCAAGCACATTGCAGAGTGGCACAAGGACATTGTGGCCTGGCTTGGCATGAAAGTTGCCGACGGCGAATTGATGCGGAAGGCACAACACGCTTCAGATAAGCTGAACGAACTCTTCTTACCCCTCGTACTTGAGCGAAAAGACAAGCGCGGAGACGACTTCATAAGTCTGCTCTGGTCCCAGGGCGAGAAGGATTATCCCGGTTTCGGAGTAGAGGAGGCTCTGCATAACACTCGAGGTTCTGCCATTGGCGCCGGAGAAACGACGGCTAACGCCATTGCCAACGGGGTCTACCTCTATCTAACAAATTCCGAAGCGAGGCAGGCAATCACGAACGACGAGGGTGTAGCCCTCAACGCATTTGTGGAAGAAACATTGCGTCTGTTGGGATCCGTTCAGTGGCGCTTTCGGCTTGCGAGCCGAGATGTGTCGGTCTTGGGCGTGACTTTGAGGAAAGGTGACGCGATTTGTAATCTGCATGCGGCCGCCAACCGGGACCCGCATCACTACAGTTGTCCTCATGCTTTGGACCTCAACAGAAAGGCACCGACAGACCATCTCGCATTGAATGTTGGGCCGCGACTCTGCGCAGGCATGCATCTCGCTAGACTCTTGATGCGGGAAGGCATGAAGGCTCTAATCGAACGGGTTCCTGAGCTGCGGCTCGATCCTTCGGCGGAGCCACCGAGCTTTAGGAACTATTCCCACCGTTCCTACGGGCCACTGAACGTTCTATTTTGAGGGAACCACGGTGAAAATAGTCGTATACGACCAAGGCGGAGCTCGGGTCGAAATCGGAGACGTGTCGGGCAAAACTCTTATGAGCGCGATCCGCGACGCAGGCCTTAACATCACGGCCCAGTGTGGGGGCTGTGCGTCATGCGCAACATGTCACGTCTATGTGCAAGATGATTGGAGCGGCCGGCTTCAGCCAGTCAGCGACGTTGAGGATGCCATGCTGGACGTCGCCAAGGAGAGGCAGGAGAACTCTCGCCTCTCGTGCCGGATTAAGCTGACCGAGGATCTCGATGGTTTGACTGTAAGGCTGGCGCCCGGTTCCGGGTTCTAACGCAACCTGGCGCATTCAGCGCCACATTTGCAACGATCGAACGTCGGCGAAAGAACGCGCTATGCGAAAGAGTCTGTTGATAGTCGGCGGTTCATACGCCGCATCCGAGCTTGCGTGTCAGGCCCGCGCGAGTGGCTATGCGGAAGAGATCGTAATTGTTAGCGACGAAGATGACCCTCCATATCATAGACCGCCACTTTCCAAGTCCTATCTGAAGGACGCTAGCGAGGAGCTCATGCCCCTAAGGGCGGAAGCTTTCTACCGGGATAGGGCCATTGAGGTAGAGCTGAGCACTAGAGTGGTCTCGGTCGATGGACATGAGAATCGTGCGACGCTTTCGAACGGCATTGTCGTCACATTCGACACTCTCGCCCTGGCAACCGGCGCCAGTGCGCGCACGCTGCCCGGCCTCGATATTTGCCCCGGCAACGTGCACTACGTTCGAAATGTTGCCGATGCCCGAAAACTCCGTTCGGCTATCTCTGACGCGGAAAACGTGGTGATCATCGGAGCCGGATTCATCGGTCTCGAAGTCGCATCGGCCATTGTTCGGCAAAACAGACACGTGACGGTAGTGGAAGCTGCCGACCGTGTTCTAGCTCGCGCCGTCTCCCCGGAACTTTCGAAATTGCTGTCGGCAATTCATGCCCAAAACGGGGTGGACTTAGTCACTTCGCGGAAGGTGCGTCCTGTCATTGGGCCCGGCGGGCTTATCAATCGTGTCGAGATGGAAGATGGCTCGATACTTAAAGCAGATATCGTCGTTGTTGGAGTCGGGTCTCAGGCGAATCTCGAGCTCGCGCAGCAGCTCGAGTTGCATGTGGCAAACGGGATCATTGTCGACGATAGGTCGCGAACATCCAGAAGCAATGTATTTGCGGCGGGCGACTGCGCCACCTTCACTGGCCCGTTTAACCAGGCGGGGATCCGCCTTGAATCGGTGCAGAACGCGATCGATCAGGCCCGAATAGCTGGCAACGCGATAGCTGGTGGGGACAAGGTCTACCGTGCAGTTCCTTGGTTCTGGTCCGATCAGTACGAGTCAAAAATCCAGATTGCGGGTCTGTATAGCGGGGCGACTGATTCCGAATCGCGGCATGGAGAGAACTCGGATCTTTCTGTATTTCATTTCCGAGAAGACGCCTGCGTCTGCGTTGAAAGTGTCAATCGGCCCCGCGACCACATGGCGGCGCGCCGCCTTCTTGCGAGCAGCGAAGCGATTACTAGGCGGAGTCTCCGAGACGTCGATTTCAATATTTCGGCGCTCCTAAAGGCTTAGACGTCCGCATTGTAGAGGGCAGCATCGTGGTTACCACAGCCGAGTCAGAGCTACATGATGAAATATTTTCTGTCGAAAGCGTAGCGGTGGGCGTACCTGCTTGTAGTGAAGCTGAGTGCTTGGCATGCGGTAATGGCCTGTGGATCGAAAGTTGATGGAATAGGCGACTGCATCCGCCACTGGTCATGCGGATTGTCCGAAGAGACCCCAATGGCCGTGTTCTATATTCATGGGGATCGCTTGTGGTTTGGAGAACCGACCGGCTACGAGGACAATAGCGCCGCCAGGCAAAAAGCCTACGCGAGTGCGGCAGCAGCTTCGCTCGGGGTGCCATTCATCAAAATCGCCCGACCGGGTCTTTACGGATCGTCAGGCAAACACAGCGCGGCCCGTCAGATGCGCGAGATGCAGTTGGTTGCAGGGGCTGTCCGGCAGCTTATCGCACGCCGCAATATCCAGCGCTACGGATTTGCGGGACAGTCCGGTGGCGGCAGTGTGGCCAGTTACTTGCTTACACAATTCCCCGATGTGGAATGCGTCGCATTTTCAGCCGCTTGCCTGTCCTTGGATGGGCTACGCAGGGGTAGCCCGGAACGCAGTGGGTACGACGGCTCAGAGGATATTTACAATCCCGTGGCGCATCTGTCCAAGGTCGCAAAAAATCCCGGCCGTCGTTTGTTCGTGATTGGCGACGAAAAGGACAAGTCAGCGCTGTCGCTGTTTTTGAACCTCGAGGACTACTATCAGGCGGCGAGGGCGCTAGGGCATGATGTGACCCTCTTTCGAACCGAAGGACTCGGCAACAATCATATTCTGGATGCCACGGGCCAGCACGTGGTGGCATGGGCCTTGAAGGGACTGTCGACCGAACAGATCGAAAAGAAAATCGCCACGAAAGAGATCGTTGGTTAAACAACGTGGAGGTCCGCAAGACAATCTGCCACAGTTTGGAATGCCAGCGGCGAGTTAGTCGGCCGTCAACAATCGGAGGGATCATGCTTCGAGTTCCTTCGGCTGACTTTGCAGGCCGGCGGCGAGAAGCCACAAAAGAGCCTCCGCCATCGAGCAAATGACCTTTCGACAAGTTTGCGACAGATTCCTTTGCGTACTATAACCCTCACAGCCGCGATCACCAGGCGGCGCGTTCCGTGTGGTTGACATCATCGCCTGGATCGCAATTCAGGTCGAGCTACGTGCTACCCGAATTGCGAGCCCGACGAAGCACCTTATCAGAGCTTACGCCTTTCGAAGCCATGCATTCGGAGCGCAAGTAACATTAATTCCGAACGCGTCAGTGTAGTAGGTATCTATCAAGAATCCTGACTGTTCGATCAATTTAAATCCATTGATGATCTCTTCATTTGTTTTCGCTGGGCCGTCTTCTATTACGTAATAATCCCCTGATGTCATGAAGTTGTTTAGATGAGAAAATACCGAAAAAATGTTGACGTTAACGTCGTCGATCACAAGCCACGGATGGGGTAGCCTCTTCGGCAAATTTTCATCGAAGTTAGCGACGTCAGAAATGTCAACTTGATGAAAGGTCAGCAATGGATGCTTTTTTTGCGTTTTCGTGAATACATTTCGTATATAAATCAAAAGAGTGAACTTCGCCGGGTATATCACAGAGCACCGACATGTTATCAGCAAACCATAGTCCGCTGCCACCCTGATATGATCCGAGTTCTAGAATTGTTCTTGGCTGAAGTTCCCAAATGAGCCGTGGATATAAAGCGAGGTCAAAAGGAAGCTTGAGAAGTATCAGCCCTTTATAAGTCTTTGCTAGGGCTCCAGCTTTTGTGGAGCGCTTGTCAGCACTCCATGGGAAGATAGTCTGCATCCATGCCCGACCGGACGGCTTTGCAAAGCGGTCAGAATGATCAGCATTCAGGACGTTGCTAATGGCGTCACACATTCCCGGCCAGTCAGGAAGGAACTCTTGCCACCCCTGATCAAGAAGTCCGCCTGGTTTTATCTGATCGGGATAGTTCTCGTGGGCGGCGTCCCAAAAGGCCTTGTACCCGGAAGTAAGTTTCATAGGTCTCTGCTTATCGCGTCTGCCTCCTTATCCCCGCAATCGGCGTGCCACTCGCGGAATGAGATGCGCATTCGCTTCAACGAGAGTAAGAACGTAGCGCTGCCTGCATGCCCGCTGGAATGAGTCGGCGCGTTTGTCGGGTTCGGGACATCAGCGTCATCGATCAGGCATGAAGTATGAAAATGGTGGCAGCTTAAGGCGATCGCCTCACATGCTGATTTCGAAAGGATAATGCGTCCGATGGCAATCTCAACCATCGAGACGCTCGGCATTTGCGCCACAGGACGCCATCAACGATTTAGCCATCTCGTAGGGCTGAGAAAATGTGGCTATACGTGCTGGAGCGAATTCTCCTAGCGATTATCACCGTGACCGCGGGGATGCTTCTGTTTCTGATGATCCAGCTGCGGTTCTGCTGTAAGACCGTATGTCCGCCTCTGGCGATGAGGTGGCTCGCCCTACACTGCGCGTCCGAGGGTTGCTCGGGCGATCCGAGCCGATCCTCATCATAGGAGGACGAGCCGTGGCAGATTATAGGGAAGCATTTGTCGGAATCGGGTCGCGAAGCTGAGGAACGCCATCGCGATTGCGGAAGGGGGCCGGGAGGGAGAGGTTCGCTTCTTCGCCGAAGTCGACGCATCGGCCGCAGGCATGCGACGGGTCATTCAGCAGATCGTATTCATGGTGATTTCCGACATGAAGTGTTCAGCAGAGACTTGTCGCCGACATTGTCTTGATCAGCTGCCTTATACAATATACAATTGAGCTGATCCTGGTCTCGATCTTTGGGCCGCCGCTGGCGCTATGCCGCTCAGGTGCTACTCTGCCATGCAGCGCAATTCGGTGCTCTATCAAGCGGGGACCATTCGCGACATCGCTCGCCGGGTCGCCGGCTGGACGCGCTCGTCAAATGCCCGCTCTATGCTCTATCAGGCTATCAGGCTATCAGGCTGCCGCCGCTCTCAAGCAACGTCAACGTCAGCGCGGCCGCAAGATCTACAGCCTGCACGCGCACGAGGTGGAATGCATCGGCAAGGGCGAGACGCATGCGCCCTATGAGTTCGGGGTGAAGGTGTCGGTGGCCACGCTGAAGCGCTCAAAGGGCGGTCGGTTCGCCCTGCATGCAAAGCGCTGCCCGGCAATCTCAATGATGGCCACACGCTCGCGAGCGTCATCCCCGACGCGGAAAAGGCCATCAGTGCAACGAGATCAGTCGCATCCGCGCCGAAGCCGGCTATCGCGTACGTGTTTCGGTAATTCCCGGACAGCCTTGGAGTTGGAGTGCCATTTCGGCAAAATGCCGGACACTGTCATTTGCTCTAAGGCCTATGAGGATTCATCTGGAATTGATGACTGCAGCGGCGAGATGGATCATTGCAGCGAAGCGTTGATCGTCCTTGTCGGCTCGCATGGCGATGCGCTTGAACTCCTTGAGCTTGCAGAAGAGAGCGGTTACCCTTGAAGCTTAGGTCTGCTCAGTTGGCACAAGCTTTGCTCTCATCCATTTGGAGCCGGAAAGAGCTACCTACCACATTCAGGTGGTGGGCGAGACATTCATTCCTGCTTCATCAGAGGCTTACAACTGACGCCGAATGGACCTAGCATGCATGCGAAGCTGGAAACCTTATCTCCTTTTGATCGAGCTCGCGTCGCCCACTTAAAGCTCGCGCCCGAACAAGAACAGTTTGTCGACCCGTTGGATGTTGTTTTCTCCGAGCTCCAAGGCAACGCGCGCCCGCACCTGGAGCACCCATTCTCAGTCGTTGTCCGCGACCAGGTCGTTGGCTTCTTTGTCCTGCGTGAAAAAGCAGCCTTGCCTGAATGGGCCCCGCCGGGCGTGATTACCTTGCATAGCTTTCGCGTGGGCCGAGGATACCAAGGTAACGGATATGGAAAAGCGACGGCTGGACTTATCTTTCGATGGATTTCTACAAACCGCCCATCTGTCGGGCGCCTCATGCTTGCAGTTGAGCGACATAATTTGATGGTTAGACATTTTTATCTAACGTCTGGGTTTTGTGACACTGGCGCTACTTACTACGACAAAAATTTTGGATTGCAAAATATCTTTGAACGCGTGATAGATCCCGTCTGAATTTTTGACTATTGTGACTTCCTTTGTCGGCTCTTGGCTGAGCATCGAAGCGCTCAAGTCGTTCATGCTATACCCGTTCACACCCTCCAACTGACCCCTACCTTGAGTGTGAAGCGGGGAAGCTGAAGTCGAGAGTAGCGATGGCTAAAGCGGGATTGGAGCAGCCACCTTAACCTTTTCCATCATGACGAAAGTTCGGAAGCTCTTCACGTTTCCCTTCTTGAAAAATAATTGGCGTGTCAGAGATGTATACTCGTCCATATCTCTGGTATTAATGATAAGGATGAAGTCTGCCTCTCCGGTAACGTGGTAGCATTGCTGCACCTGAGGGCAGTCTGGAACAAGATCGAGCACCGCCTGTTCTGTCACATCACTCAGAATTGGCGGGCCGACCGCACGAAAGCTGCCTGGCGGTGGTCGAGTTGATCGGCGCGACCACGACCAGGACCGGCCTCAAGGTGACTGCGTCCCTCGACACGCGCACCTACGAAAAGGGCCTCAATCGTGTAGGCCTCCGCAATTCCAAGGGGCTCGACGTAACGAAATGCTCCTGGGCGATGAACGTCGCCAAGCGGCGCAGCCAGCAGAAAGCCATCGTTGCACTCGCCCGCCAAGGCGGTGATCATGCATCGCATCACGAGCTACGACCCACAGTTCCGCTAAACCAGGACGCAAATCATGCCGGTCGCCTAATCGCGTGCAGGCGTTGCAACAGATCTTTCAAAGAACTTCACAGACTCTTAGCAACTCCGGACCGCTGGGAGTGGTAAGCAACGACCTAATTTGGTTTGAAGGCTGCGGCTTCTGCGGAGATCGCCAGATGGCAAATTCAGTGCAACGAGTATCCAGTCTCTCCATATGACTTTATGCTGAACAATGATGACACTGGTCAGTCGCCTACGGACGGCAGCGCATCTTGATCGCCTTCGAATCCTGGGCCTTTGCGCGCATGCAGACCTAACTGTCTGCGAGCTGGCAGACATTTTGGATCTACGTCGCGATCGCGTTGTGCGACATGTCCGGCTACTTGCCAGAGCGGACTTTCTTTGCTGCAACGAACAACGCCCGTGGCGATCCTATCATGTCAAAGCAGGAGGCAAGGACGGCGGTCTGATCCAATTGCTAGTCGATCTCCTGCCCCACTGCGATGGCCATCATGAACGAGACCTAAAACGACTCGAAGCGATACGAGACGAGCAGCCGAAGCGGGCAGCCTGCTTGATCGCGAAATAGATCGATCCAGTTGGAGCGAGAACCCACGATGGACAACTCCGCCGATCTCGCCATCGCGCAGCCCGACACTTACGGACGCTCTTCCTTAGCCGCGGTTGATAGCCGTGTTCACGAACTGCTTCAGAGACAACAGCGACAGAAGCGCACGACGCTCAAACTAATCGCTTCTGAAAACTTTGCCTCATCGTCAGTTCTGGAAGCGACCGGGTCGATTTTCACAAACAAGTATGCCGAGGGGTACCCGGGTGCGCGCTACTACGCGGGAAACGAGATCGTCGATGAGCTTGAGAACCTCGCCATTGAGCGCTTGAATAACCTATTTGGCAGCGAACACGCCAACGTCCAGCCCTATTCCGGCTCGCCGGCCAATCAGGCTGTCTATCGCGCGCTTTTGAAGCCCTGCGCCAAAGTCATGGGCTTAGCACTTCCGGAAGGGGGGCATCTAACCCACGGTTGGGCCATCAACTTTTCCGGAACAGACTATCGACGCGTTCCCTATGGGCTGCACGAAAAAACGCAGCAAATTGACTATGACCGCTTGCGCGAGACAGCTAAGCGGGAACGGCCGCGGCTCATTTGGATGGGTGGAACCGCTTATCCGCGTGTCTTTGACTACGCGGCAATGGCAGAAATTGCTCTGGAGGTGAACTCCTATCTCGTGGCCGACATCGCGCACATTAGCGGCCTGGTTGCCGCAGGAGCGCATCCCAATCCCGTAGCATATTGCGACGTCGTCAGCAGCACGTCTCATAAGTCAATACGGGGGCCGCGCGGGGGCTTCATTCTGTCAAGAAATGAAGATCGCTATCAAGCGGCGTATCATCCAAACAGCAAAGTCAATCTCGCCAAGCGAATAGATCGGGCGGT
>NZ_JBWGIO010000051.1:0-9630 GCF_057784215.1 Mesorhizobium sp. CNPSo 4661 | reverse complement strand
GGGCCAGATACATGACCCTGGAAACAATCAGCCAGATGAGCGATGATCCCATGATCAGCCTGCCAGCCGTGGCGCGCTGATCAGCCCGGCCCATGCCGGAGAGCACGGCGACCAATGCCGCCAACTACACTACGCCGCGGGACACGATCGCACGCCCTGCGAAGGAGCATTCCCACCCGAGCTGAAAAAGCAGATAACTCATTTCTTGTGAATGATTTTGACCAGAAAGTTCCGACGCAGGGGACCGTCAAAAATTACACTTCAAAGGGAAAATCGCCAAAAAATATCTTTGAAGTTGCGCGGACTATCGGAACCAGTCGGGCGACTTTGCAACTCGCCACCGGGCCACATATCGACTCCCGCAAGGTGCCACTTGGTAAGTTAGAGGTTACGTGGGCAACTCGCAAAAACGCAAAAACTCAAAACTCGCCATCCAAAACTATCAATCTCGCCTCAGCTAGCGCAGTCTGGCGCGCTTCGCAGCACATCTTCAGAGCGGCGTTGGCATGACGGTCGGCTGCAAGAAGGACCCGCCCAGTGCATGGCAGAGTGGCAACCCGTCAACGTGGGCAATTGACATTCGCCATACAGGCCTCAGCCAGTCAGAGTCAGATAACGTGACATCACCCGCGGTGGGGCATGATTTTCCTTTCAAGCAATGCCCGCAAAAAGCGTCTTCGTTGGCTCGTTCAGCATCGCCGAAATCTGCGAGCGCGATGGCGCACCCCACCAGTCGCACAAATTGAGATAGCCGAGATCGCTTGCACTGTCGCCGAATCCGATCGCTGGCCTATCTTCAGACTCCGACCGGAGTTTCTTCAGGAGGAACTCTACTGCCCGGCGCTTTGAAACAGGCGGGGGAATGAGCGCGAAGTTGTTTCCGTTGTGATGCCGTATCCAACCCGCATCGTCGAACTCAAATTTCAGTTCTGCCAGCCTCTTGCCATCACCATTATTTTCTTTGAAAACGACATATGTGGCCATCCCCCTTTCTTCTACGATCCACGAACGAAGAGACATCTTGCCAGCTGCCGCTACTTGCCGACCAATTTCAAGTACCTTATCCAGTGCCTTCCTGTGAGGAATCAGTTCCTTAGAAATGACATCGTGCCATTCCTTTAGATGCGTGCCGTCCGGCTGAAGGATGACAGCGCCGTTTGCAACAATTGCATAGCTGTTGAACGCGATCTTGACGTTCCCGTAGGCCGTCGTGCCACGTGCGGTGACGGGAATGACTTGTGACGTACCCAGCAGCCAATCGATCATCGCAACCTGGCGTGGCGTCATCATGGAATGATGTCCGTTCAAGGAGACCGCAGCTAGCGCCAGTTTATGCTGGCTGCCTTTCGGGCACTTTGCACGTGTTTGGAACAATGTGTCATCCAGATCAGCAAAGACGATTGGCTGCACGGCGTGATCTGCGGATCTGGTGGGTTGATCAGGCAATGCACTCGATCCGTCATCCATGTTTGGAAATCCGTTTTCGTCACTCGGAAAGGTACCGGGCAGATGAATTTGGTTTTGCGTTCACATTTATGCCAATCGCTTCCCTCAAACGACGGCCGGCCCTCTTATAATTGCAAAAATGACGTCGTGCCCGCCAACAACCAGCAAGCAGGATGAATCGAAACGCCTGCCACTCGCTCTGTCCTGTTGAGCGGTTCCGGAGTTTGGACCAAGATGCGATATAATCAAATTTCTAAACCTTTTTTATCAAAGTAATGGCGCGATATGGCTGGATATTTTCCGGAACGACTTGGAAGGGGACTTTCCTCTCCCGGATCAAATACCGTAGCGCCGCCAGGTCAGGGTCCTCAACAGAAGAGAGGAGTGCAACTTGAGGCTTGCGGCGCAGAATTGCTCGCGTGGCTTCAGCAATTCCTGGCTTGATCCTATTAATATTCTCAACGGCAAACCGTGCAGCAACTCGATTAATTGCCTCCCGCGATAGTCTCTGATGTCTTGAGCGGTCGTTGTCTATCCACTGCGCGACATCATTAGTATGGTCTAGCGCGGTGACGGCATGTGCCCATACATTATCCACGAAAGCAGCTGAGATATCATGGGACGCCAAGTGATTCCATCGGACTGTACCGTGAAAATCTTCCGGACCTGTGACGTCCTCGTTCAGTATCGAGCGGCTGATCAGCCCCGACACGGTGCTCCCGAGTATTCCCGATGGAATGAGCCAGTCCTCGGGCGACGCTGCCAGCCACGCCCGGCCACAGGGGTCAGACAAAACCACCAGCTTTGGCGGCTGCGCAGAAAACGAAGGGAAGCTCCGTTCCAGCTCAGCAGAGATGGCGCCTTTGCCCGTCCATCCATCAATAAACAGCAGACCTTCAATGGGGCGCCGCTCAATGATGTGGCGCATTGCATTACTGTCAATTCCGCGGTCCCGTATGACCGAAATGCCAAAGTGTTGCACGTCCTTTCCCATGCGCGACAGAGCACGCTTGAGGAGGACACCCAAAGGCACCCCGGCCCGAACGAGGCTCGCCAACGTGATGGGACCTTTAATCTGATTTGAGATAGTCCGAGCGAGAGCTGCTACTTCGCGTCCCATTCTCGCAGCGCCAACTGCCATCGCGTCGTAGAATATCGCCATGTAGTCGGCTTCGGGGGCGCTTTCGAAAGAAATCATTTCCGAATAATGGCGTAGGCCGGACTGTATCGCTCGCTCCTTTGAAGCGTCGTCGATTGGCTCCAAAATTACGGGCTTCAAGAGAAACGTGATGTCCGTACTACGATACGTACCAGAAAATAATTTACTTCTCGTCACCGGCAATGTAATTCTCCTGCTTCACCTAGCGCAACTTCAAGACTTGAGCGCTATTGACGTATTGAAATTTTGCGTGATGATAATCATCAAATAGCACTTAATCTCTTGGGAATTACGACCGATGCCCTTTCCAAGAAGCGTAGGAGTATAGGGCTTATATACGCTTCACTTGTCTCGGAACACACGATTATTTTGATGTATTCTGATGGGACGACATTGTACAGATAGTTAAATACATTCCCGCCGTAATTGTCTTCAAACGCTATTTTCGATAAAATGGCGTGACCCACCGAAATCGGTGATCGGGTAACCGATGAGTAGTGTACGTTAGCTCCTTCCATCTCCAATTTTTCCGCAAGCAGGAACGGCTGCCAAATGTTTTCTCCTGTACCAAGGACCAGCGTAGCGCCCGACGACGCCGCCTCACCATCCAGTTGAAGTTGGTGCCGGGAGACACCCAACCGAGCCCAGTTGATATCCTTGTCGGGCAAAATGACTTTACCCCCTTTTTTTCCAACAGATGGAACTTCCGGCGCGTCGATGTTCAAACCGTTTGCATACCAGCGGTACCGCCCGGAAAGGATTGACGCGCGCTTCACGTTGGCTGCGATTATCTGTTCGACAGCACCATCTGACCAATCCGTAAGCGTAACGAGAACCGTATTTCGAAGGTCCGACCTGATGCTGGCAGGCAGAGCTGCGAACAGATTGCCGAATGTTTTTCCGGTCGACGTTTCATCGTCAATTACCACAAGCGTCCGGGCGTTCTTGACCATCGAGACCAGGCCTGGCTCGAGCGGCCAGTGTACGAAATGTCCTGGCGCGTGACTGTGCTCCTCCTGGAATTGACAGATTAGGGGCAAACCTAGTGCGTGTCTGGTGGTGCAAATGTAAACAGTGTCGTCTCGTTCATATTGTTCTGAATATTGCTGGTGCACGCCCGCTCCCAGCCCGACTGCAGTTTCGGCCACGCCTATGAACAGGATTGGCCCTTCGAGATCGGGTGAAATTTGGTCGGCCAGAAGTGTGTACGTCTTTCGCATCAGCGAAGGCCGAACGGGACTGTGACGGCCAAGCAGCTTAGAAGCAAACAGGAAAGACCGTTTGGGATTGATGCGCTCCGCGAACCCGAACGTTGCCTCGGGGGGCAGTAGGCTGCGATCGATCTCAACCGATATGGTTCCGCGGGCTAGTTCGGCAGAAAGATACCTTTTATGTGCGTTGTCCAAATGTCCCACCGGGGCCTTTGATTTGGGGGTTGTCACGGGTAACTTCTCGTGCAGAGGTGAGTAGACGCAGGTTCATGCACACCAGCTACAAACGCCAGCGCTCTACCGCCAATGTCACACCTTTGCTCCTTTTGGGACTACGCCTGGGTCGACGAAATTCTGGAGCGCGAGATCGCCGTCTCAGTCCCCCGCTGAAGCAAGAAGTTTGGCCCAGTACGTTCAACGACTGCGTACGAAGCGGCCGGCTCCGATGAAGTTTGGCATCTGGACGAAGTCCTCATCACCATCCCCCGGGAAGAACTTGGTAGTGGCGGACTGTCGATCAGGGGAGACACGTCCCCGGCGAGATCTTCCAGAGCCGCCGCAAAATGCCGCCAGGTGCCCGATAACCATGTGCAAGAGGATCTGACACCGGAGCATCATCACCGACAACCAGCCATCAACAACAGAGCCGAGAATTCTTACGAGCCGCTGCGAAAGGTAATTCCGTGCTTCTGGGCCAATCGCCATGTCATCTCCGTTGGTTGAGGCAAAACTGTTACAGCGGCTTCCCAAGGTTGATGTGCAAGTGAGGTGCCATCCTGCGGACGCAGCTGCGCGCTGATACGCAAGTTGGGCCGGCGCACCTTCACGTCGCGCTTTTCCTTCTTTTTGCGTCGAGGGCTGCGCATGAAATGCAACACATTTCGCTCTGGTGCGCCTGTTCGATAGTCGACAGTTTTGGGGCAATAGCGACAGGGCGTTATCAACTTAACTCGCGGTAGGATTTGCGGCATAAACGCGACGGGATGAACACCGCAACCGTGGCCTACAAGCGCCATCCTTCAGCGGCGGCCGAAGGCCAGGACTCCGGCAGTGTAGGTCTCCACCACCTTGCTGAAGGGCTGGTTCGCCCCGCTATAAAGGATGGCCCGGTGCCGAAGCACCTCGTGGGGAATGGCCAGCGCCCCCTTACCCTCCGCCGGCAATGGCGCGTCCATCTCCCATCCCCTGGGCAGCGGCGACCACAGCAACTCGGCGCTAATGGTCTGTCGGCGAAAGTGCAGCGGCTGGACCACCTTGCCGAAGGGCTGGTTGGTGGTGCCGAGTATCTGGTTCATCTGCGGTGTGAGCCGCGACGGGACGTACCAGTTATATCGGCTTCGGAGAGCACTACCTCGCCACAGGCGAGCTGCACACGGCGGTGCCGAACGGGTTCGTCGGCTGATGCCCAATGCCTCACGGCCATTTTCCGGCAGCAGTTTGTCATCGCCCTTCACGCGACGGGCGACGATCTCGGCGCCAGCCACACCATCGTTCCAGCGTGAGCGTGGCACTGGGGTTGGCTGAGCAGGTCAGCGTTGAAGGTTTCCAAAAGGGCCAGCGCCTGGGTGCGCGAGGCCGTGTCGTTGGTGAAGGGGCCGTGGGCCTCGGAGGGTGACGAGACCGTCACCGCCGTGCTTTGGATCGTGCGCACGGGAAGCCCGTGGCGTGACCTTCCAGCGTTTTTCTGAGGTTGGAACACCGTATTTGTCTATGAATCTTCGATCTATCGGGTCTTGACCGCGAAGCGCGCGGGCACATGCACCGCGCTCGAGGCGCGTTGTCGTGATCAGGTTGTCGACAGCTTCCCCATTTAACAAAACAGACAGGGTTGGTCGCACTGGACGAACATCGGCTGCCGATGCTCACGGCGCATGCCTGCCGAGGGCTGTTAAAGGGTAGTTTGTTCCTGATTTTCCGGTACGTCAAATCCAGCCCAGCCTCGAAGGCCTATTTTTGAAGGGAGGGACGGATGGATTTCGCCTCGACGAATTGGGTGCGTGTAAAGTCGGACAGCGCGGGCCGGCAAGCGAGTTCACCCGCGGTGCCGTCCGCAGATGCGGCGACCTTTGAGCGGCAGCTGAACGAGATCGCCAATTCACGTGGCGGCAGAGCAATGCCGGCGGCCTCGACGTTGCCGGTCCAGTCAGCTGGGGTTTTGATAGGGCACAGCAAGGAGCCTCTTTATTCCGAGGATG
This sequence comes from Mesorhizobium sp. CNPSo 4661, assembly GCF_057784215.1. NCBI lineage: Bacteria > Pseudomonadati > Pseudomonadota > Alphaproteobacteria > Hyphomicrobiales > Phyllobacteriaceae > Mesorhizobium > Mesorhizobium sp. CNPSo 4661. The sequence continues at coordinate 3,619 of NZ_JBWGIO010000051.1, read as the reverse complement.
CTCGCCTTATTTCGGGGCTTGAAAAGGGCCTCCGCCGCGGCAATGCCGCCTATCCCACCGCCAACGCCTATGTATACTCTCTTCGCAGCTTCAGCCGCCGGCTCTTCGCAAATAAAAAAGATCCGATTGCTGCTCGGCTCGACGACCAGTCGCTCACCGATGATGCGCGCGAGGCCATCGAAAAGGGTCATCACAAACGACTCCTTCCGGCAATAGACCATCTCCGGACCTTCCAGTCGACGGGCGGAATCGCGCCGATCAAAGGTTGCGGTAATCTAAATCCTCACCCCCAGGACGGGGTCCTCATCGAAGAGTACAAAAACCAAGCAGTGACACCGACGCGCAACGTGTATGCAGCTGTTCTTCGCAATTTCAGTGACTACCTGCGTGAGAACAACAAGCCGGGCATTGCTGGTCGGCTTTCGGGCACGTCGTTGGACGGCGATGTCAAGAGCTATAGGAAGGACGGCGGTGATCGGAATATCGGTCCCGCACTGGCTGATCTTCGAAAATCGCAGGCAGGCGCTAAAGCGATGGAAATCGAGCGCCATATTCCCCTCGTTCCCGCTGCCGAAAACGCGGTCCGGATGGAGCCGATGCCTGTCGGCAGCGCCGCTGCGCAGCACAGCGCGTCGCAGGGCGCGAACAGATGGCCAGATGAGCTGCATCCCATAGAAAGCTACGATCAGGATTTGCTTTGGGAGATGATGGACAAACCCGGACCGTCGTCATCTCTCGAGCCAGCCGCACGCCATGACCAGTCATCGGATCCCCGAGAGTCCATTCCTCACTTGAACTGGGTGTACGACCACCAGCAGTTCCCCGACAAGCCGATAGGTGCATTTGCCAGCAGCAACCTTTTGCCAAGCGGGGAAGTCGTAATCAACGATGAGGGTGTCGCCAATTCAGGTGGAGGTAGTGGAGCAATGCCGGCCTCCTGGGCGCTGCAGCCGGCTCAGTCAGCTGGAGTTTCGAAAGGGAACAGGAAGCAGCCTCTTTATTTCGAGGACGCTCGCCTCATCTCGGAACTCGCCCTCAGCAAGGGCAACGCCAACGCCTATGTATCTTCTCTTCGCAGGTTCGGGCGCTGGCTCTTCGCAAATAACAAAGATCCGATTGCTGCCCGCCTCGACGACCAGTCGCTGACCGATGATGCCCGCGAGGCCATCGATAAGGGTCATCACAGACGACTCCTTCCGGCGATGGACCATCTCCGGACCTTGTCGATGGGCGGAGTCGTGCCGATCGAAGGTCGCCCTGAGCTAAATCCTCACCCCCAGGATCTGGCTCTCATCAAAGAGTACAAAAACGAAGCAGCAACATCGACCGGCAGCCGGTACGCAGCTCTTCTTCGCAGTTTCAGTGACTACCTGCGTGAGAACAACAAGCCGGGCATTGCTGCTCGGCTTTCCGGCACGTCATTGGACGGCGATGTCGAGCGCTATAGGAAAGACGCCGCGGGTGATCGGAATATCGGTGCCGCACTGACTGATCTGCGAAAATCGCAGGCAGGCGTTAAAGCGATGGAGCTCGAGCGCCATATTCTCCCCGTTCCTGATTCACCAAAAGCGGTCCGGATGGAGCCGATGCCCGTCGGCGGCGCCGCTGCGCAGCACAGCGCGTGGCAAGAAGCGGACAGGTGGCCAGATGAGCTGCCTCCTGTGGAAAGCTACGACCAGGATTTGCTTTGGGAGATGATGGACAAACCCGGCCCGTCGTCATCTATCCAGCCAGCCGCGCGCCAGTTCCCCGACAACCCGATCGGTGCATTTGCCAGCAGCAACCTCCTGCCAAGCGGGGAGGTCGTCATCGACGATGAGCGTGACACAGCTGGGTTGCGGCCAGCGAAGAGGCCGAGGCCCCTGGACAATCTACACGGTCTTGCCATTGAGCGGCAGCTGAGCGAGATCGCCAATTCAGGTGGAGCAATACCGGCGTCCTCGACACTGCGGCCGGCTGAGTCAGCTGGAGTTCGGATAGGGCGGCGCAGGCAGCGTCTTTATTCCGAGGACGCTCACCTTATTTCGGGACTTGAGAAGGCAGTCCTCGGGGGCAATGCCATCAATGCCACTGCCTCCGCCTATGTATCTTCTCTTCGCAACTTCAGCCGCTGGCTCTTCGCAAATAAAAAAGATCCGATTGCTGCTCGGCTCAACGACCAATCGCTGACCGATGATGCGCGCGAGGCCATCAAAACGGGTTATAATGTGAGACTCCGTCCGGCAATGGACTATCTCCGGATTTTCCAGTTGACAGGCAACGTGCCGATCACAAGCCGCGCTGAGCTAAATCCTCACCCCCAGGACGTGGCTCTCATCAAAGAGTACAAAAACGAAGCAGCGCCAGGGACCGGCAGCAAGTATGCAGCTGTTCTTCGCAGTTTCAGTGACTATCTGCGTGAGAACAACAAGCCGGGCATTGCTGCTCGGCTTTCCGGCACGTCATTGGACGGCGATGTCGAGATTTATAGGAAGGGCGCCCGTGATCGGCATATCCGTGCCGCACTGGCTGATCTGCGAAAATCGCAGGCAGGCGCTGACGCGATGGGGCTCGAGCGCCATATTCTCCCCGTTCCTAATCCCGCAAAAGCGGTCCGGATGGAGCCGATGCCCGTCGGCCGCGCCGCTGCGCAGCACAGCGTGTCGCAGGGCGGCGCGAGCAGATGGCCAGCGGAGCTGCCTCCTGTGGAAGGCTACGATCAGGATTTGCTTTGGGAGATGATGGACGAACCCGGCCCGTCGTCATCTCTCCAGCCAGCCGAGCGCCTTCAGTCAACTGGAGTTTTGATAGGGCGGAGAAAGCAGCCTCTCTATTCCGAGGACGCTGGCCTCATTTCGGGGCTTGAGAAGGCCCTCTTCGAGGGGAATGCCACCGATGGCACTGCCGACGCCTATGTATCTTCTCTTCGCAGCTTCGGGCGCTGGCTCTTCGCAAATAACAAAGATCCGATTGCTGCTCGGCTCGACGACCGGTCGCTGACCGATGATGTGCGCGAGGCCATCGAAACGGGTCATAATGGGAGACTCCGTCCGGCAATGGACCATCTCCGGAACTTCCAGTCGACGGGCGGAGTGGTGCCGATCACAGGCCGCCCTGAGCTAAATCCTCACCCCCAGGACGTGGCTCTCATCAAAGAATACAAAAACGAAGCCGCGACCGGGACCCGCGGCCGGTATGCAGTTCTTCTTCGTAATTTCAGTGACTACCTGCGCGAGAGCAACAAACCGGGCATTGCTGCTCGGCTTTCCGGCACGTCATTGGACGACGATGTCAAGCGCTATAGGAAGGACGGCGGGGGCAATCGGAATGTCGGTGCCGCACTGGCTGATCTGCGAAAATCGCAGGCAGGCGCTAAAGCGATGGAGCTCGAGCGCCATATCCTGCCCGTTCCTGATCCAGCAAAAGCGGTCCGGATGGAGCCGATGGGCGTCGGCAGCGCCGCTGCGCAGCACAGCGCGTCGCAGGGCGCGAGCAGATGGCCAGAGGAGCTGCCTCCCGTAGAAAGCTACGATCAGGATTTGCTTTGGGAGATGATGGACAAACCCGGCCCGTCTCTCGAGCCGGACCCGCGCCAGTTCCCCGACAAGCCGATCGGTGCATTTGCCAGCATCAACCTCCC
>NZ_JBWGIO010000006.1:0-309950 GCF_057784215.1 Mesorhizobium sp. CNPSo 4661 | reverse complement strand
CTCTCTGCACAAGGCCCCCACATCCTCACCTGCCAGCATCCGCTCAACGGTTGCTAGCTTCACCTCTCGGCTAAATTTGCGTCTTCCGGGCATCAGTCCCTCTTAGGACTGTCCCTTATACCTCTGTCTCAATTTTGGGGTGCACTCCACTACTGCCTACTGCCTACTGCCCTACTCCCGCATTTTCGGGGTTACATCGCGCAAAACTCTTCCCTATAAGGCCCTCCTAGCCTGATACCAGAATCGCAAGCACAACCGGCCGGGTCCTCCCGTCCCGGTTTTTCGTGCAAGCTGCCCGCCGAACGGATTTTTCGAATATGCCAAGACGCACCGACATCAAGTCGATCCTGATCATCGGGGCCGGCCCCATCGTTATCGGCCAGGCTTGCGAGTTCGACTACTCCGGCACCCAGGCCTGCAAGGCGCTGAAGGAAGAAGGCTTCCGCGTCATCCTGGTCAACTCCAATCCGGCCACCATCATGACCGACCCGGAGCTGGCCGACGCCACCTATATCGAGCCGATCACGCCCGAAGTGGTGGCCAAGATCATCGCCAAGGAACGGCCGGATGCGCTGCTGCCGACCATGGGCGGCCAGACCGCGCTCAACACAGCACTTTCGCTGCGCCGCATGGGCGTGCTGGAGCGCTATCAAGTCGAGATGATCGGCGCCGACGCGCACGCCATCGACAAGGCCGAGGACCGCGCGCTGTTTCGCGAGGCGATGAGCAAGATCGGGCTGGAGACGCCCAAGTCGATGCTGGCCAACGCCACCGACGTCAAGAATGCCGACCGCAAGACGCATGAAGCCGAGCGTGCGGCACTGAAGGCCGAGAACCCGGAAAACCTCGACGCCGCGCTCGACGCGCTGGAAACCCGCTGGAACCTCGGCGAAGGCGACCGCAAGCAGCGCTATATCAGCCATGGCATGGCGATCGCAGCCCAGGCGCTCGACCATGTCGGCCTGCCCGCCATCATCCGTCCCTCCTTCACCATGGGCGGCACCGGCGGCGGCATCGCCTACAACCGCGCCGAATTCTACGACATCGTCCAGTCCGGCCTCGACGCCTCGCCCACCACTGAGGTGCTGATCGAGGAAAGCGTGCTTGGCTGGAAGGAGTATGAGATGGAGGTCGTCCGCGACAAGGCGGACAATTGCATCATCATCTGTTCGATCGAGAACCTCGATCCGATGGGCGTGCACACCGGCGATTCCATCACCGTCGCGCCGGCGCTGACGCTGACCGACAAGGAATACCAGATGATGCGCAACGCCTCGATCGCGGTGCTGCGCGAGATCGGCGTCGAGACCGGCGGCTCCAACGTGCAGTTCGCCGTCAATCCGGCCGACGGCCGCCTGGTGGTGATCGAGATGAACCCGCGCGTCTCGCGCAGCTCTGCCTTGGCTTCGAAGGCAACCGGCTTCCCGATCGCCAAGGTCGCGGCCAAGCTCGCCGTCGGCTACACGCTGGACGAGCTGGAGAACGACATCACCGGCGGCGCGACGCCGGCCTCCTTCGAGCCGACCATCGACTACGTGGTGACGAAGATCCCGCGCTTCGCCTTCGAAAAATTCCCCGGCGCCGAGCCGGTGCTGACCACCGCCATGAAGTCGGTCGGCGAAGTGATGGCCATCGGCCGCACCTTCCAGGAATCGCTGCAGAAGGCCCTGCGCGGTCTGGAAACCGGCCTGACCGGATTGGACGAGATCGAGATCCCCGGCCTCGGCCATGGCAGCGCCGCCGCCAGCCATGCCGACGACCGCAACGCGATCCGCGCCGCGCTCGGCACCCCGACGCCGGACCGGCTGCGCATGGTGGCGCAGGCGATCCGCATGGGCACCTCGCTGGAAGACGTGCACGCCATGTGCAAGATCGACCCGTGGTTCCTCGAGCAGATCGCCGGCATCATCGCCATGGAGGAGCGCGTCCGCGAGCATGGCCTGCCGCAGGACGCCGTCAATCTGCGCATGCTGAAGGCCATGGGCTTCTCCGACGCCCGCCTCGGATCGTTGACGAAGACCGACGCGGACGTGATTCAGAAGGCTCGCGCAAAGCTCGACGTTCATCCGGTCTACAAGCGCATCGACACCTGCGCCGCCGAGTTCGCCTCGCCGACCGCCTACATGTACTCGACCTATGAGGTTCCCTTCATCGGCGAGCCCGCCAACGAGGCGCGCGTCTCGGCGCGCAAGAAGGTCGTCATCCTCGGCGGCGGTCCGAACCGCATCGGCCAGGGCATCGAGTTCGACTATTGCTGCTGCCATGCCGCCTTCGCGCTGCGCGACGCCGGCTATGAAGCGATCATGATCAACTGCAACCCGGAGACGGTCTCGACCGACTACGACACCTCCGACCGCCTCTATTTCGATCCGCTGACGGCGGAGGACGTGCTGGAGATCCTGCGCGCCGAGCAGGCGTCCGGCGAGCTCGTCGGCGTCATCGTCCAGTTCGGCGGCCAGACGCCGCTGAAGCTGGCCGACGCGCTGGAAAAGGCCGGCATCCCGATCCTCGGCACCTCGCCCGACATGATCGACCTGGCGGAGGACCGCGACCGTTTCCAGAAGCTCTTGCACAAGCTCAACCTCAGCCAGCCGAAGAACGGCATCGCCTATTCGGTCGAGCAGGCGCGCCTGGTCGCCGGCGAGCTCGGCTTCCCGCTGGTGGTGCGTCCGTCCTACGTGCTCGGCGGCCGTGCCATGCAGATCATCCATGACGAGGGCATGCTGCAGACCTACCTGCTCGACACCGTGCCGGGCCTGGTGCCGGAAGACATCAAGCAGAAATATCCCAACGACAAGACCGGCCAGATCAACACGCTGCTGGGCAAGAACCCGCTCCTGTTCGACACCTATCTGTCGGGCGCCATCGAGGTCGATGTCGATTGCCTGTGCGACGGTAAGGCGACCTTCGTCTCCGGCATTCTGGAGCATATCGAGGAGGCCGGCATCCACTCAGGCGATAGCGCCTGCTCGCTGCCGGTGCATTCGCTGCCGTCGGACCTCGTCGACGAATTGGAGCGGCAGACGGCGGCCTTGGCGCGCGCGCTCAATGTCGGCGGCCTGATGAATGTGCAATATGCGATCAAGGACGGCACGGTCTATGTGCTGGAAGTGAACCCGCGCGCCTCGCGCACCGTGCCCTTCGTCGCCAAGACCATCGGGCGACCGATTGCGAAAATCGCCGCCCGCATCATGGCCGGCGAGACGCTGGAAAATGCCTTCGCGCATTACGGCGCAATGCCCGACCCGCGCAATCCCGGCCACATCGCGGTCAAGGAAGCCGTCTTCCCCTTCGCCCGCTTCCCCGGTGTCGACATTCTGCTCGGACCGGAAATGCGCTCGACCGGCGAGGTCATGGGCCTCGACCGCGATTTCGCGCTGGCCTTCGCCAAGAGCCAGCTGGGAGCGGGTGTTGATCTGCCACGCTCCGGCACGCTGTTCGTCTCGGTGCGCGATGAGGACAAGAAAGGCATCCTGCCGGCGGTGAAGCGCCTCGCCGGCCAGGGCTTCAAGGTCCTCGCCACCTCCGGCACCGCCCGCTTCCTCGCCGAGAACGGTGTGACGGCGGAAAAGATCAACAAGGTCCTCGAAGGCCGCCCTCACATCGAGGACGCCATCCGCAACCGCCAGGTCCAGATCGTCTTCAACACCACCGACGGCCAGAAGGCGGTGTCGGACTCGAAGTCACTGCGCAGGGCGACGCTGATGCAGAAGGTGCCGTATTACACGACGCTGTCTGGGGCGGCGGCGGTGGCCGAGGCGATTGCGGCGTTAAGGGCGGGGAATTTGGAGGTGCGCCCTCTGCAGGAGTATTTTGGGTGACGAGCTTACTGTAGATACCGAAATAACCTAGGACTCAGCGAGAAAACGTTTCGTACTGTTCACTAGATCATTCAGATTATTAATTGGGTCTATCTCCCACGTCTGAATGAATGCTCTCGAGAGAAACAGGTTCAACTCCCCTGGCTGCGCTGTCCGTGGTAACTTTGAGCCGTCAACCTCTTTTGCCTTACTAAGAACTAGGCATTGTATTTTTCTCAGGTAGTATATATCGTTGTAAAGAAAATTTAGTATATCGCACGACCTGAACATAACATTCAAAGATAGTTTCCCATCCCTATACTTAAAATCACCACTTGTAGGGCAAGGTACGTAGCCAGGCCACCTTTTATTATACAGGTCGGACGGCCTGAAGAAAGTAAAAACGTGAGTGCTGGCCCGCGGAAACGCCGATAGCTCACTTATGAGCTTTTCGGTTTGATTAATGGCATTTAGAGGCACGGGTCGCGAAGCCGTATCGGGAAAATTCTCAAGCCGGTTGCGATAGCTAGGTTTACTAATTCGATCTTTTTCCGATGTATAAACCCGAGCCGTTCTTTCGATCGCCTTAAGCCCTTGTACGCCGAGTAACTCACCAAATTCTCGGCGCCGCCCCGAAAAATACTCAAAATCGTCCAGCGAATAGGGTATAAATATGACCAGCGGGCTGATCTCTAAGGATCTTTTGACACGCCTGCCTTGCGAAAAAACTTCAGAAATAGCTCTGAAGCAGGCGTCAGTTTCCGATTTTGACGTTATCGCGTATGTCATTAATTATATCTTTTGCGGGGGAGCACATCAACACGATTAAAGCCAGGCCGAAGAAAACCATTGACGCTACGGTTCCCCTCTTCGTTACCCCATACATCTTCTTTAAATTCACCTGCCTGTAATTCTGAAGCAGATATAGAATGAATACCTGCTGGAGATCTTCCTTCAGCAGCACCTTGCCATCTAGAGATCCGGATATGGCTGTCAAGAAGGCCCTGAAATTTTTCCGAACGTCATCGATAGCCGCCTCCTTATCCTCGTTCCCAACCAAGGTATCAAGGTCATCAATGATATCTCCGGAAACGGTGTATCTATAATACCAGCTTTTTATATCGGCAGCTTTCCTATAGGGGTGATTTTTCTCTGACACCTGGGTGTACATGACAATCAATCTGCAAGCCGTAATTCCAAGTATAATCAGCCCAGTTCCAAGAAAGAAAACGAAGTATTTCGATCCACCAACTGAATTAACGATCGCAGCAGCGGCGGCAATAAACGAGAGCATCCCCAGCGCGGCCTGAAACAGTTTTCCACGCTGGTCTTCGTACCAGTCGTGGCGACCCACAGCATACTCAATCATACGATAGGTCCTGTCTTGCAAGTTCCCATCTGCGCCAAGCTCATATTCGGCAGCGATCTCTGATAACTTTTTGCGAATTTGAGGCTGCATAAGCGGACCTTTGCTGCAAAGTACCGATGATTCTCAATTGACTAAAGCATACGAAAGTAGGCTACCAACAGGAGTTGGTCAAAACGTGGGTTGGATAACCCCGCTCATCCCTGCCCGGGATATGCCCTCCCACCTTACCTTCCATCCGAACTCAGGCTCATCATGTCGATGTCGGAGGAGGTAATCACATCGTCCGGTTGCCGACTTTCAGTTAGTGCGCCGTGGCGGATGAACGGTTGATCATGTGGTGGCCGCTGCCGCTGTCTTGGCAAAAGTCGTGCAATCGCCCGCCTTGAGCGGCGTTTCGCCGCTGCCATAAACCCAGCGTCAACCGACCCGCTAAGCCACCGCCACGCACTCAATCTCAATATCGAACTCCATCGGCCACGACGCCACCGGCACGAAGCTGCGCGCCGGCGGGTTGATCGCAAAATACGTCGCATAGACCCGGTTGATGGCGTTGTAGAAGCCGGAATTGACGGCGTAGATGCGCACCATCACCACCTTGTCCAGCGAGGTGCCGGCCGCTTCCAGGCAGTGTTTCAGCGCCTTCAGCGACGCCTCGGTCTGGGTCTCGATGTCGCCGCGCACCATCTCGCCGGTCACCATGTCGACCGGCGGCGTCGCCGAGATGAACACGAAGCCGTTGGCCCGCACCGCTGTCGAGCACGGCAGGCCGAGCGCGCGCACCTTCGCCGACATCACGGGTACTTCGATGACTTCCTTGTCCATGGCGGTCCTCCCTTGTTTGCGGAGGAGATTACAGTGGCGGCGAGCGAACGCCAGCGCCGACTTCCCCCCTTGCGGGCGGGCTGTTCGGCATTTGCCAAAGTTGGTGGAAAGCGCGCAACGTAGCGTTCCTTCGCCCCCTCTCTGCCCTGCCGGACATCTCCCCCTCAAGGGGGGAGATTGGCAGCTTCGATGCCGGCGCCTTTTCTGCAACGTTGGAGATTGGCGAAAGCCGGCGTGACGGCTGATCTCCCCCCTTGAGGGGGAGATGTCCGGCAGGACAGAGAGGGGGGCCGTAGAGCGCGTCGCTGGCCGATTAGCTTCGGCCAGAACCCTCACTGATGCGCCACCGCCAGTGCCTTCACGTGCTTCTCGTGCATCTTCAGCACGGGCAGCGTCTTCTTGGCGAATTCCTTCATCGCCGGGTCGTCGCCGGAATTGGCATAGGTGGAAAACAGCGCGACCGCATCCTTGTGCGCGTCGGTCTGCATTGTGATGTATTTGGCGTCGAACTCCTTGCCGGTGGCGCCCTTCAATTCGTCGAGCGTCTGCTGCTCCTTCGGCTGCAGCGCCGGGCCGGCGGGCTTGATCGATGCGGTGGTCTGGCCCTGGCTGAGCGCGGCCTTGAAGTCCTCGGCAACCTTGGTGTGATCCTTGATCATATCGGCGGCAAAAGCCTTGACGTCGGCCGATGCCGACTTTTCTTCCGCCAGCTTGCTCGACTGGATCTCGAATTCATTGGCGTTGGGCACGGTCGTGACGAAGGTCTGGGTGTCGACCTTGTTGTCGGTCACCATCGGTCCCACGGCATCCTTGTTGGTGTCGTCCGATTGGGCGAACGCGGCGGGCGCGCCGGCAAACAGCGCGACGGCGACCAGGGGCAGCAGCGTTTTCATCTCGATCTCCGATCCGAAACAGCCCCTCCGCCTTCCCCAACGCGACACCAGCCCGCTGGTTGCCTGAAAACCCGGGTCGCCTGAAGAGGCACGCCGGAACCTCGCCCCGCTTTGCCGCATTCCCTTCATCGGCTAAGCCTTCCGGGACGAGGGAGAAAAATGCGCCAGACCGACAGCGACGAAATCGACCTGCGCTGCCCGCAGATCGTGGCCGACAATGCCGCCAAGGGTCTCAGGCTGCGCGCGGAGTTCGGCCGCGGCGGCACCGAGATCGGCGTCGCGCGTGCGACGGAGCTCAAGAACCGCAGGAACCTGTCACCTTCGACCGTCCGGCGCATGGTCAGCTATTTCGCCCGCCACGAGGTGGACAAGAAGGGCAAGAATTACGGCAACGAGGACAACCCCTCGGCCGGCTACATCGCCTGGCTGCTGTGGGGCGGCGATGAAGGGCGCGCCTGGGCGCTCGAGATGAAGAAGAAGGTCGGCAACGCGCCGGATATCTGAACCGGCGGCGCTCAGGGTTCGCGTTGGTCAGGCGGGCGGATCGCTGAAGCCGGGCTCGGCCGGCTCGACCACGGCGGTGTCGCGCTCCCAGCCTTCATTTTCCAGCTTCATCGACTGGATCGCCACCGCATTGGCGTTGGCATCGAGTTCCGGCAGCATCTGCACTTCGCAAGGCCAGCAGCGATAGATCTTGTAGGCGAGCGCCAGTTGCCCGGCCTCGTTGAGGAATTCCAGGATGATGTCCTTGCGGAAGTCCTTCAGCGAAACTTCCGCGCCGACCCCCATCTGCAGATCCCACACCTTGTTCGCCCAGCGCTCGAATTCCAGGTCGTGGGTCACGCCGCGTTCGATCGTGATCGGCTCGAAGCGGGTTATGCCGGGCGATTTGCGCGTGTTGCCGGCAGCGCCGCCGTCACGATGCTCGATGACTTCGGTGGTGCGCTTCAACCCACTGATCCTCGATATGCCGGCAACATACTTGCCGTCCCATTTCAACCGGAACCGGTAGTTCTTGTAAGGGTCGAAACGCTGCGGGTTGACGGTGAACGGGGCCATGCGGGATCTCCTCCATCTCGCTACACGCAAAGCGGACGGGCTCCGAAACCCCCGCCCCGGAGCCCGCCTGGGAGTGGCTGACGCATGCCGGCACAGCCTCCTCCGACGCCTTGCCCGCGTCGATCCGCCGATCGGCCGCCCGGCACGACGACGCATTAGCATGCCCTAACGTCAGCCTATGTGAAGTCGTTCACAATGAATGCGCGCAGGTGGTTGCAACGCCGCGCTTTAATGCATGTCGCCCAGAAGTGTGCAGCGGTTCTGGGACAACGACATGCATCAAAACAAAGACTTAAAGCGCGTCGCCTGAATCCGTTTCAGCGCGACGCGCTTTAAGCGTCAGCCTTCCCAGTCGACCGGGACCATGCCGAGCCGCTCGTAGAGCCTGAAGGCCGCGGTGTTCTTCACCGTGTTGGTCTTGAGATCGACATGGGCCGCCCCACGATCGCGAAAGGTCAGGAACACGTGCCGCATCAGCGCTTCGCCGAGGCCCTGCCGTCTCGCCTCCGGATGGACGGCGAGGTCCTTGACGAAACCGGACGTCCAGCAGAGCGCCGCGCCCGCCAGCAGGCCCTTGCCGTCGATCGCCAAGAAACAGAGAGCGGGGTCGAACTCAGCATCGCCGGCAATGCGCGGCCACCATTCGTCGAACGGCCCGTCGGTGCCGTCGTCGAACACCTCTTGCAGCAGCGCGTGGAGGGCGTGCGCATCACGATGCTCGAACGCGCGCATGACCCAACCCTCCGGCCAATGCGGCGCGGCGAGCGTATCGTCGAGCAGCTTGCGCAGACGGATGTCGTTGGGAGCCGGCGGGCGGGGCGTCGTGTCTTCATGCATGGCGCTGTCTCGAAACGCCGCGCGGAATTTGACAGTCCACTCAGGCGTCGGGTTGCAGGCGGCGCCGCTTGCGGTCGACGCCAAGGCCCGTCGCCTCAAGCAGGCCCTTGCGCTTGGCGTCGTAGTAATAGCCGGTCTGGTAGAGCATGTCGGCCCGCTTGGCATTGCCGCCCGAGACCAGCCAGGCGCCGCGCAGATATTTCACCGCGTATTTGAGATTGGTCTCGGCGTCGAACAGGCCGGTCGCCGGTCCGTCATAGCCCATGCCGCGCGCCGTCGCGTGCTTGATCTGCATCAGTCCCCAATGGCCGTGATTGAAGGCTTTCGGGTTGAAGGTGCTCTCGCGGTTGACGACATGACGCACCAACTCGACCGGCACTTCATAGATCGCCGAATATTTCTCGATCAGCCGTTCGATCTCGCCGCGTGGACCGCTGGCATGCACTTCGGGCTGGCCGGGTGCGGCAAGCAGCGCCGGATTTTCCGGCGCCACATAGGCGACCTGCTGGACACCAGGCATCGGCGCGACTTTCGCCGACTGGCCGGTGACCGGCATGGCCACGCCCGCGGTCGTGTAGACCGCCGCCTGCTTGATGGATGCTGCTTGCTTGATGGATCCGGGGCCGGTCGGCGAGCCACCAGCGGTCAGCACCGGGGGCGGCGGAAACTTGCCGGCCATCGGCGTCGCTCCCGCGAAAGCCGCGGGTTGCGCCAGCGGAACGCTGGACAGGGGTGCGCCAGGCTGGACAGGCGGCGGCAAAAGCGCGCTTTGCGTCGCGAGCGCGCTTTGCGTCGCCGGCGCGCCGGGTGTGATCGCCATCGCAACGGCATCGCCGGCCAGCGCCGCGGTCTGCACCTGCGCGAGGCCCGAAGGCTCCGGCAGGACGGCCACCGTTTCGGGCAACGCAAGGGTCGGCGTATCGTCCGCGACGACAGGCGTTGAGGCTTCCGCAAGCGCGGGCGCGGCCTTCATTTGCGAGGTCGAGGTACAACCGCTCAGACCAGCAGCGGCAACGAGCACGCCGATCGCGGTGATTATGATTTTAGCAGGCAAGCCGTGCGGTCCGGTTTGTCGGTTGTTAAGGAGTCCTTACACCAGCGATTCACCCCCGGCAATCGGGGCCGCCAGACGGTTTTCGGGTGGTGATAACAGGGCGGGAGTGCCATATTGTTCTGGATATGTACTCGTTTTTCGCTGTTTTGCGGAAGGAATACGCCATGAAACCCACATCTCAGATCACGGCCGGCCACGCAGTGTTAGAAACAGTGATCGGCTTCATGGGCATCGCCTGGAGCGAGAAGGGCCTGATCCGGCTTTGCCTGCCGGAGCGCAGCCGCGAAGCGGTCGAGCGTCGGCTGCTTCGCCACCCCGGCGTCTCAGCCTCGACAAACCAACCTTCCTGGGTGGTCGAGTTGATCGCGTCGATCAAGGCCTATGCGGCTGGCGAGGATGTCGACTTCACCGGCGTGCCGGTCGATCTCGACGGCGTCGATGATTTTCGTCTCGCCATCTACGATGCCGCGCGCAAGCTCGGCTTCGGCGAAACCACCACCTACGGCGAACTGGCCAAGCGCGCCGGCCATGCCGGCCTTCCGCGCGAAACGGGCGCGGCGCTCGGCGCCAATCCGGTGCCGCTGGTCATTCCCTGCCACCGTATCCTGGCGGCCGGCGGCAAGATCGGCGGCTTCTCCGCGCCGGGCGGCTCGGCCACCAAGGAAAAGATGCTCGCCATGGAAGGCGTTCGCGTCGGCCCGCCGCCGGCGGCGCAGGCCTCGTTCGGTTTCTGAGGCGCTGCCTGTCAGTCCTGCAGGAACCGGCGGCGGAAGCGCCGCTCGAAATCCGGACGCTTGCAGACATAGACCATGCAGGACCTGGTGTCGGCGCTCGGCACATAGGCGCGCGCCCTCACCTCGCCCGCGTTGCAGAAACGCTCGTCGCGCACATAGCGGTCGTAAAGCGGCAACCCCGGCACGCGCGTCGACTGGTAGCGCAGGATGACGGCGCCCTGCCTGGCGATCGTCGCCTGCACCCGGTCGCAGCTCATGCGCGTCGGATCGTAGCGCGACACCGCCTGCGCCTCGGCGGCCAGCAAAAGGAAGCAGGCGGCAAGCAAAATGGTCTTCATGGTTTCCCTCCATTGAGCGACGGGCATCTCATCCGTCCACAACGCGCGGCCGCTGTCAAAATTTCCATGCAGCCGTGCGCAGCGCGCCGGCAACCCATCTTGTATTCTTTCGCAAACTGTCCTATATGCGGGCCATTGAATTTGGCCGATCGATCGGGCCTCGCGATCCCTCGCGTTTGCTGACGTCTCCAAAATTTCGATACCACCGGCCGGACTTCGGGTCCGGTCAAACTAAAGCAAATGTGGAAGGGCATTTAGATGGCAACTGGTACGGTCAAGTGGTTCAACGCCACCAAGGGCTACGGCTTCATCCAGCCTGACAATGGCGGCGCGGACGTTTTCGTCCACATCTCCGCTGTCGAGCGCGCTGGCATGACCAGCCTCGCTGAAGGCCAGAAAATCAACTTCGAGATCGAGCAGGACCGCCGCACCGGCAAGTCCGCCGCTGGGTCTCTGAGCAAGGCAGCCTGATTTGGCTTAAGCATTTTGCAGCCAAGCGGAATCGCTTGGCGTTGCAGAATGCGGCTAAGCAAAGGCGCGCGCCGGACGAAGGTTCGGGGCGCGCGGCAAGTCACGGATGTACTGACGGTCGCGAGAGAAGCGCGCCGGAGCGAAAAGACCCGACAAGCTGGAACAGCAGATAGCTGCCAGCCCGGACCAGACGCTCCCGATCAGGCTACCGGCATAGGAAGGCGGGCATTGCCCGCCTTTTTTGTTGCCCGGATTTTGGGCGAGTTCCTCTCCGGACCGGCAGGCCCACGGATGGCACTTTTGGCCCATTAGTGCTACCTTTGATGCATGACCAAACTCGAACAGATCGAAAAATCCGTAGCAGAGCTCAGCCCAGATGAGCTCAAAGCGTTCGCTGCATGGTTCGAAGCGCTGCGGGCTGATTTGTGGGACCAGCAGATCGAGGCCGACGCAAAATCGGGCCGGCTGGACAAGCTGGTGGCAGAAGCACGTGCCGAAATATCCGCTGGCAAACTGCGTGACCTGTGAGGCACAGAGCCACCGCTAGCTTCTGGACAAAATACAATTCCTTACCAAAGGCGGTTCGGCGCATAGCCGACAAAAACTTCACTTTGATGAAGACCAATCCGCGACATCCATCCCTCCATTTCAAAAAGGTGGGAGAGCTTTGGTCGGCGAGGATAGACGACAATTATCGGGCCCTGGCCCTTGAAAGCGGCGATGGCTTTGACTGGATCTGGATCGGCACCCATGCCGAATACGATCGACTTATCAAATAACCCCCGCGCTGATGCTCCAGCGAAAGCGGCTAATGCATGTCGCCCAGAAGTGTGCAGCGGTTCTGGGACAACGACATGCATCAAAACAAAGACTTAAAGCGCGTCGCCTGAATCCGTTTCAGCGCGACGCGCTTTTAAAGCATGTCTCCCGAAAGTGGTCCCGGTTTCGGGACAAAGACATGCTTAAGATCAAAGACTTAAAGCAGGTTGCGTGAATCCTTTTTCACGCGACCTGCTTTAGCAGGCGCTAGATCATTCCTTCCACTCGATCGGCACATGCCCCTTGTCCGCCTCGACGCGCTTCAGCCAGGCGGCTACGACCGGATAGGCGTCGAGCTGGAAGCCGCCTTTCTCAGCCGTGTGGGTGTAGGCATATAAGGCGATGTCGGCGACGCTGTAGGCGCTGCCGGCGAAGAACGCGTTTTGCTGCAGGTGGCTGTTCATCACGCCGAGCGCCTTGTTGCCGCGTTCCAGCGTCTGCGCCAATCGTTCCGGCGTGGCATCCTTCGCCCGTTCCGGAAAGGTCAACAGCGCCTTGCGCACCGCGATATAGGGCTCGTGGCTGTATTGTTCGAAGAACAGCCACTGATAGGCCTGCGCCCGGTCATATTTGTCGGCCGGCAGGAAGCGCGTGCCTTCGGCGAGGTAGAGCAGGATGGCGTTGCTCTCGGCGATACGCCTGCCATCGTCGAGCTCGAGCATCGGCACCATCGCATTCGGATTCTTGGCGACATAGTCGGGCTTGCGCGTCTCGCCGGTATGCGAGCTCACCTCGACCCGGGTGAAGGGGATGCCGAGCTTCGCCATCAACAGCCGCGGCTTGTAGCAATTGCCGCTGTCGGCCATGTCGTAAAGGATCATGCCTCTTGCCCTCTCCGAGTCTCCTGGGAACGCTCTAACGCGCGCGGCTAGGTCCCATCCAGTGATTTGTTTTTGAGAAGAAACATCAGCGACGCTGATATGTCTTCTTTGGTCGGCGTCAGCGATGCTGATACGTTTTCCTTGGTCGCATCAGCGATGCTGATGCAGGGGCACGACCTTGTTGCCGACGTCGAGCAAGGCATCGACGGAAAGCGGCTCTTCCTTGAAAATCGTGCCTGCGAGCGCCGGGCGGGCGAGGTGGAAACCCTGCAAAAGGTCGACGCCGCCCTCAAGCGCGACGCGCAGATGCTGTGCGTTTTCGATGCCCTCGACCAGCACTTTTGCGCCGCGATCGTGCAGCGTCGCCACCAACGGCCGGAAGAAGCGCTCGGCGGCGGCGTGGCGGCAGAGCTCGCCGAACCACGCGCCGTCGATCTTGACGATGTCGGGCGCAAGCAGGTTGATGCGCGCCTCGGTCGAATGCCCCGTGCCGAAATCGTCAACGGCGATGCGCATGCCGTCGCGCCGCATTTCGCGCACGAGGCTGGCAAGGACACGGTCGTCGGCTGCCTGTTCGGTGATCTCGCAGACCAGCAGGCCGGGCTCCAGCTCGAAATCGCCGAGATGCCTGGTCATCAGCCGGATCTCGGCGAGCGCCCGTCCGAGATGGTCGTTGATGTTCGGATTATAGTTGAAGAACAGCGTCAATCCCTCGACGCCGATGTTGCGGTAATTGCCGAGATGCAGCATCCGGCACATCGTTTCGACGAACAGAAGGTCGGGCGCCGGAATGCCGCCGAAGAAGACCGAAGAGGCAACCGGCTGCGCAACGCGGCGCGGCTCGATCAGCCCCTCGACGGCAACCGCCCTGAGTGCTTTGCCCTCCGGCGCGAAGATCGGCTGATAGGCGCTCCACAGCCGGAACTCGCCATAGATGCCGAACTGAAGGCCGATCTCGTCGGCGAAGATCGCCTCGGCGACGTTGCGCCGCCTGTCTGGTTGTTCGCTCATGGCGCGACCTTGCGCCCGAACACTCTTGCAGGCCGCGGCTGCCGGACCGGCGCCACAGGGCTTGCGGCTGCCGGCGCCTTGTTCTCCGCGGCCTGGGGTTGCTGCGCGCCCTCGCTGAAAACGCGAAAGCTGGTGGAGGCAAGTTCCGGCCGGGCAAGCACGTAACCCTGCACCATGGAGGCGCCGGACCTCTCGGCAAGCTCCAGTTGCCAGCCTTCCTCGATGCCTTCGAAGACGGTGCGGATGCCCTGGTTCTCGAAGCTCTGCACCATTGCCGTCAGCAACGCGAAGCCGGCGCCTGACTCCATCAGATGGGTGATCCACTGCGCATCGAATTTGACGATGTCGGGCTTGAGCTCCTTGATCCGGTTGATGTCGGATTCATCGGCGCCATAGTCGTCGACCGCGATGCGGAAGCCGTTGGCCCTCAGCGCCTCGACAAATTCGTAGAGCGTTTCCTGCGAAGCGGATTTCTGCTCGGTGACCTCGCAGACGATGCGGCGCGGATCGATGCCGGCTTCGTGCAGCACCAGCCGCATGTCGCGCAACGCCTTGTCGGCGATGCCGCGATCGGTGAAGACCGACGGATCGAAATTGACGAAGATCGACGCCTCTTGCGGCAGGCAGGCGCCCGCGTTCAAAAGATGCAGCGTGCGCGTCAGCGCCTCGATATGCAGCCGGTCGGCCGCCGGGCAGGTGCCGAAGAATGCCCCCGGCGACTGTAGCTCGCCGTCGCGGAACGGCCGGATCAGCCCCTCGAAGGCGGCGACTGAAAGCTTGCCCTCCTTGAAGGCGAAGATCGGCTGGAACGCGCTCTGCAGCGTATAGATGCCCCAGACACCCGTCGAGGTGCCGTCGTCATGACGGATGATGTGGGCAAGCCCGATGCTGCGCGACAAAGCTTCCTCTTTCCGTGCAACTGGCGCAATTCGATCTGCGATCCTGCCAGCCAAGGGTTTACCGGCCGTTGATGAATTTAGCGTTGCCGCTCACGCAGGCTGACTTTGGTCACGCCTCCTTGACCTCTGGCTCATCGCACAATGCTTGCGCTTAGCCCGATGATGCGACATGAGAGGCGCCGCGGCCGCTCCTGGCCGCTTTTCCTAGGAGACATTCTGTCATGGCTTTTCTCGCCGACGCCCTTTCCCGCGTTAAGCCTTCCGCGACCATCGCGGTGACGCAGAAAGCGCGCGAGCTGAAAAATGCCGGCCGTGACGTGATCGGCCTCGGCGCCGGCGAGCCGGACTTCGATACGCCCGACAACATCAAGAACGCGGCGATCGAGGCGATCCGCCGCGGCGAGACCAAATACCCGCCGGTTTCCGGCATCGTGCCGCTGCGCGAGGCGATCGCCAAGAAGTTCAAGCGCGAGAACAATCTCGACTACCGGCCGGAGCAGACCATCGTCGGCACCGGCGGCAAGCAGATCCTGTTCAACGCCTTCATGGCGACGCTGAACCCGGGCGACGAGGTCATCATCCCGCGCCCTTATTGGGTGAGCTATCCCGAAATGGTGGCGATCTGCGGCGGCACGTCGGTCTTCGCCGACACCTCGATCGACAACGGCTTCAAGCTCACACCGCACGTGCTGGAAAAGGCGATCACGCCGAAGACCAAATGGCTGTTGATGAACTCGCCGTCGAACCCGTCGGGCGCCGCCTACACGGAAGCCGAGTTGCGCGCGCTGGCCGACGTGCTGCTCAAGCATCCGCATGTCTGGACGCTGACCGACGACATGTATGAGCACCTGACCTATGGCGACTTCGTCTTCAAGACCATCGCCGAGGTCGAGCCGAACCTCTATGAGCGCACGCTGACCATGAACGGCGTGTCGAAAGCCTATGCCATGACCGGCTGGCGCATCGGTTATGCCGCCGGCCCGGTGCCGCTGATCAAGGCGATGGACATGATCCAGGGCCAGCAGACCTCGGGCGCCTGCACCATCGCGCAGTGGGCTTCCGTCGAGGCGCTCAACGGGCCGCAGGATTTCATCGCCAGGAACAAGGCGATCTTCCAGGGCCGGCGCGACCTCGTCGTCTCGATGCTCAACCAGGCGCGCGGCATCTCCTGCCCGTCGCCCGAAGGCGCCTTCTACGTCTACCCGTCCTGCGCCCAGCTGATCGGCAAGAAGACCAAGGCGGGCAAGGTGATCGACAATGACGAGACCTTCTGCTCCGAACTGTTGGAGGCCGAAGGCGTCGCGGTGGTGTTCGGCTCGGCCTTCGGCCTCGGACCGAACTTCCGCATCTCCTACGCCACGTCGGATGCCTTGCTGGAGGAAGCCTGCACGCGCATCCAGCGCTTCACCGCGTCGCTGACCTGATCGACGCAGCCTGACGAGAAGAACCTGGCTTCAGTCCGGGTTCTTCTCGTCGGGTCCGTCCTAACCGCCATATTGCTCGTCGGAAACTTCTTCCAGCCAGTCGGCGTGGACGCCGTCCAGTGCCTCCTGCATGGCGATATGGGTCATGGCGGTTTTACGTCCGGCGCCATGCCAGTGCTTTTCGCCTGGCGCGAAGGAAATGACATCCCCTGCCCTGATCTCCTGCACGGGGCCTCCCCAGGTCTGGGCAAGTCCGGCGCCGGCGGTGACATAGAGCGTCTGTCCAAGCGGATGCGTGTGCCAATGGGTGCGCGCGCCGGGCTCGAAACTGACCAGCGTGGCTCTCAGCCGCGCCGGCGCCTCCTTCTCGATGATCGGCGTCTGCAGAACCCGCCCGGTGAAATACGTCTCCGGCGCGACGATCGTCGGCACACTGCCGCACGCAATGATCTTCATCCTTGATATCCTCGAACGCGTTGGTCGAACAAAGGGCCGCGCGCGGCCCATCTCATGCGGTAGTTTCGCCTCGCAGGGAGGCCGTTGCAACCGGCTTTGAGCTGCTGCCGGGCGGCAGCCTCGATTTCGCGCTCGGGCATCGAACGGAACGCCATATTAGCGTGTCTAAAAACTGTCATAAATCGTTGCTTTTTAACCATAAAATCGCGATCTCCACGCAGCCGCGAAAGAAGCGGCCGAGGCGGCGCTCACACTCAGCGTTTCTTAACGGCTGAGGTCCTAGCCATGTCGCGTGCTGTGGGGGCGCGGACATGAGTATCTTGGCGACAATCAAGGATCACAGCGGCCGTATCTATCGCGGCATCCAGGCCTTGCTCGTGATGAGCATCGCCGCCACCGGGCTTGCGGCTTTCGCGCTGACGGGGAACGCCTCCCGCGCAGGCGCGCTCGCGGTGTCGGTGACATCGACCTTAATGGCGCTTCTGGTGCTGATGTATATGCGCTCGAGCGTCGTCCAGCGCCTGCAGTCGGCGGCGGATGCCGAGGTCGAGAAGCATCGCTTTCTCACCGTCGATGCCATGACCGGCGCCATGACCCGGCGCTATTTCATCGAAGCGCTGGGCGACTGGCTGGGCGGCTTGCGCAACCGCCGACAGGCAAGCCTGCTTCTGATCGACCTCGATCATTTCAAGCAGCTCAACGACACGTTCGGCCATCAGTTCGGCGATCTGGCGCTGGCGCATCTCGTCGCGGAAGCGCAGCGCATCTTCGAGGACGGGGTCATCGGCCGGCTCGGCGGCGACGAGTTCGGTATCATGGTTCCGCATGGCGACGTCGCCATTATCAGCAAGGACGCGCGCCGGCTGCTCGATGCGATGCGTGCCGGCAAGAGACATGAAGGCAAGATCATTCCCCTGTCGATCTCGGTGGGCGTCGCGCTCGCGCCGTTGCACGCTTCGAACGGCGCTGAATTGATGCTGCTGGCCGATCTCGCGCTCTACGAGAGCAAGGCGGGCGGCCGCGGTCGCATCACCGTTTTCGATGAGGAGATGCTGTCGGACAAACGCTATCGCCGGCTGGTGGAACGCGAGCTGCGCGCGGCGATCTATCTCGGCGAGCTGGAGCTGCACTACCAGCCGATCGTCGATCCCGACGGCTCGGTCGACGCGCTGGAAGGCTTGATCCGCTGGCGTCATCCCGTGCGCGGCTTGATCTCGCCGGCGGAATTCATCCCGATCGCCGAGCGCTCGACGCTGATCGACATGATCGGCGAATGGGTCTTCAAGCGCGCCTGCGCCGACATCGGGCATTTTCCCGGACGGCGCATCTCGATCAACGTCTCGGGCGAGCAGTTGAAGCGCGACGAGATCGTGACGATGTGCGACCGGATCCTGCGCGAAACCGGCCGGTCCGCCTCGCAGTTCATCATCGAGATCACCGAGACGGTGGCGACGGCCGCCACGCCCGAGGTCCTCAGGCGTCTCGAGGCGCTGCGCGGCCTCGGCTTCCACATTGCGCTGGACGACTTCGGCACCGGCCATTGCGGCTTCAACTATCTGAAGTCGCTGCCCATCGACAGCGTCAAGATCGACCGCTCCTACATCCGCAGCCTCGCCCATGACCAGGTGGCGCAGATCTTCGTTTCCGCGCTTGCCCAGATCGCCCGCATCCAGGATATCGCCATCGTCGCGGAAGGCGTCGAAACCGCGGAGGAATTCACCCTTGCCAAGACCGCCGGCTGCAGCCGCTTCCAGGGTTATTTCTTCGGCAAGCCGGCGCCGCGCGACAAGGCAAGCGCGTTGTGCGTCGCCGCTCGCGAGCCGCGTGCCCTCACAGCCTGACAAACAGGAAATGGCGGCCTGACGACCCCAAGCCGGCGAACATCCTATTTTTCTTGCCCTCCCGGCGAACCCGTGTGACGATGGCTTTGGGAAGGGGTGGATAAACCCCGCCCGCGACGGCCGAACAGGCCGGCCGCCGCTCTGCATAGGGTGCGATCGGACGCAAAACCGGTTTCCACTTTTGCTGATCGCTCTCTTGGGAAACGCCTGAGTGGAGGTCAGCCATGGGTACTCGCGCCGGAGGACGACGCACGGGACCGAAATGCATCGCCATAGTCGGTCCCTTCGCAAGCGGTAAGACGACACTTCTCGAAGCAATACTCGCCCGCACGGGCGCCATTCCCCGCCAGTCACCCGTTTCATCGGGCAACACCGTCTCCGATCATTCGCCAGAGGCCCGCGCTCACGCCATGAGCGTCGAGGCGACCTTCGCCACCACCGATTTCATGGGCGAGCAGATCACCTTCGTCGACTGCCCCGGTTCCATCGAATTCGCTTTCGAGGCCGAACCCGTGCTTGCCGCCTGCGACCTCGCAGTCGTCGTCGCCGAGGCTGACGAGAAGAAGATCCCGGCGCTGCAGCTCATCATGCGCAAGCTCGACGATCTCGCCATTCCGCGCATCCTGTTCCTCAACAAGGTCGACAAGGCGGTCGCCGGCGTGCGCGACACGCTGAAGATGCTGCAGCCGGCAAGTTCGGTGCCGCTGTTGCTGCGCCAGATTCCGGTGCGCAAGGACGGTGTCGTCATCGGCTCGATCGATCTGGCGCTGGAGCGCGCCTACATCTACCGCGAATATGCCGAAAGCCAGGTCGCCGAAATCCCGAACGACGACAAGGCGCGCGAGCTGGAAGCGCGTTTCTCCATGCTGGAGACGCTCGCCGACCATGACGATCACCTGATGGAGCAGTTGCTGGAGGAGATCGAGCCGCCGAAGGATGCGATCTTCGACGATCTCTCGGCCGATCTGCGCGCCGGCGCGGTGACGCCGGTCTTGATCGGCACCGCCGAGAAGGGCAACGGCGTGCTGCGCCTGTTGAAAGCCATCCGCCACGACGCGCCGGACGTCGAGGCAACGAGGAAGCGCCTCGGCGCGCCGGACGGCCAGACGGTTGTGCAGGTGATGAAGACCATCCACACCGCGCATGGCGGCAAGCTTTCGGTGTCGCGCGTGCTCTCGGGCCAATTGGCCGACGCCGCCGAGCTCTACCTTTCCAACGGCGATACGGCGAAGGTCTCCGGCATCTACAAGATGCTCGGCAAGGATCAGTCGAAGCTGACATCCGCCAAGGCGGGCGACACGGTTGCGCTCGGCAAGCTCGACAACGTCAAGACCGGCCAGACGCTGAGCTCGGCCAAGGGCGGCATCCGCCCATTGGTCACGTTGGAGCCGCCGCAGCCGGTCTTTGCCTTCGCGCTTCGCCCCAAGGAGCGCAAGGACGAGGTCAAGATGTCGGCGGCGATCCAGCGGCTTGCCGAGGAAGATCCATCGCTCAACCTGCGCCACAACCAGGATTCCGCCGAAACCGTCCTGTCGGGCCACGGCGAAATGCATCTGCGCGTGGTGCGCGAGCGCCTCGAGGGCAAGAACCAGATCCCGATCGAGGGGCATGCACCGGCGGTGCCTTACCGGGAGACGATCCGCAAATCGGCGCAGCAGCGCGGCCGCCACAAGAAGCAATCCGGCGGCCACGGCCAATTCGGCGACGTGGTGATCGAGATTAAGCCGCTGCCGCGCGGTTCCGGCTTCCAGTTCTCCGACACCATCACCGGCGGCGTGGTGCCGAAAACCTACATCCAGTCGGTCGAGACCGGCATTCGCGACTATCTGAAGACAGGCCCGCTCGGCTTCCCGGTCGTCGACGTCGCGGTCAATCTGTCGGACGGCTCCTACCATGCGGTCGATTCCTCCGACATGGCCTTCCAGATGGCGGCGAAGCTGGCGATGAAGGAAGGCATGGCGGCCTGTTCGCCGGTTCTGCTGGAGCCGATCATGAAGGTCGAGATCGTCACGCCCTCCGACGCGACCTCGAAGATCATCGCGCTGATCCCACAGCGGCGCGGCCAGATCCTCGGCTATGATGCAAGGCCCGACTGGCCCGGCTGGGACGTCGTCGAGGCGACCATGCCTCAGGCCGAAATCGGTGACCTGATCATCGAGCTGCGCTCGGCGACCGCCGGCGTCGCCAGTTACAAGGCTGCTTTCGACCATATGGCCGAGCTGACCGGCCGGCTCGCCGACGAGGCGATGAACGCCAACGGCAAAGCCGCCTAGCAGGTCGGCCTGCCTGAGCGACTGCGTTGATGAAATGAAAACGGCGTCCGGATGATCCGGACGCCGTTCCTATTGCGGACCGTTTTCCTGGGAGGCAACGGCTGGTCCGCCGCATCCGGAAAAATGGTTCGGACGCGGTGCTTGCCTGAGCCCGGTCTTTCGAGTGATGCCCCCATCTCCCGAACCGACCAACCGCGTCCTATCGTCTACTTAAACCATAGAGTGCGTTTGCGGCATGTTACCCGATGTTACATGTCACCGTTACGTGGTGGATCCGGTCGTTTTTTTGCCGGCCCGAAGGCGCGCAGGCAACAAAAAAGCCGGATCAATAAAGATCCGGCTGAGTTTGATTGGAAGTGCCGATTAAGGCTAACCTCCAGAGGGGAACACTCGAGGGCGCTAATGGGAGGAGAACGCGCCCCGGAGATGTGACTATATATGTGCTCATCATGCCCAAGAAACAAGCATCTATTTTGCAACACACGCATGCAAAAAGACGCAGGCTGTGGTCCAACCTATTCCCGGAACCCGTAGGACCAGAAAAATCGCCAATTCCGACGCGTTTCCGGCCCTAAAGCTACTGCTTAAATGCAAAATCGAGCCGATTTTGCTCGGAAATATGTGACCCAGAGAAATGATGCCGATTTCGGCAAGCCGAGTTTATTTTTACGGCAGGAGACCGATGATGCGAACTTTTTCAGCAATCGCCGGCAGCGCGCTGTTCCTTGTCGTTGCGCCCGGCGTTGTTGCCGGCCTGGCGCCGTGGCTCTTGACCGACCACTATCGCAACCCGCTATCGGTTCTGCCGGGCTTCGTGCCTGGGGGCTCGCTTCTCGTGGTCGGAGCTGTCGCCGTCCTGCTTCATGCCTTTGGCCGTTTTGCCCTCGAGGGCCTGGGCACGCCCGCTCCCGTGGCACCGACCGAGAAACTGGTCGTTGGCGGCATCTACCGCCATGTGCGCAACCCCATGTACGTGGCCGTGCTGACGATCATCCTTGGCCAGGCGCTGATCTTTTCGAGCTGGGCGGTGCTGGTCTACGGCCTCATCGCCGCGGCGGCGATGGTCTCCTTCGTCAAGATCTATGAAGAGCCGACGCTGGCCAGCCGCTATGGCGAAGAATACGAGGTCTACCGCCGCGCCGTCCCCGGCTGGCTGCCGCGCATCACACCCTGGCGCGGGCAGTAGTCTCGGCCGGCCGTTTCAATAGGACCAGCTGCGCGCCTTGGCGATGATAAAATCGCGGAACACATGCAGTTTCGCCTGGTTCTTCATCGCGTCGGGATAGGCGAAATAGGTATCGAAGGACGGCACCTCGGTCTCCGGCAGCAGCTGCACCAGGTTCGAGTCCTTGTTGATCACATAGTCCGGCAGCATGGCGATGCCGGCGCCGCCCTGCACCGCCCGCTTGATCGACAGGATGTCGTTGATCTGCAGCGTCGGCACACGCTGCGCGCCCTCGAAATCGCCGACCGTCTCCAGCCAGTTCAGCTCCGACAGATGCGAAGGCACTGGCACGCCGAAAGTGACGATGCGGTGGTTCCTGAGTTCGGCGATCGAGGCCGGCCTGCCGAACTTGGCGATATAGGACGGCGCCGCGTAGAGGTGGAAATGCACCGTGAACAGCCGGCGCTGGATGAGGTCGGGCTGCTGCGGCTGGCGCAGCCGGATGGCGCAATCGGCCTGGCGCATGGTGAGGTCGAGCTCCTCATTGGCGAGGATCAGCTGCAGGCTGATCTCGGGATAGAGCTCGATGAATTCCTGCACGCGTTCGGTCAGCCAGCCGGCGCCGAGACCCACCGTGGTCGTTACCCTGAGCACGCCCGACGGCCGGTCCTTGGTCTCGGTCAGCCGCGTCTTGATGGTTTCCAGCTTCATCAGCACGTCATGCGCCGTGCGGAACAGCATCTCGCCCTGCTCGGTCAGCACCAGGCCGCGCGCATGGCGGTGGAAGAGTGCCACGCCGACGTCATGCTCCAGCGCGCTGACCTGCCGCGAAATAGCCGATTGCGACAGATGCAGCGTCTCGGCGGCATGGGTGAACGACCCAGCCTCCGCCGCTGCGTGAAATACGCGTAATTTGTCCCAGTCCAGCGCCATGATTCCCCTCGCGTTGCTTTTGGCGTCTGAATGAAAAATCAGGCTTTTAAACGGCTTCTTTCAGCCGATCTGTCATTCCGCCGCTTCGCGGTGAACCTCGATGCCCGCCAGATATTTTTCCGCCTCGAGCGCCGCCATGCAGCCAAGCCCCGCCGCTGTCACCGCCTGGCGGTAGACATCGTCGGTGACATCGCCGGCGGCAAACACGCCGGGCACGTCGGTGCGGGTCGAATCCGGCGCGGTCCACAGATAGCCGTTCGGCTTCTGCTTCAGCTTGCCGGCAAAGAGCTCGACCGCCGGCGCATGGCCGATCGCGACGAACACGCCGTCGACCGGCAGCTTCGATTCCTGGCCGGTCACGACGTTGCGCAGCGTCAGGCCTTCAACGGACGGCGGCAGCGGCGCCTTGCCCGGACGCCCGGTGATCTCGTCCACCACCGTGTCCCAGATGACGCGGACATTGTCCTTCTTGAGCAGTCGCTCGCGCAGGATGCGCTCGGCGCGGAAATCGCTGCGCCGGTGGATGACGGTGACGCTCTTGGCGAGGTTCGACAGATAGAGCGCTTCCTCGACCGCGGAATTGCCGCCGCCCACCACCGCGACGTCCTTGCCGCGATAGAAAAAGCCGTCGCAGGTGGCGCAGGCCGACACCCCGAAGCCCATGAAGGTCTGCTCCGACGGGATGCCCAGCCACTTGGCCTGGGCGCCCGTGGCGATGATCAGCGCGTCCGCGGTATAGACCGTGCCGGAATCGCCGGTGGCGCGGAACGGCCGCACGTTGAGGTCGACCTCGGTGATGATGTCGTTGATGATGTCGGTGCCGACATGCTCGGCCTGCTTGAGCATCTGCTCCATCAGCCAGGGGCCCTGGATCGGATCGGCGAAGCCGGGATAGTTTTCGACGTCGGTGGTGATCATCAATTGGCCGCCCTGCTGCAGGCCGGCGACCAGCATCGGCTTCAGCATGGCGCGGGCGGCGTAGACCGCCGCCGTGTAGCCGGCCGGACCGGAACCGATGATAAGAACGGGCGCATGTTTGGTGTTCATGAAAAGTCCCCTGCGGCGCGCAGCCGTGGTTTGTCGCGCGTAATGTAAGTGTTGCCCGGGAGACCAGCAAGGCAAGTTGGCCTTCGTCCCCGGAAAGCTTCGCGCCATGCATATCGGGCCATATCGCCGCCCGTCATGAACGCGCGTCACTCAGGAGTACGCGTGGCCCGGGATCACCGCATGCATCAAAACAAGGAGAAAATCATCGCAAAGCTATGGCCTCTTACGCGAAACCAAATTACAAAATCGCGAAAGATTCTTGCGCGAAAGCCCTTCATGCCGCCGAAAGCCGATCTCGACGCCATCGACTGGAAGATCCTGCGCGAGCTGCAGGGCGACGGCCGCATGACCAATGTCGAATTGTCCAGCCGGGTCGGCATCTCGGCGCCGCCTTGCCTGCGCCGTGTCAGGCGGCTGGAAGAGGCCGGCATCATCCGCGGCTACCGCGCACTCCTGAACGCGCCGGCGCTCGGCATGGATGTGGTGGCCTTTTGCCTGATCGGCCTGCATCACCAGGCCGACGCCGAGCTGAAAACCTTCGCCGAGCGCACGCGCGGCTGGCCGATCGTCCGCGACGCCTGGATGGTTTCGGGCGAATCCGACTTCCTGCTGCACTGCGTGGCGAGCGACCTCGGCACCTTCCAGACCTTCGTCATCGAGGAACTGGCTTCGGCACCGAATGTGGACACTGTGCGCACCGCCTTGACCATCCGCCGCGTCAAGGACGAGGGGTTGGTAGCCTTTCCAACTTGATGCATGTCGCCCAGAAGTGTGCAGCGGTTCTGGGACAACGACATGCGTCAAACAAAGACTTAAGGCGCGTCGCCCGAATCCGTTTCAGCGCGACGCGCTTTAATGTGCCGGCTTCCGGAAATTCGCCCGCAAAAACAACCGGTTTAGCTCCAGGCTTTGAATCAACTTGCGATCAGAGCGATCGTATCGACTTCAGCAGGTCCTCAAGGTCATGAGCGCCGCGCAACGGCGAAACCGAAAGCCCGCTTATCGTCGAGCCTTCGCCGTCGACCAGCCAGCCGCGCTTGAGGCCGGCGCGCTGGCCGGCTTCCATATCGGCCGGCTTGTCGCCGACGATCAGCGACCGCTCCAGATCGAGGCCGAGCTGGCGGCCTGCCTCCAGCAGCATGCCAGGATTGGGCTTGCGCATCGGGTGATCGGCAATCGCCAACGCGCCCCTGCCGGCCTCGTGGTAGGCGCAGGCAAGCACCATGTCCACGAAAGCGTTCTTTTCGCTCAGCAGGTCGAGCACCCGCCCGTTGACCCGGGCGAACGCGTCCCAGCCGAAATAGCCGCGCGCGATGCCGGACTGGTTGGTGGCGACAATGACCGGAATGCCGTGCTGGTTCGCGGCCTCGATGACCGGCGCGATGCCGTCGCGCAGTTCCATCGCCGCCGGATCAGCGGGATAGCCGGTATCGACATTGATCGTGCCGTCACGATCGAGGAACAGCGCCGGCCGGCTGGCTGGAAACTCAGTGGAGCCGATCCGCTCGACCCACAGGCCGGGCTCCGCAAGCGGAAAGCCTGCGCTCTCAGCCATTGCTGAGGCGCGCTTCGACCGCCTCGCACAGATAATGGTAGAGGCACAGGTGCCCCTGCTGGATGATCGGCGTCGAGGTCGACGGCACGTTGAGCAGGATGTCGGTCAGCGGCTTCAGCTTGCCGCCGGTCTCACCGGTCAGGCTGATCACCGTCATGCCCATCGCCCGCGCTTGTTCGGCGGCGGCAAGGATGCTCGGCGAATTGCCGCTGGTCGAAATCGCGAGCAGCACCGCGCCTTCCGATCCATGCGCCTCGACCTGGCGAGAGAAGACGGTGTCGAAGCCGTAGTCGTTGCCCCAGGCCGTCAGCACCGCGGCATTGGCCGGCAGCGCGATGACGTTATAGGCCTTGCGCTCCTTGAGGAAGCGGCCGACCAGCTCGCCGGCGATGTGGATGGCATCGCTGGCCGAGCCGCCATTGCCGCAGATCAGCAGCGCCTTGCCTTGCGAAAGCGCCGTCACTACCGTGCTCACCGAGCGTTCCATCTCGCCGGTGAGATCGCGCTCGACCATCGCCGAGATCGCCGCCGCGGAGCGGACCAGATAGTCGTTCAGTTCGGACATGGAAACCCTCAGTTTGCGGCGCGCATCTTGCCGATCGTGTTGGTCGTGCTTTTGCCGGCGACGAGGTCGACCAGCACCACGCGCCCGCCCGCCTTCTGCACGGCATCGGCGCCGACAACGGTTTCGACCGTGTAATCCGCGCCCTTGACCAGGATGTCCGGCAGGAGCGCCTCGATGAGCTTGAGCGGCGTGTCCTCCTCAAAGACGACGACGGCGTCGACCGAGGCAAGTGCCGCCAGCACGCAGGCGCGGTCGTGCTGGTCGTTGACCGGGCGCCCCTCCCCCTTCAGCCGGCGCACCGAGGCGTCGCTGTTGAGGCCGAGCACCAGCCGGTCGCACTGGCTGCGCGCGGCATGCAGCAGGCTGACATGGCCCGCATGCAGGATGTCGAAACAGCCATTGGTAAAGCCGACGGTCAGCCCCTCTTCCTTCCAGGCTGCGACCATCCTGGCCGCGGCGTTGAAATCGAGGATGGCGTCCTGGTGGCCGGTCGGCCCATGTGAGCGGAACAGCGCGCCGGACAGTTCCTCGACGTTGAGCCGCGCGGTGCCGCGTTTTCCCACCACGACGCCGCCAGCCGCATTGGCGATGACGGCCGCATGCACCCGGTCGGCGCCGGCGGCGAGCGAAAGCGCGAAACTGGCGATGACCGTGTCACCGGCGCCGGAAACGTCGAACACTTCGCGCGCCTGGGTGGAGATGTGGCGGGCATCCTCGGCGGAGACCACGCTCATGCCCTTTTCGCTGCGCGTGGCGACGATGAACTCGAAATCATGCGCGGCGATCAAGTCGCGCGCCGCGGCCACGATCTCGTCGTCGCCGAACACCTTGCGCCCGACCGCCTCGCCGAGCTCCTTGCGGTTCGGCGTCACCGCCGTGGCGCCGGTATAGCGCGCATAGTCGCGCCCCTTCGGATCGACCAGCACCGGCTTGCCGGCATCGCGGCAGATCGCGATCAGCTCGCCGGCGACGCCGTCGAGCAGGATGCCCTTGCCGTAGTCGGAGAGGATCACGATGTCGGCGCGGCCAAGCGCTGCCTGGAAATGGTCGATGAGCTTCGCCCGCTCGGCGGCCGTCAGCGGCTTGATCTCTTCCTCGTCGAAACGCAGCACTTGCTGGTTGAGCGCGCTGAAGCGGCTTTTCGACGACGTCATGCGGCCCTCGCGCTGCAGGAGCCCGTCCGTGTCGACGCCGATCTCGCCGAGCATTCGCATCAGGTTGTTGCCGGCCTGGTCGGCGCCGATCACCGAAACGGGGATGGCGGCTGCGCCGAGCGAAACGATGTTGGAGACGACATTGCCGGCGCCGCCCATGTTCGCGGTCTCGCCCTTGCCGTGCAGCACGGGAATGGGGGCTTCCGGCGAGATACGCTCGATCACGCCGCTGACGAAGCGGTCGAGAATGAAATCGCCCACCACCAGCACGGTGACGTCGCCGAACCGGGCGATGGTGCGATGCAAAGGCTCGGGGGAAGGCGGATGGTGCTTGATCATCTCACTCGAAATATGCCTGAAGACGGCCGGACTTGATTAGATTTCAGCGCCGGAATTGTGGCGCGGGCTGCTCAAGGCGATGCCGATATACCGCAATTCGAACGAGCGCAACGGCAGGCCCGGCGCCGACCCCAGCCGAAGCCGGCTGCGCGATCAGCTCCTCTGCAGGGCGACGTGGACGCCGAGCCCAACCAGCACCGCCCCGCCCGCGCGCTGCATCAGCCGCTGCGCCCGGCCCGAACGTCGCAGCCGCGCAATCATCGCGCCGGCAAGGAAAACGCAAACGACGTCGGCGGACGAGAACATCAGATTGACGATGGTTCCAAGCACGACGAACTGCAGCCAGACCGGGAACGCCGCCCAGGCGTCGATGAATTGCGGCAGGAACGCCATGAAGAAGATCGCCGTCTTCGGATTGAGCACCTCGACGGTGATGCTTTCGAAAAAGGCGCGACGGGCCGATTTCCGCTCGATCAAGGGCAGAGCCGCATCGCCATCCGTCCGTTTGCGGAACATAGAGACGCCGAGCCAGATCAGATAGAGCGCGCCGACGAGCTTGACCGCCAGATAGAGCGGCGGCACCGCATGGAACAGGACGGACAGGCCGGCGGCGGCCGCGAAGACATGGAAATAGCCGCCGAGATGGATGCCGAGAGCCGCCGTCAACCCCGACCAGCGTCCGCGCGCCATCGTCTGCGCGGCGGCGTAGAGCATGGCGGGCCCCGGGATATAGGCGAAGATCGCCGTCGTGGCGAAAAACGCGATCAGCAATTCAGTCGACGGCATTTTGGTCCCTCATGATCCGGATGCAGCTCGTTCAGTCCGCACGCGGGATGGCTTTGGATTGGCCCTTGCGGACAACCGCAATGAAGGCAGCCATGACTTTCTTGTGGAATGACGGACTGAACGCGCCGATAGGCGCGCCCGGTTCGAAATAGGCCGACGATTCCAGGATATCGTGGTTGTACTCATCGACTATGACCCAAAGAGGGATAGGGTCAAGACCGGCGCGGCGGCGTTCAATTTCCGGAATGGCGACGGTGACACGATCGCGGCCCGGCGGCGTCGAGGTGATTGCAAGGATGAAGAGGTTCGTGCCGCCGGCTTTCCCGGGAAGGACGGCCACGAAGGCCACGGGTCGTTGCTTGCGGCCTTCGGTTTCGCCGTCGCCATGCTGCCTATACCACAAATATGGATATCGCCAGACATCAGCGGCTATGGGTCTAATCACGATCCAACTCGGCAGCGTACTCCTCGAGCATCTCTACGTGCTCCGATGGAGTGTCCTTCGCCGCGTAGGCGCGGCGGCCATCGTTGCCGAAGCGAGCCTCGTAAGCCTCGATGCTCATCAGGACGTATCTCGGCTTGTTATGGCGCGTGATGGAGACAGGCTGCTGGCTCGCAGCCGCAAGCACATCTCCGAGATTCTGCTTCAGATCGGTCGACGGATAGTGTTTCATGGGCGCTCACGTTTTGTGCATAATAGACAAAAAAGACAAAATAGACAAGCATCAACGACTTAGGACGAGCGGCGCCTGCTTTGTCGACAGCCCCGCCCGCCTCCCCTATAAGAGCCGGAATCGTAAGCAGCAGAGGCCTTCATGATCATCGTCACGGGCGGCGCCGGCATGATCGGCTCCAACATCGTCGCCGCTCTCAATGCCGAGGGCCATGGCGACATCGTCGTCGTCGACGACCTCACCGACGGTCACAAGATCGCCAACCTCGCCGACCTCAAGATCGCCGACTATCTCGACAAGGACGATTTTCTCGCCCGGCTCGACGACGGCGCGCTGGGCCGCATCGAAGCCGTCTTCCATCAAGGCGCCTGCTCGACCACCACCGAATGGAACGGCAAGTTCATGATGGAGGTGAACTACGCCTATTCGAAGCGCCTGCTGCATGCCTGCCTGGCGTTGCGCGTGCCCTTCCTCTATGCCTCGTCGGCCTCGGTCTATGGCGGCGGCAGCGAATTCCGCGAAGAACCGGACTTCGAGCGTCCTCTCAACGTCTATGCCTATTCGAAGAAGCTGTTCGATGACTATGTGCGCCGAAACGTCTTCGACACCGACCATTCGCAGGTCGCCGGCCTGCGCTATTTCAACGTCTATGGACCGCGCGAGGCGCATAAAGGCGCCATGGCCTCGGTCGCCTTTCATCTGTTCAACCAGGTCGAGCGCGGCGAAAACCCGAAACTGTTCGGCGCCTATGGCGACTTCGGGCCCGGCGAGCAGAGCCGCGATTTCATCCATGTCGGCGATGTGGCGGAGGTCAATCTGTGGCTGTGGAAGCGCGGCTTGAGCGGCATCTTCAACTGCGGCACCGGCCGCGCCCAGCCGTTCCGGGCGATTGCCGAGACGGTGATCGACACGCTGGGTAAGGGCGAGATTGAATTCATTCCCTTCCCCGACCATCTCAAGGGCAGCTACCAGAGTTTTACGCAGGCTGATATGTCCCGCTTGCGCGCGGCCGGCTACAATGGCCAATTCCGCACAGTCGAAACCGGCGTCAGGGACTATGTCGAATGGCTGAAGGCCCAACGATCCTCGTGATCGGCCCACGCTGGGTGGGCGACATGGTCATGGCGCAGTGCCTGTTCGCGGCGCTGAAGGAAAAACATCCGAATGCGGCGATCGACGTGCTGGCGCCGGCCTGGGCCGCGCCCCTGGTCAAGCGCATGCCGGAGATTCGCTGCCAGATCGACTTTCCGCTGATGCCGGGCGCGCTCGAATTCCGCAGCCGCAGGCGCTTCGGCCGTCTTCTGCGTGGCCGCTACGACATGGCCTATGTCCTGCCGGGTAGCTGGAAATCGGCCTTGATCCCGTTCTTCGCCCGCATCCCGCACCGCGTCGGCAATCTGCGCGAGATGCGCTACGGCCTGCTGACGGATGTCGTGCCGCTGCCCGAAGCCCTGAAACGGCGCACCGCGCGCGCCTATTTCGGCCTCGCGCGCGGCGGCACTTTTCGCGCGCCGCATCTTACCGTCGACAAGGCCAACCAGGCCGATCTGCTGGCGCGCTTCGGGCTGACCGGGAAGAAATTCGTGGCGCTCATGCCCGGCGCCGAGTTCGGCCCGGCAAAACGCTGGCCGAGCGACCACTATGCAGGGCTGGCCCGGGACATGATGGCCAAGGGCCTGGCCGTCGCGCTGCTCGGCTCGAAGAACGATGCCGACGTCACTGGCGAGATCGCAGCGCTTGCCCCGGGCGCCATCGACCTTGCCGGCAAGACACGCCTCGAGGACGCCATCGACCTGATCGCCGCGGCGAAGCTTGCTGTCTCGAACGACAGCGGGCTGATGCATGTGGCGGCCGCCGTCGGCACGCCGATCGTAGCCGTCTACGGTTCGACGTCACCGGAAAACACGCCGCCGCTCAGCGAACGCTCCGAGCTGATCTGGCTGCATCTGTCCTGCTCGCCCTGCCACAAGAAGGTCTGCCCGCTTGGGCATCTCAACTGCCTGAAGACGCTCGATGTCGCCCGCGTCACCGCCGCCGCTGAGCGCTTGCTCAAGGTTCCAGCGGCCGCATGAAGGTGCTGATCGTCAAGACATCGTCGATGGGCGATGTCATCCACACCTTTCCCGCCGTCGAGGACGCGGCGCGCAATCGCCCCGACATCAGCTTCGACTGGTGCGCGGAGGAGCCTTTTGCCGGGATCGTGGCGCTGCATCCGGCGATTAAGACTATCCACAAGGTTGCGATCCGGCGCTGGCGCAGGCGACTTCTCGACGGCGCCACATGGCGCGAGATGGCCGGACTGCGCAAAGCGCTCCGCGCCACCCGCTACGATCTTGTCATCGACGCGCAGGGCTTGCTGAAATCGGCGCTGGTCGCCATCCAGGCTGGCGCGCCGATCGCCGGCTTCGACCGGGCCAGCGCCCGCGAGCCTTCGGCAACGCTGTTCTACCAGCGCCAATACACCGTGCCGCGCGACCTGCACGCCATCGAGCGCACCAGGCGGCTGTTCGGGCTGGCGCTTGGCTACGAACCTGACCTGTCAACGCTCGAGTCAGGCATCGTGCCGCCGCCTAGCGACCTGCCCGGCATTGAAGGCAGAACGGCGTTCTTGCTGCACGGCACCAGCCGCGAGGACAAGAAATGGCCGGTGGCGGACTGGATCGAAACCGCGCGCCGGCTGGCAGACCTCCAATTCACGCCGGTGGTCACATGGTCGAACGAGGCGGAACGGAAGGTGGCGCAAGCCATTGCCGGTGCCGTGCCAAGGACGGCGCTGCTTGCGAAATCGCCGCTTGCGGACATCGCCGCGATCCTCGGCCGCTCGACGCTCGTCATCGGCGCCGACACCGGCCTCACCCATCTCGCCAGCGCCTTCGGCCTGCCGACCGTCGCCGTCTTCCTGGCAACGGAGCCGGGTCTCACCGGCCCGCGCGGGAAGTTTGCCTCGACCTTGATGGCGCCAGCCGGCGGCAAGATCACGCCAGCTGAGGTTGTGGCGGAGGCTGAGCGCCAGCTGGCGCTCAGATCAAACGCGCCAGCGTGAGGACCTTTTCAGAATTCGCTCTGGCGAGTCGAATGGCGTGGTTTTCGAGAACCGGCCTACGCCGGCCGTAGCCTTCATAGGACGGAGATCCTTATGAGGGCTTCGGCCGGCGAAGGCCGGAGCGGAGCGTACTTAAAGTACGTGAGCACCGGAAGCGCAGAAAGCCACGCTAGTCGGCCGCCGGAGTAGAATTATCAGAAGGTCCTCAGATAAACTGCACCTGGACGATCTCGTACCCCCGAGCACCGCCCGGAGCATTGACCTCGATGGCGTCGCCGACTTCCTTGCCGATCAGCGCACGCGCGATCGGCGAGGAGATCGAGATGCGGCCGGACTTCACGTCCGCTTCCTGGTCGCCGACGATCTGGTAGGTTTTCTTTTCCTCGGTGTCCTCGTCGACCAGCACGACGGTCGCGCCGAATTTCACCTTGTCGCCGGAAAGCTTGGAGACGTCGATGACCTCGGCGCGTGCGATCAGGTCCTCGAGCTCGTTGATGCGGCCTTCATTGTGGCTCTGCGACTCCTTGGCCGCGTGATATTCGGCATTTTCGGACAGGTCGCCATGCGAGCGCGCTTCGGAGATCGCCTCGATGATGCGAGGACGCTCCTCCTGCTGGCGCCAGCGGAGTTCTTCCTTCAATGACGCGAACCCCTCGCCTGTCATCGGGACCTTGATCATATGCCTGACCTTTCCAGCCGCCACCCCCGTTTTCGGGAGGGACCTTGTCAATGGGTACAAAAAGAAAACGGTCCGGCAGCCTCGGGCTAACGGAACCGTCTCACCACAATTTCGCTGAATATAGCGATCTTTGCGCGATTTTCACGCCCAAAAATTGAAGTTCGGCAAAATGATCACCGCTTTCGCGGGCCATTGGCCGGCGGCGGATAACAGAAACCGGCTGCGATTGCTCACAGCCGGTTCGAGGAATGTCGAAGCTCGATCAGCTCCTCAGGAAATGATCGATCTGCTCGGACAGCATGCCGTATTCGCGCGAGCCCTTGCCGGTCCGCTTCTCGATCTCGTTAAGCTGCTGCTGGGCGCCGGCGAGATCGCCGATCTGCAGATGCGCTTCGCCCAGATATTCGCGCACCAGCGTGTAGTTCGGGTCGATACGCAGCGCTTCCTCGTAATAGCCGAGGCCGACGGTGACGCGGCCCGAATGGCGATGCGAATAGCCGAGATAATTGAGGATGCGCGGATCCTGCTTGTTGGCGGCTAAAGTCAGCACCGAGATCGCCTCGTCATAGCGCCCGGCCATCGCCAGATCGTGGCCCGCTTCATAGATGCTGTCGTCATCCAGCATGCCATATTGCGGCTTCACGCATTTGTTCTTCTTCTTGTCCCAGACCTCGCCTTTCTTGCAGGTGGTGGTCGTCTGTCCACCGCTGCTACCGCTTTCACCGGCTGCAAAAGCCGGCGCTACGAACAGCGGCAGCGCCGCAATAGCCATGACCTGAACAAGCAAACGTCTGCGCATCGAAGCCTCCATGAGGGTGACAATGCCAGATTAACGCCGCCTTGGCGCGGTTTCATCCCGAAATGCGAGCGGCTGCCGAACTATTTTGGACGGCCGGAAGGAAGCCGCTGCCTGCGGGCGTGACGCGCGCTTTAATTCAGCTATCATCGGAGCCAAGCGCATCACGTGGAGAAGGACCGTGCAGCAGCGCCTCGAGAAGGAGTGGGATCTTTCGATCGATCCCGACACCGTTCGCCTGTTCATCCTCAAGGCGAAGGCGCTGAGCTCCGCCGTCAACGAGGACTATGACGACGGCGCCGAGCACGAGGTCGAATTCGACGGCGACGCGCATGCCAGCCACCACCATGACGGCCTTGTCGAGGAAGCCTCGGAAGACCTCACCGAGGAGGAATTCCGCGAGCTGATCAACGATCTCAATATCGACGAAGCCGCCGAGCTGATCGCGCTCGCCTGGGTCGGACGCGGCGATTATGACGCATCCGAATGGGCGGATGCGGTGGCCGCTGCCAGGGAACGACCCAGGAAGCGCGCCGCCAAATATCTGCTCGGCCTGCCTATGCTTGCCGATTGGTTGGAGGAAGGCCTTGAAGCCATCGGCGCGTAACGCGCCGGTAACCGATTGTGATCGGCAAGGCGAATCTTGCAGGCAACTTCGCAACGCGACCGTCGTTTCCGGGCGATGGCAACGCTGAGCCTTTCGCGACTTTACAGACTGGCGCTGCCTGTGGCGGCTGCCATGCTGCTGGTCACGCCGGCCACAGCCAAGCATCATCACCGGCATAAGGGGCACCTGCCGCCGACCAGCCAAAGCGCCGCTCCGGCTCCGGAAACGCCGGCGGCGACACCGGTCCCAGGTTCGCGTCCGCAGGATCTGGAAAACAGCGCTGAAAAGTCCGGACAGGACAAACCTCGCCTCGACAGCAATGACGACTTCCTCAATCAGGACAAGTCGCATCCGAAATGGGACGCCCGCCCACCGCGTTCGAAAGGCGCTCAATCCGAGTCTCAGACGGAATCCGAGCCGCAGACGCCGGATGTCGTGCCCACGCCCCCGCAGAAGCCCACCGAACTGGAGTCCGAGCCGCCGGAAACCGCGCCGCAACCGCCCGAGAAACCCGAATCGCCGGGCGAGGAAAAGATGCTCCCCGATCCGCGTTCCGCCGAGATGCCGGCCGACAATATGCCGGCAGAGGAGATCGCATGCCGCGAGCGGCTGAAGGCGCTCGGCGTCGAGTTCGAGGAGCATAAGGCAGAGCACGATCCCGAGATCGGCTGCTCGATCCCCTACCCTGTCGTCATAAGGACACTGGGCAAATCCATCGGCATCGATTCGGGCGCCGAGCTCAACTGTCCGATGGCCGAGGCAGCGGCGCGCTTCGTGGTCGATGTCGTCCAACCCACGGCAAAGGCCGAGCTCGGCGCCGACCTGAAATCGATCAACCAGGCCTCGGCCTTTGTCTGCCGGCCGCGCAACGGCACGCGCAAGCTGTCGGAACACGCCTTCGGCAACGCGCTCGACATCGCCAGCTTCACCTTGTCGGACGGGAGGAAGATCGAGGTTGGGCCGGCGCCGCCGGACAAGGACGCGAAGTTCCTCGACGCGGTGCGCAAGGCTGCCTGCGGGCCGTTCAAGACGGTGCTTGGGCCGGGCGCCGACCCTGACCATGCGCTGCATTTCCACTTCGACCTGGAGCCGCGCCGCCACGGCGGCACTTTCTGCCAGTAAGCATGATCTCGAAAGTTTCGAGTCGCTCCCTGGCAAGATCAGCGCCGCAATTCCGCCCCATGCGTGAATGCCGGCGCTGATCTTTCCTTTACTGTTGAGGGTTAACCTTGTGCCATTCGGGGACAAGGACGCCTTTCGATGGCTCGAAGACTTGGCGCTATGCTTGGCTTGGCGCAACGGAACAAACGTGCGCGCGTCACGGTCGCCGGACTGGCCGCGGGCGCAGCCATCGCGACGATATCGGCCTGCACGACCGGCGACGTCTTTGCGCTGCAGCCGGCCGTCGATGTCGGCAGCCAGACGGCAGCCGTGCCGCAGCCCGACGCGCCGCAATATGCCGGCATGCAGCGCCTCGTTCCGTCCAATCCCTACATGACCCAGGCCGCCTATCCGCGCATGGATGAGCCGATGTCGCCGGTCGAGCAGATGCCTGCCAGCGAGATCGACTGCCGCAACGAGCTGAAGCGGATGGGCGTCGTCTATCAGAACGTCCAGCCGATCCATGAAGGCCAGTGCGGCATCGATTTCCCCGTAAAAGTCTCGGCCATCGGCAGCGTCGCCATGACGCCGGCGGCAACGCTGACCTGCAACATGGCCGCGACCTTCGCCGCCTGGACGAAAAACGAGCTGCAGCCAGCCGCCCGCTGGCGCTATTTCTCCGGCGTCAAGGCGATTCACCAGGGTTCCAGCTATTCCTGCCGAAACATAGCCGGCGAAGGCGTGCTCTCCGAACACGGCAAGGGCAACGCCCTCGACGTCATGAGCATCGAGCTCAACAATGGCGACGACATCGACGTCCGCAAGCCCGGCCTCTTCGCGTTCCGCACACGCGGCTTCCTCAACAACGTTCGCGCCGACGGATGCGAATATTTCACCACCGTGCTCGGCCCCGGCTACAATTACGACCACCGCAACCATTTCCATTTCGACATCAAGAACCGCAAAAGCGGTTATCGCGCCTGTCGCTGAGGCTCTCTGCCAAAAACGGCCAACACCGCATAAAATGGTCGCCCGTGGATTTGGGAGCGGTCGGCTGTGGGTGAGCGAAGCCTGAAGCGGCGCGCGGCAATCTGGCTGGCGGCGTTTTTCGCCTTCTACGTGACGCTCGCCTATGTCGCCGCGCCGGAATTCTGGACCTGGCGGGAGCGCGGCTTCCGCACGCGGCCCTTCGAGATGGTGACGCACACGCCGCAAGGCATTCCCGGCGATCCGATCAATCTTGGCCTGGTCGGCACCGAAAAGGAGGTCGTCCACGCCTTCGCCGTCGCCGGCTGGGATACGGCCGATGCCGTCACCCTCAGGACCGCGATCGACATCGGCGAAAGTGTGTTGTTTTCCCGCCCCTACCCCGATGCGCCGATGAGCCGCCTTTTGTTCGAGGGCCGCGCCCAGGACCTTGCCTTCGAAAAGCCCGTCGGCGACAGCGCCGACCGGCGCCACCACGTCCGCTTCTGGGAGACGGATACCGTCGGCGACGACGGCCGCCCGCTCTGGTTGGGCGCCGCGAGCTTCGACCGGGGCGTCGGTCTCAGCCACGATACGGGCGCGATCACGCATCACATCGGGCCCGACATCGACGCCGAGCGTGATTTCCTCATCGGCGACCTGGATGCTGCCGGTCTGCTGGCCTCGACCAGCAGAATACCAGGGATCGGCGCCACCAAGACCGGACGCAACGGCGGCGGCGATCCCTATTTCACCGACGGCATGGCCGTGATCGGCGTTTTGAAGACGCTGCAGTGACGGCGCCTCACGCGCGCGCTGACGCCGAAAGTGCGCGTCGTCGTCGACGCGCTTGTCGGGCATTTCTCGGCGCCGATCTGGGATGTGGCTTGAACACGCGCCTGTCATCTTCCAAAAATACCGGCAAGCTATTTTCGAATGCGCTGCAGCAATGCTATTGACCGCCCATGCTTTATGTTGAAATCGCCGTCGTGGCCGTCCTCATTCTGGTGAACGGCCTTCTGGCCATGTCGGAGCTTGCCATCGTCTCGTCGCGGCCCGCCCGCCTCAAGGCGATGATCGACCGCAACGTGAAGGGTGCCGGTCGCGCGCTGGCGCTCGGCTCCAATCCCGGCAAGTTCCTGTCCTCGGTGCAGATCGGCATCACCCTGGTCGGCGTTCTCTCGGGCGCGTTCTCGGGCGCGACGCTCGGCGAAAGGCTGGCGCAATATCTGACGTCGACCGGTATCCGCGAAAACATCGCCGACCCCGTCGGCGTCGGCATTGTCGTCGCCATCATCACCTATGCCTCGCTGATCGTCGGCGAGCTGGTGCCGAAGCAGATCGCGCTCAAGGACCCGGAACGCGTCGCGGTCAGGGCCGCGCCGGCAATGACCATCCTCGCAACCATCTCGGCGCCGCTCGTCTTCCTGCTCGACCTCTCCGGCCGTGCCGTTCTGTGGCTGCTCGGCCAGGCCGGCGAAGCGGAAGAGAAGGTCACCGACGAGGAGATCAAGATGCTTGTCGCCGAGGCCGAGCATCACGGCACCATCGAATCCGACGAGCGGCGCATGATCGCCGGCGTCATGCGCCTCGGCGACCGCGCCGTGCGCGCCGTCATGACGCCGCGCACCGAGGTCGACTGGCTGAACCTGCAGTCCGACGAAGCCACGGTTCGAAAGCTTTTGATGGATACCCAGCACTCGCGCCTGCCCGTCGGCGACGGCAATGTCGACGCCATGGTCGGCGTCATCCAGACGCGCGACGTGCTGGCCGCCCTTCTCGCCGGCAGGGTGCTGGATCCGCGCCAGCATGTGCGCGTCGCCCCCATCGTGCATGACCAGGCCGACGCGCTCGACGTGCTGCAGAAGCTCAGGGAATCGGACGTGCCGATGGCGCTGGTCCATGACGAATACGGCCATTTCGAAGGCATCGTCACGCCGGCCGATATCCTCGAAGCCATCACCGGCGTCTTCCGCTCCGACCTCGAGGCCGGCGAGGAAGAAAACGCCGTCAAGCGCGATGACGGCTCCTGGCTGCTTGCCGGTTACATGCAGGCCGACGAGATGGCGGAGGTGCTGGGCATCGACCTGCCGGAGAACCGCGACTACGAGACTGTCGCCGGCTATGTGCTGTCGCATCTGCATCATCTGCCGACCACCGGCGAATGCGTCGACGCGCAAGGCTGGCGTTTCGAGGTGGTCGACCTCGATGGCCGCCGCATCGACAAGCTGATCGCCACCCGCCTGCCCGACGGCCATCGCCCGGTGGCGCGCTGACCATCCGGCAATGCTCGACTTGGCATGGGGCGGTTGACGCCGCCGTCAAGCCTCGCTTTCCTCACTTAGGATTGACTGGCCAGAAAGCTTTGAAGCGCTGCAAAAGCGTCTATATCGGCAACCATGGATGCATCGAGCGACCACGCGCTGAACGACGAGCTTCTTTCGGACATCCAGCGCCTGTCCTTCGACTATTTTCTGAAGGAGGCGAACCCGGTCAACGGCCTGGTCGCCGACCGCAACACCGCCGCATCGCCGGCCAGCATAGCCGCCGTCGGCCTTGCTTTGTCGTCCTACCCGGTCGGCGTCGAGCGCGGTTTCATGACGCGCTCTGCCGCGGTCGAGCGGACGCTCGCCACGCTTCGCTTCTTCTGGAACGCGCCGCACGGGCCGGAGCCCGACGTCACCGGCTACAAGGGTTTTTATTATCACTTCCTCGACATGCGGACCGGACGCCGCGTCTGGAACTGCGAATTGTCCACCATCGATACCGCGCTTCTGCTTGCGGGTGCCCTGACGGCTGGCGCCTATTTCGATGCCGACGACGAGTTCGAATTGGAGATCCGCCGGCTCGCCGATGCGCTCTACCGCCGCGCCGACTGGAGCTGGGCGCTCAATGGCGGCGCCACCGTCACCCATGGCTGGCGGCCCGAAAAAGGCTTCCTGCGCTACCGTTGGGAAGGCTATGACGAGGCGCTGATCCTCTACATGCTGGGCCTCGGCTCGCCGACTTTTCCGCTGCCGCCCGAAAGCTACGCCGCCTGGCTGTCGAGCTACAAATGGAAGAAGATCTACGGCCGGGACCTAGCCTATGCCGGTCCACTCTTCATCCACCAGTTCTCGCATATCTGGATCGATTTTCGCGGCATTCGCGACGCCTTCATGCGCAATGTCGGCAGCGACTATTTCGAGAACAGCCGCCAGGCGACCTTTCTGCAGCGCGACTATGCCATCCGCAACCCCAAGGGCTTCGTCGGCTACGGCGAGAATTGCTGGGGCATCACGGCCAGCGACGGGCCGGGCCCGCAACAGAGCCGGGCCGGCGGGCGCCGCTTCTTCACTTACCTGGCGCGCGGCGCGCCTTTCGGTCCCGATGACGGCACGCTGTCGCCCTGGGCGGCGATCGCATCACTGCCTTTTGCGCCGGAGATCGTGCTACCGACGCTGCGCTACTTCCACGAGATCGACCTGCATGACGGCAATCCCTACGGCTTCACCGCAAGCTTCAACCCGACGATTGCCGACGCCGGCGGCCGGCCCTGCGGCTGGGTCTCGCCGGACCATGTCGGCATCAACCAGGGG
Organism: Mesorhizobium sp. CNPSo 4661; assembly: GCF_057784215.1. Lineage (NCBI taxonomy): Bacteria > Pseudomonadati > Pseudomonadota > Alphaproteobacteria > Hyphomicrobiales > Phyllobacteriaceae > Mesorhizobium > Mesorhizobium sp. CNPSo 4661. The sequence continues at coordinate 270,041 of NZ_JBWGIO010000006.1, read as the reverse complement.
CCGATCGCGCTGATGATCGAGAATTACCGGTCGGACTTCCTGTGGCGACTGATGCGCGGCGTGCCGGCTATAGCCACGGGCCTGCGGCGGGCCGGATTTTCGGGCGGCTGGCTGTAGGTGCAAGCACAGCAATGCCGATCCACACCTTATCGCAACGGCGGCCTCAATGCGCGTCCGGCGGCGGCGCCTTCGGCGTCACGTTGCGCAGGAACGGAACCAGCGCCGTGGCGATGACGAACGCAACCATGATGACCAGGAACGCATCGGCATAGGCCATCGTCGAGGCCTCGCGATAGGCGAGCTGCCAAAGCTGCTTCAGCGCGGCGGCGTGGCCGTCGTCGATGGCGCCGGGCAACTGTCCATAGCGCTGCGCCACGGTGTCGACCATGCGCATGGCGGCTTCGTTCTGCGGCGTCAGGTGCGAAGCGATCGTCAGGAAATGGAAGTTGGTCCGGTTGTTGAGGATCGCACCGCAAATGGCGATGCCGACCGCGCCGCCGAGATTGCGCATCGTGTTGAACAGCCCGCTGGCATATTTCAGCCGGTCCGGCGGCAGGCTGCCGAGCCCGAGATTGACGCTGGGCGCCACGGCAAAGACCTGCGGGAAGCCGCGGAACAGCTGCGGGATGAGGAGCTCGGCGGAGCCCCACTGGCTGGTGATGGCGCTGAAACTCCACATCGACGCGCCGAAGGACGCCAGCCCGAACATCATCAGCCAGCGCGTGTCGAAGCGCTTGGCGAGGAAGATGTAGACCGGGACGCCCACCATCGAGGCGACGCCGGTGGAAAACACCGCCAGTCCGGTTTCGAGCGCGTTGTAGCCGCGCACATAGCCGAGGAACAGCGGCGTCAGGTAGATCGTGGCGAAGATGCCGATGCCGGTGATGAAGGACAGGAAGCAGCCGATGGCGAAGTTGCGGTTGCCGAAGGCGCGGAGTCGACCACCGGCTGCGCATAGGTCAGGCTGCGCACGACGAACAGAACCAGCGTCACCACGGCGACGACGGCGCCGTTGCGGATCGTGGCGTCGTCGAACCAGTTCCAGCGCGAACCCTCCTCCAGGACGTATTCCGCCGTGCCGAGACTGACCGCCATTAGCGCCATGCCGATATAGTCCGCGCCCTTCAGCAAGGACGGATCGGCCTTGTCGATCCTGACCAGCAGCGCGACCAGGACCGTGATGATCGCGCCGGGAACGACGTTCACATAGAACAGCCAGTGCCAGTTCAAGGTGTCGGTGATCCAGCCGCCGATGACGGGGCCGAGCGTCGGCGCGATCGAGGCGATGCTGCCGACGACCGCCGCGGCATAGACGCGCCTCGGGCCCTGGAAATAGTGGAAGGACGAGGTGAATACCGTCGGGATCATCGAAGCGCCGAGCAGCCCTTGCAGCGCCCGGAACACGATCATGCTTTCGATGTTCCAAGCGAAACCGCACAGCATGCTGGCCAGCGTGAAGCCGGCCGCCGAGATGGTGAAAAGCCATCTCGTCGAGAAGACGCGGGTGAGCCAGCCCGACAGCGGGATGACGATGATCTCCGCCACCAGATAGGAGGTCTGGACCCAGCCGATCTGGTCCTGGGCGGCCGACAGCCCGCCGCCGATATCCTGCAGCGAGGAGGCGACGATCTGGATGTCGAGCAGCGCGATGAACATCCCCACGCACATCACCATGAACGGCAGGATGCTGGCGAAGAAGGATTGCGGGGCGGCCGGCGCTGACATGGCGCCGTCAATGCGATCCGGTGTCGACGGTGACGACAGTCGACAGGCCTGGCCGCAGCGCGACCTTGGCCGCCTGGTCGGCGTCGATCGTGATCCTGACCGGCACCCGCTGGACGATCTTGGTGAAGTTGCCCGTCGCATTCTGCGGCGGGATCACGCTGAAGATCGCTCCCGTGGCCGGCCCAAGGCTGGTGACGCGGCCCTTGAGCGGTTGGTCGGGCGCGACATCGGCATAGACGGTGGCGGCCTGTCCGTCGGTCATCGCGCGCAACTGGTCTTCCTTGAAATTGGCGTCGACCCACAGGCCCGATGCAGGAACGATGGTCAGCAGATAGCTGCCGGGAGAGACATAGCTGCCCACCCGCGCCAGCCTGTTGCCGACGATGCCGTCGATCGGCGAGCGGATTTCGGTGAAGCCGAGGTCGAGCTGAGCGGTGTCGAGATCCGCCCTGGCGGCCGCGACTTCCGCGGTCGCTTCCGAAATCTGGGTGCTGAGGACATCGAGCTGTTGTCTGGATGCGGCGAGCGCGGCCCGCGCGGCGGCGACGGATGCCTGCGCCTGGCCGTCGGCCGCGGCGCTCTTCTGGGCATCCTGCTGCGAGCCGGTCCTGGCGCTGGCAAGCACCGCGTAGCGCTTGGCATCCTGCGCAGTGAACGCGGCGGCGGCGCTCTTGGCCTCGAGATCGGCGCTGGCCTGCTCGATCAGCGAGTTCTGCAGCGAGACCTGGGCGCGCAGGTTGTCGAGCGCCGACTGCTTCTGCTGCACCGATGCCTGCGCGCGTTCCAGCGCCGCCTTGAACGGCCTGTCGTCGATGCGGATGACCGGCTGGCCGGCGTTGACATGCTGGTTGTCCTCGACGAGCACCTGGTCGATATGCCCGGCGACCCGCGGCGCGAGCGGCGTGACGTTGCCGCCGACATAGGCATCGTCGGTCGTCACCAGGAAGCGGTTGGCCTGCCACCACTGGGCGCCGTACCATCCGGCGGCAGCGATCGCGATCAGCGCTGCGCCGAGCAGCACCGGCTTGCGCCGCTTCCTGGCCGGCTTCGGGACATCAACGACGGAGGCCTGCAATTCGGCCGGGGAAAGAGCCTTGTTCATCTGCTTCTCGCCTCTTCCTCGCCGCCAGCAGCGTTCTCCACAAGCGGCAGGCCCGAGCCCTCGCTGCTGAAGCGGTAGCGCTGCCGCATGCGGTCGCTCGCCTTGGGTCCTGTCGCCATGGTGAAGCCACCGCCGTCGAGCTCCCTGCCGGTCTCCCGGTCGACCAGAACGGGATCGGCCCAGCGCCCATCCGCCGTGTCGACCACGACAAGGCTCGGACCTTCGGGCGCCAGATGCCTGTTGCCCCAGGCAAGCAGCGTAAGCAGCACCGGCCGGAAATCGCGGGCCTTGGCCGTCAGCACATATTCATAACGAAGCGGCCGCTCGCAGTAGGCGCGTTTCTCGAACAGCCCGCGCTCGACCAGGCTGTTTAGCCGCCGCGTCAGGATGTTGGGGGCGATATCCAGGCTCTTCTGGAATTGGTCGAAGCGCGTCAGGCCCTGGAAGGCGTCGCGCAGCAACAGGATGCTCCACCATTCGCCAACCTCGTCGAGGCTGCGGGCTATGGGGCATGGGCGCGTTTCGAAGCTTGTCCTGGCAACCATTTTCGTGACTCACTATCAAGATGCAAGTCACAACTAGCCTAGTTAGTTGCATAATGCAAGTCACCAAACAGCGCGACTTGGGATCTGGGCCGACACAGAGTCGTGAGCGGCGCCTCCGGGCCTGCCGGAGAGAAGCATGAGGTTTCATCGCGTAGATTGAGTCAGCGGAGAGACGGCTTGGTCAACCATACGCTGCGGACGATGGCGCCATTTCTGGCGATCAAAAGGCTTGGCGTAGACATCACGCAAATTTCGGCATGTACATGCCGCAGAAGGCGCGAACTGATCGCCAACAACGATCGCGCGATAGTGGAGCGCGAGGACGGCGCTTAGTGCATGCTGGCTGTTTGGCTATTCTCGGACGAAGGTGTCGAGGCTGGTGCCGAAGGCGCGCCAGGTTCCTACTTGCTTGCGGGAAGCGGTTTCGCCCTCCTTGCCGGTGATGGTGCTGCCCGCCACCGTCAGCCACATCGTCTCCAGTTTGCCGTCCCGCAATATGCCGGTGTAGCTCACCGCGGCGGGGCCGGCCGTACCCTCGCCGGCGGCAGTCACTCCAATCACATCGCCATGTGCGATGCCGAGTATCGGCACCGTTTGTCCATAGAAGCTGCTGTCTTCGAGCGCCGTGCGAAACGTGCCTTCGATCCAGCCGCCGTCCTCGCCGGTTATGTCGAGGACGGACCCATATTGATTACGCCATCTGCCAAGCCAAGGCATTTCGCTCCTCCACGACTATATCGTCTTCGGCGGATTCGGGCCTGCATCTAACGCGCCGTCCCGGGCGGTCAAGTGACCGCCAAAACGTGGCCGGGACCAAGCAAGGCAGGCAGCTTGGTTCGCAAATTGAAAAGGGGCGGTGCTGGCGCCGCCCCTTTTCCACTGGGAGGATAAACTCTATCGACCGTTTAGGCGGCCTGGGCTTCGCCGGCGATCGCGTCGGCGGCGCGGGCCGCCTTCAGCACCTTGGCCCACCACGCGACGTCGTTGACGAGTGCTGCGGCCGACTGGTTCAGGTGCTCGAGGTCCTCGAGCTTCTTCTCGCCCTGGCGCACCGCAAGGAAATCGCCCCAGGCGATATGAACGGCCGACTTGACCGGCGCCATCTGCAGCTCGACGGCGATCAGGCGAAGCTGTTCGACCGCGCGCGCGCCGCCGACCGAGCCGTAGCCGACGAAACCAGCCGGCTTCTTGTTCCATTCATTGGCGGCGTAATCGATGGCGTTCTTCAGGACACCGGTCGGAGCGTGATTGTATTCGGCGGCGGTGAAGATGAAGCCGTCGAACTCGGCGACCTTCTTCTGCCAGCGCTGCGCCACTTCGTTCTGCGACGGCGCCCAGGCGGAGGAAGCGACCTCGTCGAAGAAGGGCAGCGGCCAGTCGCGCAGATCGACGATCTCGACGTCGATATCGGCGTGCGACTTGGCGATCTTGGCGATCCACTGCGTCGGCACGTCGGCGAAGCGGGCGGCGCGCGTCGAACCGACGACAATGGCGATTTTGGGCTTGGACATAAGGGGCTCTCCTTGCGGGAATTTCTGGTATCGTTTGGATACCGGCGCTATATGTGATACTGACAAATCGGCGCGCAAGGAGGCACGTTTTTGTTACTGAGGCACCCGCACATCACCGAGGACTGCCGTGCCGTGTCGGAGATCCTGCAACGGGTCGGCGACAAATGGACCGTCCTCGTCGTCGGCAAGCTGGGCGACGGGGCGTTGCGCTTCAACGAATTGCGCGCCGCCGTCGGCGGCATTTCGCAGAAGATGCTGACCACCACCTTGCGCGGTCTTGAACGTGATGGCTTCGTGACGCGAAAAGTGTTTCCGACCATTCCGCCGCGTGTCGATTACGAGCTGACAGAGCTCGGCCACGAACTGCTCGTGCCGGTCGGCGCGCTCGGCGAATGGGCGCGCAAGAACACCAATCGGGTCCGCGAAGCGCGCGCGAAATTCGACAGCCAGCAGGCCTGAAACCCTTGTAGTTCAATGGTTTCTGAACCATTGGATGAACCGTGCGGCTGGGCGCCGGCCCTGTCTCGCGTTCGGCTTTGATCGGATCCGCCGCGGCCACGCCGCCAGCCTCGCCGGCGTCTGCGCGCAACCGCCTCGACAAGGATGACCGTCTTTAGCCGGCCACCGACCAGGCGTTTGGAGCGGTGCCGCCGCAGCACGCTGTCGAGCAGCTTTCCGATTGTGCGGTCCTCTTGCCGGCTACCGCGTGATCCGGCATGCAGGCGACGCGTGGAAGGTCTTTCCTGACCTCCATATAGGCCGTTATGCCGAGCAGGCAGACCAGAGCAATAAGGGCTGCCACGAGCCAGCCGTTCAGCATATGTTGACGCATTGTCTTTCCCCCCGCGCCCACAAACTGGGGCGCGAAGGCAACCATTGGATGTCGCGAAGCGCATCTCCCGCGCGGGCGTTGTTACAAAACGGCCAGCCTGGGAGAATCGGTATCCCGTCAGCTCTCGGCCGGAACCGGCTTCGGCTTGCCTTCGCCGTCGAGCGCCACCATGACGAAATCGGCATGGGTGACCTTCTCCATCAGGTCGGAAAGATAGCGCTGCGCCCAGGCCTCGACCTTGAGCACCATCGAGGTGCGGCCGACGCGCTCGACATGGGTGTAGATGCACAGCGTATCGCCGATCTTCATCGCCTTGGCGAAGGACATCTCCTTGACCGCGGCGGTGACCACGCGGCCCTTGGCACGCTCGGCGGCGCGGATGCCACAGGCAAGGTCCATCTGCGCCATCACCCAACCGCCGAAGATGTCGCCGGCGGCATTGGCGTCGGAGGGCATGGCGAGCGTCCTCAAAGTGAGATCGCCGAGGGGTTTTCCGTCCGCGTAATGCACCATGGCGAAATCCTTGGAGGTCAGTTGCTGTTGCGTAGCAATGCGACTGCCATGTCGCAAGCTCTGCTGAAAGCGAAATGTGCGCCACGTCGCCGGTCGCTTTTTTCACAAGCCATGCCGGAAGCCACGGCGACGCCGCAAGCCGGCAATGTCTAGGGTAAGCCCGACATTGCGGAGCCCGCCTTTCCACCATGCAGACTTATGATTTCATCGTCGTCGGCTCCGGTTCGGCCGGTTCGGTCGTTGCCGACAGGCTGTCGGCGTCGGGCCGTTTCTCGGTACTCGTGCTGGAGGCCGGCGGAACCGATCAAAGGTTCTATGTCCAGATGCCGCTCGGCTACGGCAAGACCTTCTTCGACCCGGCCGTCAACTGGAACTACAAGACCGAGCCGGATCCCGGCCTCGCCGGCAATGCCGATCATTGGCCGCGGGGCAAGCTGCTCGGCGGCTCGAGCTCGATCAACGCCATGGTTTTCATCCGCGGCGCGCGCGAGGATTTCGACGCCTGGGCCGCCGCCGGCAATCCCGGCTGGGCCTATGACGATCTTCTGCCCTCCTTCAAGGCGATGGAGGACAATGCGGCCGGGGCCGACCAGTGGCGCGGCGTCGGCGGCCCCTTGCACATCACCGACTGCACCGACGCGGTGCACCCGCTGACCAAGCGCTATCTTGCCGCCGGCCAGCAGGCCGGGCTGCCGCTCAATCCGGACTTCAACGGCGCCTCCCAGGAAGGCGTCGGCGTCTACCAGATCACGACGAAGAACGGCCGCCGTATGTCCGCCGCCCGCGCCTTCCTGCGGCCGGCGATGAAACGCGGCAACGTCCGCGTCGAGACCAATGCCCTGGCGACGAAGATCCTGTTCGAGGGCAAGCGCGCCGTCGGCGTCGAATATGAGCAGAACGGCGAGAAGAAGACCGCGCGCGCCGGCCGAGAGGTGATCCTTTCGGGCGGCGCGGTCAACTCGCCGCAACTCCTGCAAATGTCCGGCATTGGCCCCGCGGCACTGCTCGGCGATCTCGGCATCCCGGTCGTCCACGCCAACGACAATGTCGGCGCCAATCTGCAGGATCATGTCGGCATCAACTACACTTTTAAAGGCAAGCTGCCGACGCTCAACCAGATCCTGCGGCCGTGGTGGGGCAAGCTGCTCGTCGGCATGCAGTACATCCTGTTGCGCTCTGGTCCGCTGTCGCTGTCGATGAACAATGCCGGCGGCTTCTTCCGCACCGACCCGTCGATGACGCGGCCGAACATGCAGCTCTATTTCCAGGCCTTCTCGACCGTCATCCCGAAGAGCGGCGAGCGTCCTATCCTGACGCCCGACCCCTGGCCGGGCTTCTCGATCGGCCTGTCCAACTGCCGGCCATCGAGCCGCGGCGAGATCATGATCCGCTCGAACAATCCGCGCGACTATCCGAGGATCACCCCCAACGCCTATTCGACCAATGCCGATGTCGACGAGATGCTGGCGGCGGTGAAGTTCGTGCGCAGGATCGCCGCGATGCCGGCCATGGCCGAGATCATCGAGGAAGAGGTTCTGCCCGGCCCCTCGATACAGTCGGACGCCGACCTGATCCAGGATTTCAGGAAGCGCTCGGGCACCGTCTATCACCCGGTCTCGACCTGCCGCATGGGGCCGGACGCGTCGCGCGCCGTGGTCGATCCGCGGCTGAGGGTTCACGGGCTGTACGGCTTGCGCGTCATCGACGCTTCAATCTTCCCCGACAACATCACGGGCAACACCAACGCCGCCTCGATCCTGACCGGATGGAAAGGCGCCGACCTGGTTCTGGAGGACCACACATGAAGATCACTGATGTGAAGACCTGGGTTGTCGGCAACCCGCCGCCCGGCATCGGCGGCAAGTATTTCATCTTCGTCAAGCTCACCACCGATGGCGGCGTGGTCGGCTATGGCGAAGCCTACAACGCGACCTTCTCCGCGCACGTCACCGCAAGGATGATCGAGGACATGGCCGAACGCTATCTCGTCGGCCGCGATCCGCACGACATCGAGAATTTCTTCCGCCGCGCCTATTCGTCCGGCTTCACCCAGCGCCCCGACGTCTCCGGCATGGGCTGCTTCTCGGCGCTCGAAATGGCCTGCTGGGACATCGTCGGCAAGGAGGCCGGCAAGCCGGTCTACAAGCTGCTCGGCGGCCAGGTGCATGAGACGCTGCGCTCCTACACCTATCTCTATCCGCACACCGGCAGCGTCCATTCGGAGGATGCACGCGGCAGGAACGTCTACAACGACCCCGACATGGCCGCCGCCTGCGCGCTCGAATATGTCGAGCAGGGCTTCAACGCCGTGAAGCTCGACCCGGCCGGACCCTACACCGCCTATGACGGCCACCAGCCGCGCCTGATCGACATCGATCTGTCGGCGCGCATGATCAAGGCGATCCGCGAGGCGGTCGGCACGCGCGCCGACATCCTGTTCGGCACGCATGGCCAGTTCACCGCATCGGGCGCGCTGCGCATGGCGCGCGCCATCGAGCCCTACGATCCGCTTTGGTTCGAGGAGCCGGTGCCGCCGGACATGCCCGAGGTAATGGCGCAAGTCGCCCGCGGCACGTCCATTCCGATCGCCACCGGCGAACGGCTGACGACCAAGTTCGAGTTTGCCCGCGTCATCGAGAACCGCGCCGCCACCATCCTGCAGCCCGATCTCGGCCGCTCCGGCGGCATTCTGGAGACCAAGAAGATCGCCGCCATGGCCGAGGCCTACCACATCCAGGTGGCGCCGCACTGCTATTGCGGCCCGATCGTCGGCGCAGCCAACATCCAGCTTGCCGTCACGCTGCCCAACTTCCTCATCCTGGAATCGCTCAGGCAGTGGGACGGTTTCCACGAAAAACTGCTCAAGAAGAAGATCGAATGGCAGGACGGCAACGTCATCCCGTCGAAGGAGCCTGGCCTCGGCGTCGAGCTCAACGAGGAGGTCTGCGACGCCCATCCCTATAGCGGCAAGGACCTGCATCTGCAGATGATGCAGACGCCGCTGATGCCGTGACCGCGCGCCTCGCTTACGCCTTCATCGGCCTTGGCCATCTTGGCGGCAACCTTGCCGCCAGCCTGCGGCGCAACGGCTTTGCCGTCACGGTCTTCGACCGCGACCCGGCGGCGGTCGAGCGTCTCGTCGCGCTCGGCGCCACGGCGGCGGCGAGCCCCGCCGAGGCCGCCCGTGCCGGCAATGCGATCACCTGCCTGCCCTCGCCGAAGGTCAGTGAAGCGGTGCTCGCCGGCCCCGACGGATTGCTCCAGGGCCTGCCCGCCGGCGGCACCTGGATCGAGATGTCGACCAATGGCCGCGACGAGATCCTGCGGCTCGCCGCCCTTGCGTCGAAAAAAGGCATCGAGACGCTCGAATGCCCGGTGACCGGCGGCGTGCATCTGGCGGCGGCGGGCAGGATCACCGCGCTCGTCGGCGGCGACGCCGCGCTCTACGAACGCCATCGCCCGGCCATCGAGGCGATGTGCGCGAAGTCGTTCCTGATGGGACCGGTCGGCTCGGCGGCGGTGATCAAGGTGATCACCAACATGCTGGCCTTCATCCATCTGGTCGCCGCGGGTGAGGCGCTGATGCTGGCCAAACGGGGCGGGCTCGACCTCGCCCAGGCCTATCACGCCATCGCCGCCTCTTCCGGCAACAGCTTCGTCCACGAGACCGAGAGCCAGCTCATTCTGAACGGTTCCTACGACATCGGCTTCACCATGGACCTGGCGCTGAAGGACCTCGGCTTCGCGCTCGCGATGGGCAGGGATTTCGGCGCGCCTCTCGATCTCGCGTCACGCGTCAACGCGATCTTCGAGGAGGGCAAGCGCGCCTATGGCGGCGATGCCTGGTCGACCAAGATCGTCAAGCTGCTGGAAGACGCGGTCGGCACGGAGCTTCGCGCGCCGGGCTTCCCAGCCAAGCTGGAACTGTAATCCGGCAAAAATTTAGCCAGCCATTTCAATCGCCTGACCACAAACATTGAATCAGCCTCTCAGCCAGTTGATTCAACCTCTCAGCGTCAGCGCACCGGGCAGGATCTCGAAGGTCGCTGGAATCCGGCCTGGCGACTCGCCGTCTATGTCGACCAGCGCGCTATTCTTCTCGATATCGCCGAGCGGCTCGACCAGCACCTTGCGGCCACGCAGGATGGTGATCGACGGATGATTGCGATGCCGGCCGCCATAGAGCAGGCGGATGTCCCTTATCAGGCCGAGCTTGCCGGCGGCGCGCAGGATGACGATGTCGAACTGGCCGTCGGCGAGCTCGGCGTCCGGCGCGATCATCATGCCGCCGCCGAAGAATTTGCCGTTGGCCACGGCCACCAGCGCCATGCGCGCCTCGACCGGCTCGCCGTCGTCGATAGTGATCCGGACATCCTGGAAGCGGTAGCGGACGAACTCGAGCACCGTGCGCCAGAAGAACAGCGCCTTGGCCGAGGCCCTGCCCTTGCGCTTGTCGGCATTGACGGCGCGATCCGTCGCGCCGGACAGGCCGAGGCTGGCGATGTTGATGAAATGGCGGCTGGCCAGCGCACCATGGTCGTCGATGTAGCAAATGCGTCCGGCGTCGATCTTGCGGCCCTCGGCCTCGGCGATCCGCTTCAGTGTCGCATCGATACCGCGCGGCAGGCCAAGCCCGCGCGCGAAGTCGATGCCGGTGCCGCACGGCAGGAGCCCAAGCGCGCTTTCGCGGCCGGTCTCCTGCCGCGCCTGCAGCAGCCCGTCGGCCACCTCGCTGGCGGTGCCGTCGCCGCCGGCCGCGATCACCAGGTCGCATCCGCCGGCGGCAAGGTCGATCGCCAGCCGCTCGGCGTCGCCGCCGCCTTGCGTCTCGCGCAGGTCGAAATCGCCGAAATTCGTCTTGAGCGAGGCCGCCGCCTCCGCCCAATGACGCTTGAGCCTGCCGCCTCCGGCAATCGGATTGAGAACCACCCCGACCTTCAAGCCGACCTCCCCCGAGGCTCGTCGCAAATACGCGGCGGCACCCGCTCTGGCGACCAAACTCTTTTGCCGGCATTGAAACGCGGACCGGGCGGCGGAGCAAGGCTCCAACATCCAAGGTTGCTAAAAAAGCGGGGCAGGCTGTCTAAGGGGTTCGGCCGGCGGATTCCGAGGCTTTTGCCATTGGTCCCCGATAATCCCGCTATCCACAGGCTCACCGGCATTCCCCAAACCCCTTACCCGGCGTACGTTGAACCCATCTCAGGCGGCCACTGAACGCCCCAGCCGAAAGGCAAAAGCGCAAGGCGGATTTCCTGAGGCCCGTACGGCCCAGAACGAGAGCAGGCTTGCCTGTTGGAGGGACGGATGCCGAGACCTACGGGTGCCGCGGAAAGCGTGCCAACGCCGACGGCGGACCGATGCTGCCATGAAGGCCGGGAAAAACCTTCGATGGCACGCTGGGCGAAGCCCGCAAGGGTGGAGATCGGCGTGGTCTGGAACGGGAGCTGCCCTCGGGTGGCGACTGGCAGGACCGTCAAAATCAAGGCTGGCCTGGCGCGACGACTTTACGGAAGTTGCTGCCTCAACCGGTTCCTGATCTGACAGGGAGGCGCTGGGAGAAATCCCAGCGCCAACTGTCTTTTTGGGACAGCTTTCCCACCGATCGCTGCCGTGCGCCATCAGGCAGGCGAGTGGTGCGCGAGGCTCGCCCGCGCCGGGAACCTCTTTCGCCTTTGTTGCCCAACCGGGCTGTTCCCCGCGCTAAAATCGGCTAACGTTCAGCGTGACGTGAAGGGGGATGCTTCATGCCGCTGATCCGCAAGCTTGCCGTCGCCGGCATCTTCGCCGACCGTGCCGGTCTTTGCATGCCGATATGCCGGCCCCTCGATCCAGGCGCGGCCTGACATGTTCCTGCTGCGCTGGCTGAGACGGCTCATCAAGACAATCCTCTGGCTGATCGTTCTCGTGGTACTGATCCCGGTTCTGGGACTGGCCTACGGCTTTCTCACCACCCCGGCGCTCGACAAGACCCCACTGCCCGGCATCGCCGAGCATGCTCCGCCGGCACAGCTCGCCGCGAAGGTGAGACAGGCGACACGGGATTATCAGGTGCCTGAGCAGGCGGCATGGCTCGCTTATCCGAAATGGGCGGCCGTCCATGCTGCGCACGACTACGCTGCCTTTGTCGGTAAGGATCAGCCGAGCGGCTTTCCCTATTGGGCCTATGTCGGCCATTGCTGGCAGGACTACGCAACGATCATCCGTGTGACTTCCACTCGCGGCATCGACATCCTCGATTACGTCGTGCCGACGCTCATCGGCACCGGCCTGACGATCGACTACGCCACCCAGTGGGCCTACGAGAACACGGTCGGCCGGGTGACCGAGGCAACCGCCGGCAAGCGCGTCGCGGCCGACATCTACCAGGCCAGGGTCGCCGCCGACTACGCCGCCTTTCTCGACACCGGACCCTGGACCGATTTTCCTTATGCCGAAAAGCGCGCCGGCTTGTTTGCGGTCGAGCCGGCAGCCGGCGACGACTCCATCCGCACCAGCGAACGCAAGCTCGCCTTCGGCCTGGCCGACACGGTCAAGCAATGGGGCGCCGATCTCGGCAAATCGGCCTTGGCCGGCGCCGGCGACCCGAGCCCGCCCGATATCCATGTCTGGGCCAAGGGCCCGGTCGGCGAGGCGGCGCGCAACGAGCCGGACACGCTCCTCGAGCGCGATCTCGGCGGCGACGGCACCATCTTCGTCACCAGCCGCTCGCAGGCCTTTACCGCGATGCTGCCGCGCCTCATCGACAAGGGCATCTCCTTCGTCGAGATCGGCGGCAACGACGAGATCATGATCACGGTGACCGCGGGCGCGGAGATCACCGCTCCCGAGGGCTCGCGCATCCTGTTCAACCAGCCGATCCCGGTATCGCCCGACACGCGCCGCATCGCGCTGACCGTCGCCGTGCGCAAGCTGCATTTGGTCCTGCCGGCTCTGGCCAAGGCCGGTGCCAAATTGGAACATGTTTACGCCGACGACTGAGGCATTTCGGTCACAGTGGCCGGCTGAGCAACCTTCGGAAACGTCCCGTCATCCACATTTCACAATCGCGGCCAAATCCCGCCTTGTTGATGCGATTGGGGATTGGGAGGCAATTCGAAGGGACAAGACCGTGATCAAGACCGCCCTTGTCGCCATGACCATTGTCGGCTGCGACTGCGACGCCAAGCTGTGCGAATATATCGGCGAGACGCCGGCCAAATGGTCGACGATCGCCGACTGCGAGGCGGCGATGAAGAGCCAGATGCTGCACCAGCGCAATTTCAACTATCCGCTGGTTTCAGGCATCTGCCGCGTCAAGGGCTCGGCCTCGTCGTCCGAGCTTGCCGCGAAAGCCTCCAGGCCGGATCTGAAGCCCAGGAACCGCGTCGTCGAAACCATCGCCCCGCTGCCGCCCGAGCTGGACCATCGCCCCAGCGCCCCGGTCGGTGGAACGGTGACCGCCAGCGAAACGGAGGCCGCGAAACCCGTGGCCTTCGACGGGTCGGTCGATGGCGGACGCGCCGTGCTCTACCGCACCACGGCCGGCTATGCCGTGGTCAAGACCGATCTCAGCCGCGCCGCCGGCGCAACGGTGGACGCGGCGAAGCGCTCGGCGAACTGGCTGGCCGGTCTGACCGGGCTGTGAGCCTGTCCAACAAGGCGTGTCGAGACTCGAGTTAAGCCGGCCTCACCTGAACATCGTCACGCGCCCTACAGCTTAATCTTCAAGGTCTCCCAGAACTTGTCGATCAGCGGCTGTTCGGTGGCGTTGTCCTGGTCGCCGATGCGCGTGATGAAGAGCAGCCCCTGATCGACGGTGCCGAAGCCGACGATCTCGAAATCCGCACTGTCGGTGCGCGTCTTCACGGTGGCCTTGAGGCCCGTCAACTCCTTGCCGTCGGCGAGCTTGCGGGTCGTCGCCCGCTGCGTCAGCTGTCCACCCGCCTGGACCGTTTCCTTGGTCATCTCCTGCAGCATCAGCTGGTTGAGGGAGACCGGGTTCATCTTGTCGTATTTCTGCACCACGACGAGGGTGCCGAGCGCCGATGCCATCAGATACTGGGCGATGCCTTCGCCAAGATCGGTCTTGGTGACCGAATTGGTGCTCGGATGGACGAAGGAGAATGTGCCGCCCGAGAAGGTCGCGAAATCATTGTGGTCGATCCGCACCTTGCTGGTCTTGCCGCCGGGCAGCGTCACGTCGATATCCTCGCCCGGATCGATGTCGACCGTCACGGCGTCGATCGTCAGCTTGAACGCCTTCGGGTCGTCGGCACGGGTTGGTCCGGTGCAAAGCACGATCACCGCGAGCACTGCTGCCGCTAATCTCAGTCGCATATCCTGTCCTCTCCGCGCAGTTCTGATCACCGCGTTCGATGGCGGCCTCGTTTCGGCAGCCGAAGCCGCTTCCTTATCATTCCCCGATGACAATTGGCGTGGGCCGGTTCTCTGATTGATAAAGCCGACACATTGCTCGAAAATAATGCGCAAGGATATTGGCCTTGACCGGGGGGTGTCATGACAATTGCCATTCGTATCGCGCTATGCTTGCTGCTGGCGCTCGCTCCTTTGCATGCTTGGGCGCAAAGCGACGACAAGGCCATGATGATCGCCTCGGACGACGCCGAGATGGCCGCGGCAATCGAGAAGGCGCGATCCGGCCTGGATGAATTCCTGGCTTTGTCCGATGCTCCGCTGCCGGGAACCGATAAGTTCAAGCTGAAGGTGATGATCGTCGACGGCAATGCGACGGAGCATTTCTGGGTCATACCATTCAAGCGGACCGACACCGGCTTCGTCGGCATATTGGCGAACGAACCGGAAATCGTCCGCAACGTCGTCCTCGGCCAGAACATCGAATTCACCAGGGACGATATTTCCGACTGGGGCTACACCAAAAACGGCCATCAGGTCGGCAGCTTACCGTCTGCGTTATGCTCAAGAAGATGTCGAAGGAAGAGGCGGATAACCTGCGTTCTGCATACGGCTTCGATTGCTGAACCTTACCCGGCCGCCTCGTCCCTCGCGCCGATCTTGCGCACCAGCGCCGCCGTTGCCAGCATCGCGCCGAGATCGGTGATCATCGGCGCGACATGAATGGTGTAATCGATCGGCTGCGCAATATCCGGCAGCTCGAAGAAGTTCTTCGATCGCGGCATCAACAGAAAGCCGTCGCTGCCGCTGAGCGCCACCCGCGCCTGATCGTAGGGCCATGTCTCGCGTAGCCAGGTCAGCGCCTGCGCCATCCGGCCGGTCACCAGCGGCCGCGCCGCCTCGACATTGTCGGTGCGGAATTCATAGGTGGCATCGAGGTCTTCGACGCCGGAGGACAGCTCCTGCATCTTGCTGGCGAACATGCCGCGGAAGAAATGCACCACTTTGCCGGCCTTGCGCGCCGCGACCAGCGTGCCCGGGAACGGCTCGATGGTCTCGAAGGCGACGATGACGCCCTTGAAAGCGGTCGTCTCGCTTTTGCCGGAACCCTCCCAGAGCTTCGCCTCGTAGAGCTCGAAGGGAAAATCCTCGTAGCGCCCGGAAATGACGTCGTCGAAGCTCTGCCGGTTGAAAGCGCCGACGGTTTCGCGCGGCATCCTGTCGAAAGAGTTCGGCCGCACGCCGCGCTGGTAGCGCACATCGCGCACGAAGCCGAAGATCAGCGGCAGCAGCGTGTCGCGGAAGGATTGCTGCAGCCGCGTCGCCGGCCTCAGCGCCCGGAAATAGAGCACCATCGCCGCGACCATGCCGCCAAGGTAGAGAAAGACATGCGGCGTCGAGAACCACTGTTCGTGGGGATCGGCGGCGGCGTTGAACAGCCAGGCAATGAGCGCGACGAAGAAGACGACCAAGCCGACGAACACCGGCACCCGCCAGCGCACCTGCCGCTGGGCCGACGCCCGTTTCGCCTCATAGTCCTCGATGCCGCGCCTGATGCCCGCGATCACCGCCTCGCTCGGCATGAAATCCGCTGCTTCCATGGCCACCCCCGGCCGCCGCTGAGATGCGGCCATGATAGCGACTTTTGCGCCAAAGTCGCCTGCGCTCGCGGCGGTAGGCGGCTACGCTTCCGATGTGGGAAAAATCGTCTCCAGCCGGCCAGCGACCCGCGGCTTGAGCGCGCCATCCAGGGCCTTGAACGGCACCAGCCGCTCATGGCTGCCTGCCCGCAGCCGCATGAAGAAATGCATCTTGTAGGCGGCAATCGCGCCGCGCGTGGCCGGATCGGCGCTGACATCGACGACGAATATCGAGCCGACGCGTGCCGGCCAAGGCAGCCTGGCAAAGGCAGTGCCGAGGAAATCGCCAAGACCATAGGCGATCACGCTGCCGCCGATGCGCCCGACGGGCTGCACGACATGGGAGTGATGTCCGACGATCAGCCGGGCGCCGCGATCCTGGAGCCGCCTCGCCAACGCCCGCGTCGCCGGCCGTGGAAAGTGCCGGAACTCCCAGTCCCAGTGCGGCACCGCGCAGGCGAGGTCGATGCCGGCAACAGTGTCGCGCGGCCATTCGGGCGCACGCATCGAGATGCGCTCCTCGAACGGCGCGGCGTCCGTGTTGCGCCAGAGCGTGAAGGCGGCAAAGCCGATCGCCAGCGGTCCGGCGGCATGACGCTGGACCGGTCCGCCCGCAACCGTGCCGATGGTTCGAATCCCGAGCCGCCTGAGCGCCGCGAGCGTTTCCTCGAAACCGGCTATGCCCTGATCGAGCACATGATTGTTGGCCAGCGACAGCACGAGCCTGTCGCGCGCGATACCGGCATTTTTCAGCGCATGCGCCAGGAAACGCTCGCTCATCGCGTGATGCGTGCCAAGCCACGTGCCCATTGCCGCATGTGGGCGTTCGACGATCGGGCTTTCGCAATTGCCGACCACGAGGTCGGCGGATGAAAGCAGCGCGGCGATCGCCGGATCGCATTCCGGCGCATCGCGATTGGCGACCGCCGAAATGTCGCCAACGAAGGCCACCCGTGCCTTCCGCATGGGCTGCGGATCGATCAACGTCGCCGCGGGCGCTGCCAAACCGTTCCGGTCGCCGGCAAGCGACGGTCTCAGCAGGCGAGGCAGCCACGACAGCTTGTAGGAGAGCGGATAATTCGACACGGACACGTCCAGTTTTGTCCTGTGTAGACTGTCTGACGGGCCGGTTGAAGCCGGCCGCCGAGTGATCCCGCGGCAGATATCTCGGGCTGACCAAAATACGTGTATGCTCACCGCGCCCGCGCAGTGGAGGACGATGACGATGTCGCTCAAAGCAGTGTTTGCAATTGCCCTGTCGATGTTCCTGCCGGCGTCCTTCGCCTGGGCGGAGATGCCGGACGCGGCCAAGTCGATGTTCGAAGCGAAAAGCGTGGCCGAGCGGAACACTGCGCAGGCGACGCTGGAGGCGGCAGCGGCCAAGGACCCGGCAGCGGCCTATGCGGCCGGCGCCGGCGAATTCTTCACCGCACTTGAGTTCCTCGCCGGCGGCCTGCATCGCCACGGGTTCGAGAGCCCGAAATCCTTCATGCTGCCGCTGATGCGGCTGCCCGTGCCCGACAATCCCAACCCCGAACCGCTGACTTACGAGGAATTCCGCGCCATCCTGGTCGCTTTCCGTGACCGGCTCGAAAAATCCGCCGCCACGCTCGGCTCCGTGCCGGCCGACGCCGACATCGGCATGATCGTCGACCTCACCCATGTCGGCATCGACCTCAACGAGGACGGCGAGCTCGCGCCGGACGAAAGCTTCGCCGCCATCATGGCGTCGCTCTCACGTGGCAGCATCGACACGAGCAATACCGCGCCCTCGCTCACCTTCCGCTTCGACCGCGCCGACGGTTTCTGGCTGCAGGGCTACGCCGAATTCCTGATGGCGCAGGCCGATTTCTGGCTGGCGCATGATTTCCGCAATGCCTTCGACGGCTCCTTCCACATGCTCTTCCCGCGGGCAAAACTGCCGCTACAGGACGCACTGGTGCCGCCGGACGGCGGCATGAGCGGCAACATGTTCGCCTCGGAATGGCGCTTCGCCGACTTCATCTCGTTGGTGCATCTCGTCAACTGGCCGGTGATCGAGCCGGAACGCCGGCAGGCCGCGCGCCGCCACCTGCTGGAGATGATCCGGCTGTCGCGCGAGAACTGGAAAGCAATCCTGGCCGAGACCGACAACGACCGCGAATGGTTGCCGGGACCACAGCAGAAGGGCATCAACCCACTGACCGGCCTCGAGGTCGGCGAGGAACAGGTGCAGGCCTGGCTCGCCACGCTGACGGTGGCCGAGGACCTGCTCGAAGGCCGCGTGCTGCTGCCGCATTTCCGCATCACCGGCAAGGGCATCAACATGAAGCGCTTCTTCGACGAGCCGAAACCCTTCGATCTGGTGCTGTCGATCACCGGCCCCGGCATCGCGCCCTATCTCGAAAGCGGCAAGATCCTCAGCAGCGACGATTTCGACCAGATCCAGCGCCAGTTCGGCGGCGCCGGCTTTTTGACGTTCGCGCTGTGGTTCAATTGAGACATGGCAGGACTGGGTTCCGCGCCCCCCATGCAATGGGGGAGAGGTGGCTCGGCGAAGCCGAGACGGAGAGGGAGCGCCCTGCGAAGACCCCTCTTCGTCCGCTTCGCGGACACCTCTCCCCCGCCTCTGGCGGGAACCCAATCCTCGAGGTGGCGACAACCAATAGCGCTCGTGGCCCATAGCGGCCTGCAACACGCAGCATCGCCGCGGCGCTTGCCGCGACCGCAACGTCGGCGGTAAACGATACCCGGCTCACCAAGTCATGACGTCTCTCCTGACAGCCTTCTGTCAGCAGCGTCCGCGCTCGGCCGGCGCCCGATCACTCGGCCCTTTCCATTTTGGCCGAGTCCACCCATATTCGGGGTCATGGCCAGACATCCTGACAAGAAGACGCCTTCGCAAGACGGCGCGCCGAAGCGGCGCAACCCGCTGACCGAATTCCTCGACGCCGCCGAACCGCTGAACCCAGGCGGCTTCGCCGAAGCGCCGCAGGCAGAGTTTTCCGGCGCGCCGCTGACCGGCTCGATCTCCGATTGGGCCGGGCAGATCGAGCGCGAGGCGGAGAAGCAGCCGAAGGCGAAAGCACCGAAAAAGATACCCGAACGTTCCTCGGCGCCCGGACGCACGGCGCGCGGCACCTCGATGGGCGGCGCGGCGTCGGCGAAGGAACGCGCGGCTGCCGGCCTCAACCCGGTGGCCGGCCTCGACATCAGCTTGGAGGACGCCGAGTCGGTTTCCTCGAGCAGCGTCACCGCGACCGTCGCGGCACTGTCGGCGTTGATCGAATCCGGCAATCCGCTGCACAAGGACGGCCAGCTCTGGACGCCGCACCGACCGGCCCGGCCGGAAAAGTCGGAAGGCGGCATCGCCATCAAGATGGTATCGGATTTCGAGCCGGCCGGCGATCAGCCGACCGCCATCAAGGACCTCGTCGAAGGCGTCGACCGGAACGACCGCACCCAGGTGCTGCTCGGCGTCACCGGCTCGGGTAAGACCTTCACCATGGCCAAGGTGATCGAGGAGACGCAGCGCCCCGCCCTCATCCTGGCGCCCAACAAGACGCTGGCCGCGCAGCTTTACGCCGAGTTCAAGAAATTCTTCCCCGAAAACGCGGTCGAGTATTTCGTCTCCTACTACGACTATTACCAGCCGGAAGCCTACGTTCCGCGCACCGACACCTATATCGAGAAGGAATCCTCGATCAACGAGCAGATCGACCGCATGCGCCACTCGGCGACGCGCTCGCTGCTCGAGCGCGACGACGTCATCATCGTCGCCTCCGTCTCCTGCATCTACGGTATCGGCTCGGTCGAGACCTATACGGCGATGACCTTCCAGATGCAGGTCGGCGACCGGCTCGACCAGCGCTCCCTGCTCGCCGACCTCGTCGCCCAGCAATACAAGCGCCAGGACATCAACTTCGTGCGCGGCTCGTTTCGCGTGCGCGGCGACACGATCGAGATCTTTCCGGCTCACCTGGAAGACCGGGCCTGGCGCATCTCGATGTTCGGCGACGAGATCGAGTCGATCACCGAATTCGATCCGCTGACCGGGCAGAAGACCGGCGAACTGAAGAGCGTCAAGATCTACGCCAACTCGCACTATGTGACGCCGCGCCCGACCTTGAATCAAGCCATCAAGTCGATCAAGGAGGAGCTCAAGCACCGCCTGCAAGAGCTTGAAAAGGCTGGCCGTCTTCTGGAAGCGCAGCGGCTCGAACAGCGCACGCGCTTCGATTTGGAGATGCTGGAGGCGACCGGTTCCTGCGCCGGCATCGAGAACTATTCCCGCTATCTCACCGGCCGCCAGCCGGGCGATCCGCCGCCGACCTTGTTCGAATATGTGCCGGACAATGCGCTGATCTTCATCGACGAGAGCCACGTCACCGTGCCGCAGATCGGCGGCATGTATCGCGGCGACTTCCGCCGCAAGGCCACGCTTGCCGAATACGGTTTCCGCCTGCCCTCCTGCATGGACAACCGGCCGCTGCGCTTCGAGGAATGGGACGCCATGCGCCCGCTGTCGGTGGCCGTTTCGGCGACGCCCGGCGGCTGGGAACTGGAGCAGTCCGGCGGCGTCTTCGCCGAGCAGGTCATCCGCCCGACCGGGTTGATCGATCCGCCGGTCGAGGTGCGTCCGGCCAAGAGCCAGGTCGACGATGTCGTCGGCGAGATCCGGGACACGACCCGGGCGGGCTATCGCACGCTGGTCACCGTGCTGACCAAGCGCATGGCCGAGGACCTGACCGAATACCTGCATGAGAACGGCATCCGCGTCCGCTACATGCATTCCGACATCGACACGCTGGAACGCATCGAGATCCTGCGCGACCTGCGCCTCGGCGCCTTCGACGTGCTGGTCGGCATCAACCTGTTGCGTGAAGGCCTCGACATTCCCGAATGCGGCTTCGTCGCCATTCTCGATGCCGACAAGGAAGGCTTCCTGCGTTCCGAAACCTCGCTGATCCAGACCATCGGCCGCGCCGCCCGCAACGTCGACGGCAAGGTCATCCTCTATGCCGACCAGATCACCGGCTCGATGGAGCGGGCGATGGCGGAGACCAACCGCCGCCGCGAGAAGCAGATGGAGTGGAACACCGCCAACGGCATCACGCCGGAATCGGTCAAGTCGCGCATCGCCGACATCCTCGACTCGGTCTACGAGAAGGACCATGTCCGCGCCGACATCTCGCAGTTCACCGACGATGCCGGCGCCATGATCGGCAACAATTTGAAAACCCATCTCGAGGCGCTGGACAAGCAGATGCGCGACGCCGCCGCCAATCTCGACTTCGAGAAGGCCGCGCGCGTCCGCGACGAGATCAAGCGGTTGCGCGAGATGGAGCTTGCCATCTCCGACGATCCGCTGGCGCGCGAGGTGGAAAGCCAAAGTCCCGCATCGGGCCGCGAAAAGGGCAAGCACAACAAGGGCGTGGCCAAACATCGTACGGTCGAGGAACAGGAGCGCTTCCGCCAACTCGACGAAGCCCGCGCCGCCGAGGAGGCGGCCAAGGCTGCCCGGCCCAACCTCTTCCGCAAGCCGCATCTCGACGAGATGGGCGCCGACGGCGCCGTGCCGGTGAAGAAGCCGCTGTTCGCCAAGCCGTCGATCGACGACATGGGGCCAGGCACGGACATGACAACCCCGGCCGGCGCGGTGTCGCGCTCGCTGTTCAAGAAACAGTCGGCGTCCGAAGCGCACGGTTCCGATTTCGGCATTCCCGGCGATCGCACCAAGCCGCTGTTCCGCAAGAACTCGCTCGACGAAATGACGGTGCGCCGGACGGAAAAGCCGGTCGAGGGAAAAGTGCCGGCGAAGCCAAAGCCGATCTCCCCCCAAATGGGCGAGATGTCCGGCAGGACAGAGGGGGGCGCGAAGGAACGCGACGACTCCCCTAAACCAATCGTTCGCCAGCGCGCCGGCATCGGTTCCTACGAAGACCCGGGTGACGAGCGCCGGCAGAAACGACGGCCGGGCAAGACCGGGCGGCCGGGGCAGTAGCGCCTTTTCCTTCTCCCCCTGTGGGAGAAGGTGGATCGGCGCGCAGCGCCGAGACGGATGAGGGGTGTTCCAGCGGAGTGAGACGTTTGCGTTCCCTGGAACACCCCTCATCCGACCGAGCTTCGCTCGGCCACCTTCTCCCACAAGGGGAGAAGGTAAAGCGCCCTTGCCACCAACCCCTCCCCCGGTGTACCCATCCCTCGTCTCGAACATCCTGAAGGAGGGCTGCGTGAACTATTACCACCATCGTCAGCGTGGCCCGATTTGCGCCCTGCGAGCTTGCTTGCAGGGCTGACCAGGACGGTCCGGGAATTTCCCCCGCTTCGATTTTTGGTCTGCCCTTCGTGGTGTCGCTGAGCCTGGCCTGATGGTCTGCCGGCGCGCCGTCAAAGTGTATTTCGCCGGATTTTCCGGACAGACCAGAGAAATCGACATGGCCCTGATCAGCCTCAAATCCCTCGGCGTCACCATGAGTGCGCCGCTCTTCTCCAATCTCGACCTCATCATCGGCGCCGGCGACCGGCTCGGCATCGTCGCGGCCAATGGCCGTGGCAAATCCACGCTTCTCAAATGCCTGGCCGGCGAGTTCGAAGTCACCTTCGGCGACATCACCCGGTCGCGCGGCCTGCGCGTCGGCCATGTCGAGCAGTCTGTCCCCAACGCATTGCTCGGCCGCAGATTCCGTGACGTCGTTGCCGATGCCTTGCCGGCCGAGCAGCGCGACAGCGAGCTCTGGCGCGTCGATGTCGTGCTGGATTCGCTCGAAGTGCCGGAAGACATGCGCGCCCGGCCGATGCGCGCGCTGAGCGGCGGCTGGCAGCGGCTGGCACTGATCGCGCGCGTCTGGGTCACCGATCCGGACGTGCTTCTGCTCGACGAGCCGACCAATCATCTCGACCTCGTCAGGATCAGCCAGCTGGAAACATGGCTCAATGCGCTGCCGCGCGAGGTGCCGGTGATCATCGCCAGCCACGACCGCGCCTTCCTCGACGCCACCACCAACCGCACGCTGTTCCTGCGTCCCGAAGACTCGCCGGTGTTCGCGCTGCCTTATTCCCGCGCCAGGCAGGCGCTCGACGAGCTCGACGCATCGACGGCGCGCAAGTTCGAGCGGGACATCAAGATCGCCCAGCAGCTGCGCAAGCAGGCCGCCAAGCTCAACAATATCGGCATCAATTCCGGCAGCGACCTTTTGACGGTGAAGACCAGGCAGCTCAAGGAGCGGGCCGAGAAGCTGGAGGATGCCGCCGTGGCGGCGCATCGCGAGCGCTCTGCCGGCGCGATCAAGCTGGCCAACCGCGGCACCCACGCCAAGGTGCTGATCACGCTGGAAGACGCGGCGGTCGAAACCCCTGACGGCACGCTGCTGCTCAGGACCGGCAAGCGCCACATCTGCCAGGGCGACCGCATCGTGCTGCTTGGCCGCAACGGCGTCGGCAAGACGCGCTTCATCGCGATGATCCGCGACGCGATCGCCGAGCCGGGTTCGGTCGCGGACATCAAGGTGACGCCGTCGACCGTGCTCGGTTATGGCGATCAGGCGCTGTCGGGTATCGATGGCGACGACACGCCGCTTACGAGGGTCTCGCGCCGCTTCGAGGTCGGCGAGCAACGCGCCCGCTCGCTGCTCGCCGGCGCCGGCGTCGCGATCGAGATGCAGGATCGGAAGATCGGCGCTCTGTCCGGCGGACAGAAGTCGAGGCTGATGATGCTGGTGCTCCGGCTCGTCCATCCCAATTTCTATCTGCTCGACGAGCCGACAAACCATCTCGACATCGACGGCCAGGAAGCGTTGGAGGACGAATTGCTGAAGCATCAGGCGAGCTGTCTGCTTGCCTCGCATGACCGCTCCTTCATCCGCGCCGTCGGCAACCGCTTCTGGCTGATCGACAGGCGGCGGCTGACCGAGATCGACGACCCTGAGGCGTTCTTCCGCTCGGTCGCCGAAACGCCGAACTGAGAGACAATATCTGCTGGGCTGGTACCGCCGGCCCGGCAATACTTTTCCATCTGCTAAAAAAGGAGCATCTTGAACTGCTCAACCATGGAGGGAAAGGGCCATGCGTGCAGTGGACATCGTCAGCAATCTCTACCAGGCCTATGCGGAGCGTGACATCGAGGGCGCCCTCGCGCATTGCGCCGAGGATGTCGTATTCCGCTGGATTGCCGATCCCCGGCAATCGCGTCATGCCGGCACCGCGCACGGCAAGCAGGAATTCCTCTCCAGGCTCCTGGCGCTCGACGACGACTTCGAATACCGGCACTTCGTCCCGGTCGAGATCGTCGACGGCGGCAACAAGGTCGCGGCACAGGTCGAGATCCACATGACGCGACGCGCCACCGGCGAGGAGTTCATCATGCGCACCGCCGATTTCTGGACGGTGCGCGACGGCGAGATCGTCGAGATGGTGGAATATTACGACACCGCGCTGGCCGCGTCGGTGTTCTGAAAAAAGATCGCAGCGATCTGTCGGATCGCCTGCTGCCGCCTCGTCCTTGGGACGCCGACACGATGGTGCCGGCATCAACCAGGGAGAACCAACATGTCGGTACTGTCGTCCATCGGCCGCCTCGCCAACCGCTATGCCGCGGCGCGTGCCCGTCATCGCAGCGAGCGCATCCTGCTTTCGCTGCCCGCCGAGCTGCGCAAGGACATCGGCTTTCCGGAGATTTTCGAAACGCGCGAAAGCCGCCGCGCTGCCACCTTCTCGGCGAAGGTCATATAAAGTGGCATATCCAATGCGATTGTTCTCCGGTCGCCCGGACTGCCGGGAACCGGCCCTTTAGAAAATTTTCGGGAGGCATGTAGGATCGCCGCCGCTTCGTCCGTCCTTGGGTGGCAAACCAGATCAACCCGTGAAGAGGAACACGAGAATGAACGACCAGACCCCGCCCCGCGCCAAGGTCCTTGGCGGATTGACCCCCTACCTGCAGGTCGACGGCGCCATCAAGGCCGCCGAATTCTACAAGAGGGCTTTCGGCGCGGAGGAAGTGTTCGCCTATCCGCCGGACGACAAGGGCCGCACCATGCACATCCATCTCTATGTCAACGGCTCGACGCTGATGCTGGGTGATGCCTATCCCGAGCACGGCCATCCGCACCAGGCGGCGCAGGGCTATACGCTGCAGCTCCATCTCGGCAGCGACGATATCGATGCCTGGTGGAAGCGCGCGGTCGATGCCGGCTGCGAGGTCGTCACCCCGCTCCAGGTGATGTTCTGGGGCGACCGCTGGGGCCAGGTGAAAGACCCCTTTGGAGTCGCCTGGGCGATGAACGCGCCGGTGAAGTGAGCCCTTCTACCTCTCCCCCAGGGGGAGAGGTCGGATTGCCCCGAATTGCCCTTCGCAATTCGGCTGGCAATCCGGGTGAGGGGTAAGCTTGGCGCCAAGCTGGAACACCCCTCATCCGTCTCGGCGCTGCGCGCCGATCCACCTTCTCCCACAGGGGGAGAAGGGAGAGCTGCACCCAACCGAGGAGTTTCATCATGTCCTATGTCGATGGTTTCGCGCTTGCCGTGCCGAAGGCAAATCTCGACGACTACAAGAAGCTGGCCAACAAGGGCGGCGCCGTCTGGATGGAGCATGGCGCGCTCGCCTATGTCGAATGCGTCGGCGACGACGTGCCTTACGGCGAGCTGACCTCGTTCCCGCGCGCCGTGCAGGCGAAGGACGATGAGGTCGTTATCTTCTCCTGGGTCGTCTACGAATCCAAACAGAGCCGTGACGCTGTCATGGCGAAAGTGATGGCCGATGAGCGTCTCAAGATGGACTGGTCCACCATGCCGTTCGACGGCAAGCGCATGATCTTCGGCGGCTTCCAGCCGTTCATAGAGCTGTAGTCGGGCGGCCCATCGGTCGTCATCCACGGGCGGAGCAGGAGCGGAGCTCCTGCGCAGACCCGAGGATCCATGCCGTGACATAGAGGCGCCGCTACGGTCCAGAATTCTGTTCCGCTGCAATCTTCGCGCAGGTAACGGCATGGATTCCAGGGTCTCCGCGATGGAGCTTCGCTCCTGCTTCGCCCTGGAATGACGAAATTGCGAGGCAGCGGCTAATCTCGAAGGTCTGCGATGACTCAGAGCAAACGGCCTACCGGTATAATGCCGCCCTATCCGTTCTGGAGCTTGTCCAGCAGCGGCTTGAGTTTATCCCCATACCGCTTCCATAGATCGACGGAGCCCTGATACATCGGCTGGCGCACCTGCGCCGCCGATGCGGTGCGCACCGGCCGGTCGGTCTCGTGGAACGACAGCACCTTGTCGTCCCAAGGCAGGCCGAGATACGCCATCAGCGCCCTTGTCTGCCCTTCCTGGTCGGCGACGAAATCCTCATAGCGGACATCGTGCACGACGCCCGGCAGCACCTTGTGCCAATGCGCCATGATGTCGGTGTAGAGATTATGGAAATCGGCGAGCTCGCCGAGGTCGTAGCCGTAGCGGTGGCTGTCGCCGCGGAAATGCACCTTGAAGATCGACAGGCACGTCGCCGCCGCATCGCGCGCGCAATGGACGATCTTGGCCTTCGGCAGCATCATGTGCAGGAAGCCGACCAGCAGGAAGTTGCCCGGCATCTTGTCGGTGACATGGCGATAGCCCGGATAGCGGGCATGCAGCATGTCGAGATAGGCCTGGCCGGCTTCGGCGAAGGCCTTGTCGGGCACGTCGGCGATACCGGCGGGAAAGCCGCCCGGCATGTTCATCGGAAACTGCTTGCCGACGGCCGTCTTCAGGATGTTCAACTCGCCGGCGCCAAAGACCTGGGGGTGGCTGGCGATGATCTGCTCGACCAGCGTGGTGCCGGAACGCGGCATGCCGACGACGAAGATCGGCGTGTCGTCGGAAATGCCGCTTGGCTTGTGCTTCTCGAAGAAGGCCGCGTCGAAGGCAGCCTTCATCGCCTCGAACTCGTTGCGCGTGCGGGCTGCATCGTAGTTGATGACCTTGCGGCGGATGGCATTGCCCTCGGCGAAATAGTCGAAGGCGCGGCCATAGTCCTTGAGGTCGTCATTGACCTTGCCCAGGCCGAAGGAGAGCTGCATGCGCGCGAGGCTGCCCTGTGGCGCCTTGGCGTGCTCGGCCTCCATGCCGGAGAGTTCCTTGTCGCGCTCGGTCTGGCGCTTGACCTGTGTCAGCAGAAGCCAGGCTTTGGCCATGGCGGGAGCGATCGCCACCGCTTGGCGCGCGAGATCGGCGGCCTCGTCGAGCTTGCCCTTCTCCATCATCGCGACGCCCAGCCCGTAGAGCAGCTCGGCGTCCTTCGGCCGGATCGACAGCGCCTCGCGAAACAGCGCGATCGCCTCGTCCAGCCGTCCGGCTTCCTGCAGCGTCTCGGCAAGGCCGATGCGCGCGCGGACATGGAACGGGTTGCGGCCGATCGTGCCGCGATAGATCTCCTCGGCCGTGTCAAACTGGCCAAGTTGCTTCAGCGACGAACCGAGATTGTCGCGCGCGGCCAGTTGGTCCGGCCGGATATCCACCGCGCCGCGGAAGAAATCGACCGCGGCGGCGATGCGCCCCAGGTCGCGCATGACCGTGCCCATATTGTTGAGGAAGTCGGCATTCTCGGGCTGCAAGGTCACCGACTGCTCGATGAGGTCGAGCCCTTCTTCGCTCCTGCCGGTCTGGTGCAGCAGCAATCCGAGGAAATGCAGCGCGGCGGCATGGTTTGGCTGCTGCCCCAGGACCTGCCGGTAGAGTGCCTCGGCCTCCTGGCGCCGGCCTGCCTGATGCAGTTGCAGCGCCTTTTGCACATACGGGTCGAGCGGGCTGGCCGAGCCACCTGGCCTGCCACCGGCGTTTGCCGCTCTTCTGTGATCTCTGTTAATGGGAAACCTGCCGTGTTTGTTGGTCCGCCGGACCTAAGCCATGCGGGCACGAGATTCAAGACAAAGCGTCAGCGCCCAGCGCGGTATCCATTCGCGAAGGTGGACGCCGCCGCCTTCTCAGCAGGGCCCGTCGCGGACGATGCGATAGTCCGCCGCGCGCGCCTCGCATGCGTTCGGGAAGGTGCGCACTTGTCCGTGGCGCCTGCCGCAAACCGGCGCGTATTCGCGCGTGCAGAACGTCTGCTCCCCACCACCACCGTCGCGGCAAGGACCTTCGCGCACGATGCGGTAGCCTTCCGTTTCAGCCAGGCAGGCATTGGCGAAGGTCTGGCGGTCGCCGCCGCGCCGGGCGCAGACCGGTTGGTATTGCATGGTGCAGAGCTGCGGATGTGGCCGGGGCGGCCGCGGGCGCGGGCCATCGTCGACGACGACGGTGCAGGCCGCCAGCAGCGCGGACAGCATGAAAATGACGATGCCCTGCCGCGAGACCGCAAGAAACCGCATATGTCCCTTCTCCATCCCGGCGCGTGACGCCGGCTCGCGATATCCTCGCATTCCCCGCCACAAACGCAACCACCGTTTGTGGAGCCGAGAGCAGCCTCGCGCTGGCCCATGCTTGGCCCGTCTCTGGCCGATGACCGGTGAAGAGGCCGGGTCTATCGAGGCCCAGCGTTGGACGCGCCGCGGGCCGCCCGCGAGCGTCGTATTGCAACCCTCACGTTTCCGTGTAATAAAAATCATGTTCGGGCATTTGCGACCCGGAGAGCGGAACGTTTTGGACGACCTTTCCCCGATAAGTGTGAATCTCTGACAACCCCGTTTTTCGGCGGGGGGTTTGACCGTGCGCGAATGCATGACCGCCGAAGCAACCACCAGGATTTGCCCAAGGCGCGAGGCAGCGGGCAAACCACAAGACTGACACGGGTGAAGGAGTTTTCCCCAATGGCCCAGACCGGTACCGTAAAGTTCTTCAATGCCACCAAAGGCTTCGGCTTCATCACGCCGGATGGCGGCGCCAAGGACGTATTCGTCCACATTTCCGCGATCGAGGCCTCTGGCCTGCGCACGCTGGTCGACGGCCAGAAGGTCACCTTCGACGTCGAGCCGGACCGCATGGGCAAGGGCCCGAAGGCGGTCAACCTGCGCGCCGCCTGATCGCAGGAACCGCCTGTCCTTGCGGATGCAATGATGCGGCAGGATCGTGAACCGGCTTCTGGACAGGCCTGAAATTGCGAAGGCGCGACCGAAACGGTCGCGCCTTTTTTGCGCGCAAATGCTTGCATCGGCAGGCGAAAACTTTCTCTTGCCGATAGCGCTAAAATAAAGGACAAATTTCCTCTCGGGCAGTTTTGCCGGCCCGAGACTTGACTTGATGGGATCAAAGGAGTTTCCCATGCCGCAGACCGGCACCGTCAAATTCTTCAACCATGCCAAGGGCTTCGGCTTCATCACGCCCGATGATGGCGCGAAGGATGTCTTCGTCCACATCTCGGCTGTGCAGGCGTCGGGCCTTCCCGGTCTTGAGGATGGGCAGAAAGTGACATTCGACACCGAGCCGGACAAGCGCGGCAAGGGTCCGAAGGCCGTCAATCTGTCGATCGGCTAAGCCGGCTCACGACGGATCCGACGGAAGCTTTTGAGGCGGGACCGCTCCCGCCCGGAATGGATTGTGCCCAGGTCCGGAAAAGTCGACCCGGCTTCGAAAAAATCGCCCGGGCTCGAAAAAGTCGCCCGGGCTCGAAAAATCGCCAAGCCACGAAAAATCGCCAGGCCACGAAAAATCGCCAGGCCACGAAAAATCGTTTGCGCCGATTTCCGTTCAGCCTCCGTTCAGCCAAGGTCTTCTATTAACCTTTGCTAAAGCCGGTCTGTATCCCCCGAAAAAATGCGCGGACCGGCGCGAAGGAGACCGAAAATGAACCGCTTTCTCAAGACCGCCATCCTGAGCGTTGGCATTGCCGCGACCACCTTGGCCACCTTCTCGGCGGCCAATGCCGATGACTGGCGCTGGCGCCATCATCACGACCGTGGCGGCGACGCCCTCGCCGCCGGCGTTGTCGGCCTCGCGGCGGGCGCCCTGATCGGCAGCGCGCTCAGCAACCCCGGGCCGCGCTATTACGAACCGGCCTATGGTGACGACTATTATGTCGACCGGCCGGTGCGTCGCTACTACGTGCAGCAGCCGCGCTATTACGTGCAGCCGCGTACCGTCTATGCCGACCGCTATGCCGAGCCGTGGACCCGCGCCTGGTACGAGTATTGCTCGGACCGCTACCGCAGCTTCAACTCGCGCACCGGCACCTTCACCGGCAATGACGGCGACCAGCACTTCTGCGTCGCCAACTAAGCCAACCCAGGGTTCCCTGCCCAAGAAAAGCGTCGCCTCCAGCGGCGCTTTTTCTTTTTGAAGCACTCGCCAATGATGGCTGCGCCGGGATTCAGGTCAGGCCGAGCCGAGGGCGACGGGTTCCGTCGGCACAGCCTAAAGCACATCGCGCTGAAACGGATTCAGGCGACGCGCTTTAGGTCCTTTGTTTGATGCATGTCGTTGCCGCAAAACCGAGGTCACTTTTGCGCGACATGCATTAGGTCAGAAACGGATTGGTCCGCCGTTCATCGCCGAAACGGCTGCCCGGGCCATGGCCGCAGATGAAACCTATGTCGTCGCCAAGCGGCAGGAGCTTGCCCTTGATCGAGGCGATCAGCGCGGCATGGTCGCCGCCGGGCAGATCGGTGCGCCCGATCGAGCCGCGGAACAGCACGTCGCCGACATGCGCGAACTTGGCCGCCCGGTTGTAGTAGACGACATGGCCCGGCGCATGCCCCGGGCAATGCAGCACCTCGAATTGATGATTGCCGAACGACACCGTTTCGCCTTCGGCAAGGAAGCGGTCCGGCACGCAGTTGCGCACGCCGGCGATGCCGTAGCGCCTGCCCTGGTTCTCGAGATTGTCGAGCAACATCTTGTCGGCCTCGTGCGGGCCGATGATGTCGATGCCCAGCGCATCCTTGAGCTCCATCGCGCCGCCGGCGTGGTCGATATGGCCATGCGTGATCCAGATGGCGCCGGCGGTGATGGCATTGTCCTTCAGCACCGACAGGATCTTGTCGACATCGCCCCCGGGATCAACGACGACGCCCGTCTTGTCGTCCATGTCAAACAGGATGGTGCAATTCTGCTGGAACGGCGTGACCGGCACTATGCCGGCATTGAGCTGACCCATGGCTTTCCTTTCGAGATGTAGCCGTGATGTAGAGGCCATGGCGTGCCGCGTCCACCGTCGGCCGACGCGAATAGTCCGCAAAAGGAAATGGGCGGCCGAAGCCGCCCATTTTGAAACCTGAAGTGGCAGGCCTTACTTCTTCATCGCGCCCATGACCGCGCCGATGATACCGGTCAAGATAGCGCCGCCGCCGGCGCCTCCAAGGATGTTCTTCAGATCGATCGCGCTTCCCGCCGCTCCCGCGGCTGCTGCCGGATCGGCGCCGCCGAGCAGGCTACCGAGGATGGCTGCACCACCGACACCGCCAATCGCGCCGCCGAGAATTTTGGTGAGCTGGCCCATCGCCGCCTGCTTCAGTGCCACACCTACTGCCTGTCCGCCGATAACACCCGCAATCACCTGTACAACGATCTGAACAATCGTGTTCGTATCCATGTAACTGGTCCCTCCATAGCCGCCAGCCTCCTCGGGCCGACACCACCATGAGACGCCGAACCGTTCGAAAGTCAAATGCGCGAAAGCTTAAATAAAAGGGGCGGCTCGAAAACCGCCCCTGTTGCATAAAAAAGCTGTGACTAAACGCTATTCTGCGGCAATCGCATGCTTTGGTTGCACTGCGGCAGAATAGTCGTTCATCAACGTCTTGGCGATCTCGCCGACCTCGAATCGGTACGGACCGATCTCCGAAACCGGCGTGACCTCGGCGGCGGTGCCCGTGAGGAAGCACTGCTCGAAACCTTCGAGTTCCTCCGGCATGATGGGGCGCTCGATCACTTCGAAACCGCGATCCTTCGCAAGGCCGATCACGGTGCGGCGGGTTATGCCGTCGAGGAAACAGTCGGGCGTCGGCGTATGGATCTTGCCGTCCTTGACGAAGAAGATGTTGGCGCCGGTGGCTTCCGCCACCTGGCCGCGCCAATCGAGCATCATGGCGTCGGCGTAGCCCTTGGCCTCGGCGGCGTGCTTGGACAGCGTGCAGATCATGTAGAGGCCGGCGGCCTTCGACTTGGACGGCGCGGTGCGCGGATCGGGCCGGCGCCATTCGGCGACATCGAGGCGGATGCCCTTGAGCTTCTGCGCCGGATCGAAATAGCTCGGCCACTGCCAGATGGCGATGGCGCAGTTGATGCGGTTGTTCTGCGCCGAGACGCCCATCTGCTCGCTGCCGCGCCAGGCGATCGGGCGCACATAGGCGTCCTGGAAACCCTGTTTCTTCAGCAGCGTGCGGCAGGCCTCGTCGATCTCGGCGACCGGATAGGGAATCTTGAAGCCGAGCAGGCGCGCCGATTCATGCAGGCGTTCATTATGCTCGGTCAGCTTGAAGATCTGGCCGCCATAGGCGCGCTCGCCCTCGAAGACGGCGCTTGCATAGTGCAGGCCATGGGTCAGCACATGGACCTTGGCGTCGGCCCATTTGACGAACTCGCCGTTCATCCAGATGAAGCCGTCCAATTGATCGAAGGGAACGGATGCCATGGAAACCTCCCGCGGGCAGGCGCCCGCAAATCGTGGTGTTTTTAAAGCCTTTCGCACCGGCCTCGCCCCAGGATCCGAAACGCTGGCCAATGCCTGAAAGCGTAGGCGGATATTCAATCCGTGGCAAACTCAGGAAGTTCCGGAAAAACGGCTTCCCCTTGCCTTTTCGTTCGCAATCCGCCGAAAAGCTTGTCAAAAATTATCATTGCCCGGAAATTACGTCAATAGTACTGACATAATTCCCGCCTCGCATGGAGAAATGATGACGAGCCCCGCAGCCGGTAAACCGATCAGGACGGCGATCGCCGATGAGGACGGCATCGACTTCGCCATCATCGAACTTTTTTTCTTCGCCTATCGCGATTTCACCTCCGACCCGGACCAGATACTCGCCGATTACGGCTTCGGCCGCGCCCATCATCGCGTGCTGCACTTCGTCAACCGCAGGCCGGGCCTCACCGTCGCCGAACTGCTCGACGTGCTGAAGATCACCAAGCAGAGCCTCGCGCGGGTCTTGAAGCAGTTGATCGACACCGACCATATCGTCCAGGTGCAGGGTCCGCGCGACCGCCGGCAGCGCGAACTCTACCCGACCGCCAAGGGTCGCGCCCTGGCCTTGGCGTTGGCGCGGCCACAGTCGCGCCGCATCCGTGCGGCATTGGAGGATTCCGGAGCCACCGAACGCGCCACGATCGAGCGCTTCCTGGAAGCGATGGTCAATCCGGAACTAAGAGCGCAGATCGACATTGTGCCTGCGCAAACATCGGGGAAGAACCATGGAGACCATTGAGAAGGTCGATCATCCGGCAGCGCCCGACGATGACGCGCCGCATCTTCTGGTTGTCGATGACGACACGCGTATCCGCAACCTGCTCAAGCAGTATCTGTCCGAGAACGGCTTTCGTGTCACCGTGGCCGGCAATTCCGGCGAAGCCAGGCGCAAGCTCGCCGGCCTCGACTTCGACCTACTGGTGCTCGATGTCATGATGCCGGGTGAAACCGGCGTCGACCTTACCAAGGCGCTGCGGGCCGAGAAAAATGTGCCGATCCTGATGCTGACGGCGCTGTCCGAGACCGACAGCCGCATCACCGGACTGGAAGCCGGCGCCGATGATTACCTGCCGAAACCGTTCGATCCGCGCGAACTGATCCTGCGCATCAACAACATTCTGCGCCGTGGCGGCCCAGCGGCCACGCCGAAGGTCGAGCAGCTGGTGTTCGGGCCCTACACGTTCCAGATCGCCAAGCGCGAATTGAAGCGCGGCGGCGAAGCGCTTAAGCTGACCGACCGCGAGCAGGAGATCCTCGCGATCTTCGCCGCGCGGGCGGGCGAGACCATACCGCGCCACGAGCTGGTGGGCGATGAATCGGATGTCGGCGAACGCACCATCGACGTGCAGATCAACCGGCTGCGCCGCAAGATCGAGCGCGATCCGTCCAATCCGGTATGGCTGCAGACGGTGCGCGGTATTGGGTATCGGCTCAGCGTCGAATAAACTACCGTCGAAGGCCCTTTGCTGAACAGGCCATCGACGAGCGGAAGGGCGAATGGCGACCACGCAACTGGAACAGCCTGAAGGAGGCGGCCCCGGCGATCTCGCGCTGCGGACGCTGAGGGCGATGCCGCGCGCCTGGAACCGGTTCTGGCGCCTGGTCGCGCTCTACATGCCGAAGCGGCTCTACGCCCGCTCGCTGATCATCGTCATCGCGCCGATGATCCTGCTGCAGTCGGTTGTTGCCTTCGTCTTCATGGAACGGCACTGGCAGACGGTGACCCAGCGCCTGTCGCAGGCGACGATCTCGGACATAGCGGCCGTCATCGACATGATGGAGACCTATCCGCATGACGCCGACTACGCCAACATCATCCGCATCGCCCAGGACCGCATGCAGCTGAAGGTCGATCTTTTGCCGCCCGACCCGCTGCCGCCGCCCGGCCCGAAACCGTTCTTTTCGATCCTCGACGAGGCGCTGTCGTCGGAGATCACGAGACAGATCAACCGTCCGTTCTGGATCGACACGGTCGGCAACTCGAATGTCGTCGAGGTCCGCGTCCAGCTCGAAGGCAAGGTGCTGCGCGTTTTCGTGCGGCGCAGCCAGGCATATGCCTCCAACACCCACATCTTCCTGATCTGGATGGTCGGCACCTCGCTGGTTCTGTTGATGATCGCCATTCCCTTCCTGCGCAATCAGATCAGGCCGATCCTGACGCTGGCCGAAGCCGCCGAGAGTTTCGGCAAGGGCCGGCCGATGCCGCGCGATTTCCGCCCCCGCGGCGCCGAGGAAGTGCGGCGCGCCGGATTCGCCTTCATCCAGATGCGTGAGCGCATCGAGCGCCAGATCGAGCAGCGCACCGCCATGCTGACCGGCGTCAGCCACGACCTCAGGACCATCCTCACCCGATTCAAGCTCCAGCTGGCGCTGGCTGGCGGCAAATCCGAGACCAAGGCCGCGCTGAACCAGGACATCGACGACATGCAGTCGATGCTGGAAGGCTATCTCTCCTTTGCCCGTGGCGAGGCCGCGGAAGATACCGGCCGTTTCGACCTCAACGCCTATTTCCAGAAGCTTGGCGAGGAAGCGCAATTGCGTGGCTGCAAGCTCACGACGACGCTGACCGGTGATCCGGCCGTGCATGTGCGGCCGAACGCCTTTGCCCGTTTGCTGTCCAACGTCATCGGCAATGCCTTCCGCTATGCCAAGACCGTCGAGGTCCACGCCAATCATGGCCGCGGCTCGCTCACCGTCACCATCGACGACAACGGGCCGGGCATCGCTGCCGACAAGCGCGAAGAGGTGTTCAAGCCTTTCCTGCGGCTCGACGAGGCGCGCAACCTCGACGCCAGCGGCACTGGACTTGGCCTGTCGATCGCCCGCGACATCGCCCGCAGCCACGGCGGCGACATCGGCCTCGAGGACAGCCCGCTCGGCGGCCTGCGCGCCGTGATCAAGGTGCCCGCCTAGCCAGAGCATGATCCCGAAAAGTGGAAGCCGGTTTTCGGATAAGATCATGCTCAATCAAAAACAGCTTCATCCGCGCGTCATGAAATCATGGTCAAGAGCGCGCATGAAGCGCGCGACCCTCGTTGATTCGGCCCTGCCGCCCTGCTTCGATCCCGTGCCCAGCCGGGTGCGCTGGAGCGAGGCGCGGGCCGCTGCCTGGTTGCCGTTCCGGCACCGCGCCGGCGCGTCCGATAGCCATTCCGGCAAAGGATCATCATGCACATCAGGATCGCCATGCGTATCCTGATGGTCACCGACGCATGGCGGCCGCAGGTCAATGGCGTGGTGCACACGCTGGAACGCCTTACCGAGGCGCTGAAACCCTTCGACGTCGAGCTCGATTTCCTGACGCCGAACCGCTTTCGCACCTTGCCGATGCCGACCTATCCCGACATCCGGCTC
Source organism: Mesorhizobium sp. CNPSo 4661 (assembly GCF_057784215.1). Taxonomy (NCBI): domain Bacteria; kingdom Pseudomonadati; phylum Pseudomonadota; class Alphaproteobacteria; order Hyphomicrobiales; family Phyllobacteriaceae; genus Mesorhizobium; species Mesorhizobium sp. CNPSo 4661. The sequence continues at coordinate 233,909 of NZ_JBWGIO010000006.1, read as the reverse complement.
GCATTGGCGACGCCGGGCCATGTCGCGCGCATGATCGACGCCGCCAAGGCCGACCACATCCACATCGTCACCGAAGGTCCGCTCGGCATCATGGCGCGCCGGCATTGCCGAAAGGTGGGCCGCCCCTTCACCACCAGCTACCACACGCGCTTTCCCGAATATCTCAGCGCCCGCCTGCCGGTGCCGGAGCGCTGGGCTTACAGCTGGCTGCGCGACTTCCACAATTTAGGACAGGGCACGCTCGTCGCGACGCAATCGCTGGCGGACGATCTCGCGACACGCGGCTTCACCAAGCTGAGGCCCTGGACACGCGGCGTCGACACCGACCATTTCCGGCCCGACAAGCGCAAGGAAACCGGCTTCCCCCGCCCGGTTTTCCTGTGCGTCGGCCGCGTCGCGATCGAAAAGAACCTGACCGCCTTCCTTGATCTCGACCTGCCCGGCAGCAAGGTTATCGTCGGCGAGGGACCGGAGCTGGCAAAGCTCAAGGCGCGCTATCCCAAGGCGCATTTCCTCGGCCATCGCCCGAACGACGAACTGGCCGAGATCTACGCGTCGGCCGATGTCTTCGTCTTCCCGAGCCGCACCGACACCTTCGGCAACGTCATCATCGAGGCACTGGCCAGCGGAACGCCCGTCGCCGCCTATCCGGTGACCGGACCGATCGACATTGTCGGCGATGGCGTCGGCGGAGCCGTGTCGAACGATCTTGGTGAAGCGGCGATGAAGGCGCTTCACGTCGACCGCGCCGAAGCCCGCCAGCGCGCGATGCGCTACAGCTGGCAGGCCTGCGCCGAAATGTTCCTCGACGTGGTCGACGAAGCGCTGGGCATGCCAAGCAAGCGCGCCGATCAGGATCGGCTGGCTCAAGGTCGCCCCAGCCTCGTCCTAGAATAGGCGCCCGCCGTCCGGCACTTTACGCTCGATGGCGCCGAGCACCACCGCGCCTTCTTCATCGGGAAAGCCGAGGGTCAGCACTTCCGACATGAACGGGCCGATCTGGCGCGGCGGGAAATTGACCACCGCGAAGATCTGGCGGCCTACAAGCGTTTCCGGCGCGTAGTATTTGGTGATCTGCGCCGACGACTTCTTCACCCCGATCGCCGGACCGAAATCGATCTTCAGCTTGATCGCCGGCTTGCGCGCCTCCGGAAACGGCTCGGCCTCGACGATCGTGCCGGCACGGATGTCGACACGGTCGAAATCGGCAAAGCTGATTTCGGGCTTGCGCTCGCTGCTGGAACTCATCGGCGATGTCGGTCTGGCTCAGGCGTTTCCATGGGTCTCGAAGAGCACGCTGGACAGCGCGTCCTTGGCCGATGTACCCGACCAGACGACGAACTGGAAGGCCTGGAAATAGCATTCGCAGGCCTCGAGCGCCGAGGACAACAGCACCTCGACCTGCTGGCTCGACGGCTCGACCCCGCCGGCAAGCAGCAGCGACTGCCTGAACATGATCGCGCCTTCCTGTTCCCACAGGTCGAAGTGACCGAACAGCATCTGTTCGTTGATCAGCGACAGCAGCCGCATCACTTCCAGCGCGCGCGTTTCGGGCACCTTGATATCGAAGGCGCAGGCCAGATGCAGCGCCTCGAAATCCTCCATCCAGGAAAAGGAGACATGGTAGTCTGTCCAGCTGCCGGCCACCGAAATCGCAATCTCGTCGTCGCCGGCGCGCTCGAAGGACCAGTCGTTGTTGTGGGCCACCTGCTCGATGACATCCACCGGGTGGATTTCGCGGGAGAATTCGAGTTCGAGGAGTTCCATGAATGCTTCCTGTGTTCAGGGGAGCGCCACACGCTCCGCGGGGCACACACGACGAACAATCTTGTCTAGAACTCGGACGGTCAGGACTTTCCAACGCAAAGACCCCAACCGGACCCCACCGCCCGGCGCATGACCCTGCTTCGAATCATGCAACAAATTCAGTCTATTGATCGGGAGTCGCGTGAACAGCCCAATTTTTCGCACTGCGTCATCCGCATGTGGAAAGGTGGCTGTCACAAAGATTCATGCAATGCCGGTAAGCGATTCACGGCAAAGCGATTTTTCGGATCGCGCTATGTGGAAAAGTTTAACGATTATTTTTTTGCGCGGGGCTTTGCAGCACCCGCAGGTGCGGCCTGCCCGGTCAGTTCGGCGAGCCTGGCCTCGAGCGCCTCGACGCGCGTCGCCAGCTGGATGTTGTCTTCCCTCGCCTTGACCGCCATCTCGCGCACGGCCTCGAACTCTTCGCGCTGCACCACATCCATGGAATTCAGCATGCGCTCGGCCTGGGCCCGGAACGCCGTCTCCACTTCGCGACGCACACCCTGCGCGGCACCCGCGGCATCGGTCATGATCTTTGCGAATTCATCGAGAATGCGGTTCGGTCCGGTCGACATGGCAGATCCTCGCTTGCTTGATTTGACGTAGTGGGGCGCGACGCGGAATGCAAGAACGTTGAGGTTTGATGCCGCCTCTGCGTTGCTATGGCGCATGGCGGTGCCATGCCTGAACAGAGCTATCGCATCGCCCCGACCTGTACTTGAAGCCGCCAAATCGCCTATTGTGCTCGTGTATTGTTCCAGCACTCAGTCAGGATTGACCAATGGCAACGCCCCCGCGCCGACCGACAAACCCGTTCGCAGCCGCGGAAGCCGCCTTCAAGCCCGTCAAAAAGCCCGCGGCGCCAATTCGCGAGGCCGCGGCGGCGCCAAATGTCAGAGAACTTGTTTCGATAAGGATCGATCGCGCTGTACTGGACCACTTCCAGGAAGATGGCCCTGGCTGGCAGGACAGGATCAACGACGCTCTAAGGCAGATTGTCGCCGGCAAACCTCAGGTTTGAAATCGCTCGCCGTGGCGTTCAGAACATCAATCGCCTTGCCTTGACCCTGCCAAAACCCTGCCGCATGGTCCGCGCCCGATAGACGACCGCAACCGGGAGATCCCAGTTTGAGCGAATATTTCCTGCTGCCGCTGGCCTCCCTGCCCTTCCCCAACATCAATCCGGTTATCGTTCAAATCGGGCCGCTGGCGGTGCACTGGTACGGCGTCGGCTATATCGTCGGCATCCTCTTTGCCTGGTGGTACGCCAAACGGCTGGTCACCAATACGCGCCTGTGGCCGGACGGCAAGTTGCCGATGAAGCCCGAGGACCTCGACGACTTCATCGTCTGGGCGGCGATCGGCGTCGTGCTCGGCGGGCGCACCGGCTACGTGCTGTTCTACGACCTGCCGCGCTACATCGCGCATCCGCTCGATATCTTCGCCGTCTGGCAGGGCGGCATGTCGTTCCATGGCGGCCTGCTCGGCGTCATCCTCGCCATGACGCTGTTTTCGCTTAAGCGCCGCATCCACACCTGGACGCTGTTCGACGTGGTGTCGGCCGGCGTGCCGGTTGGGCTAGGCCTCGTCCGCGTCTGCAACTTCATCAATGCCGAGCTTTGGGGCAGGCCGACCGACATGCCCTGGGGCGTCGTCTTCTGCAACGACCGACTCCAGCAGGCGCTTGGCCAATGTCCTGCGGGCCTCGACCCCAGGCATCCGAGCCAACTTTATGAAGCGCTGCTCGAAGGCCTAGTGCTCTTCCTGGTGCTGCGCTTCCTCACCCATTCACGCCTGAAACTGAAGACGCCGCGCTTCGTCGGCGGTGCCTTCATCTGCGGCTACGGCCTGTCACGCATCTTCGTCGAGTTTTTCCGCGAGCCCGACCAGCAACTCGGCTACCTGCTCGGCACCAGTTGGCTGACCATGGGCATGATCCTGTCCACGCCGATGGTGCTGGCCGGCATCTGGGCCATGGTCACCGCAAAGCCGACGGCGCAGCCGCAGGCGGCATGACCCGGCTGAAGGAGCGCATCAAGGGCCTGATCGGCGCGACGGGGCCGATCCCGGTCAGCGAGTATATGGCGCTCTGCCTGTTCGATCCCGACGAGGGCTATTACACGACGCGCGAGCCCTTCGGCGCCGCCGGCGACTTCATCACCGCCCCCGAGATCAGCCAGATGTTCGGCGAGCTAGTCGCCGTCTGGCTCTACCAGGCCTGGCAAGCTGCCGGCCGGCCTTTGCCGGCGACCTTTGCCGAGATCGGTCCCGGCCGCGGCACCTTGATGAAGGATATGCTGCGCACGTGGTCGCGGCTCGACCCGGCGCTCGTGGCCGGCGCCTCCATTGCCATGATCGAGACCAGCCCGCGCCTGGCTGAGATCCAGGAGCAGACGCTTGCAGGCCAAAACGCGGCGCTTGCCTGGCACCAGACCATCGACGTGCTGCCGCGACAGCCGCTCTTCATCGTCGGCAACGAATTGTTCGACGCCGTGCCGATCCGGCAGTTCGTGCATGTCGGCGAAAGCTGGCGCGAGCGCATGGTCGGTCTCGGCGACAATGACGAGCTGCGCTTCTTTGCCGGCGCCGGCTCGCTCGATCCCACGCTGTTGCCCCAAGATGCCTCCGGCGCGCCCGAAGGCGCGATCGCCGAAGTGGCGCCAGCCCGTGTTGCATTGATGTCGGTGATCGCGGGGCGCATCGCTGCCCAGGGCGGCGCGGGCCTCTTTATCGACTACGGTCATTTGCAGCCTGGCATCGGCGACACCTTGCAGGCCTTGCGCCGGCACCGGCATGAAGACGTGCTGGCCGGCCCCGGCGAGGCCGATCTCACATCGCATGTCGATTTCGCCGCGCTTGCGACAGCGGTCCGCCCGCATGGGCTTCGTGTCGAGATGACGACGCAGGGAGAATTCCTGCTTGGCATGGGCTTGATCGAGCGCGCCGGCGCGCTCGGTGCGAACGCCGACGAGCAGGCCCGTCAAGCCATTTCCGACGCGGTCGAACGCCTGGCCGGCCCCGACGCGATGGGTGAGCTGTTCAAGGTGATGAAGATCCTGCCGGCGGCGAGAGCCGCTTGAGATTGGCAGGCGGTCCCGACGCCTGGTCCTGCCAGTCGTCCGAACTTCGCCTTGACGAGACCGCCCCGCACAGACGACAAACCCAACCATGCTGAATCAGACCAGACCCGATCCAGTACGCTCGCCGCTGCTTGAAAAGGCGCAAGGCATGCGCCACGGCTACTTCACCCGCATCGGCGGCGTCTCCGACGGCATCTATCGAGGGCTCAACATCGGCACGGGCTCCAGCGACGACCAGACACTGGTCGCCGAGAACCGGCGGCGCGTTGCCGACTGGATGGGCGTGCCGGCGGATCGTCTGTTGACCGCGCACCAGATCCACTCGCCGGATGTCGTCGTCGCCAGGGAACCCTTCGCGGGCCCTCGCCCGAAGGCTGACGCCATCGTCACCGATCGTCCGGGCATCGCCATCGGCGCCTCGACCGCCGATTGCGGGCCGGTGCTGTTCGCCGACGCCGAGGCGCGTATCATCGGTGCCGCGCATGCGGGCTGGAAGGGCGCCTTCACCGGCGTGCTCGAAAACACCATCACCGCGATGGAAGGCCTCGGCGCCCGTCGCGAGCGCATCGTCGCGGTGCTCGGTCCTTCCATCGGCCCCGACAATTACGAGGTCGGGCCGGAATTCGTCGCCCGCTTCGTCGAGGCCGATACCGGCAATCACCACTATTTCAGGCCGTCGAAGACCGCCGGCCACTCGATGTTCGACCTCAACCAATATACGGTCGACCGGCTGTGCAAGGCGGGCGTGACCGCCGAGGGCCTCGGCCGCTGCACTTACGCGGAAGAAGAGCTTTTCTATTCCTACCGGCGTACCACACACCGCAAGGAAGCGGATTACGGGCGCCAGGTTTCAGCAATCGTCCTGGAGAAAGAGTAATGGCGCTGCATTTCGAACGATCGGAATTCGACGCGCGGCGCGACCGGCTGCTGATCGAGATGGCCGACAAGAAGCTCGACGCCGTGCTCTTGTTCGCGCAGGAGAGCATGTACTGGCTGACCGGCTACGACACGTTCGGCTTCTGCTTCTTCCAGTGCCTGGTGGTGAAGGCCGACGGCTCGATGGTGCTGCTCACCCGTTCAGCTGATCTGAGGCAAGCGCGCCATACCTCGACCATCGAGAACATCGTGCTGTGGACCGACCGCCAGGGCGCCAATCCGGCGATCGACCTGCGCAACCTGCTCAACGACCTCGACCTGCTCGGCGCCCGCATCGGCGTCGAATATGACACCCATGGCCTGACCGCCTACAATGGCCGCCGCGTGGACGAGCAGTTGCAGACTTTCGGCCAGATCGCCGATGCTTCAGGCATCGTCGGCCGGCTGCGCCTGTTCAAGAGCCCGGCCGAAATCGCCAAGGCGGAAAAGGCCGCCAATCTTTCCGACGACGCGCTGGACGCCGCCTTGCCTCTGATCAAGCAGGGCGGCGACGAAGGGCTCATCCTCGCCGCCATGCAGGGCGCGGTCTTTGCCGGCGGCGGCGACTATCCCGCCAACGAGTACATCATCGGCTCTGGCCCCGATGCCTTGCTCTGCCGCTACAAGGCCGGCCGCCGCAAGCTCACCAAGAACGACCAGCTGACGCTCGAATGGGCCGGCGTCTTCCACCACTACCATGCCCCCATGATGCGCACCGTTTTGACCGGCAAGGTGTCGAAGCGCCACCAGGAATTGTTCGACGCTTCCCGTGCCGCCCTGCTCGCGGTCGAAAAGGCGATGACGCCGGGCAACACGTTCGGCGACGTCTTCGACGCGCATGCCCGCACGCTCGAGGCGCACAACCTGACCAAGCACCGGCTGAATGCCTGCGGCTATTCGGTCGGCGCCCGCTTCACGCCGTCCTGGATGGACATGCCGATGTTCTACCAGGGCAATACCGAGCCGATCGCACCGAACATGACGCTGTTCGCGCATATGATCATCATGGACTCCGAGACCGAGACCGCGATGACGCTCGGCCGCACCTACCTGACCACGGAATCGGCGCCCAAGCCGCTGTCGCGCCATGATCTCGACTTGATCGTGCAGTGAATCCATAATGGTTGGTTCACGCGGGGGCGTTCGCCAGTAAGGAGTTTTCAGGCAGATGAGACGATCGCAGGTGTCGACCGTGTCATTGCTTGCGGCGCTGGCGCTTGGCGCCTGCACCAATGCCAAGGACGTCCTGGAGCCTTCGGCCATCACCCCGCCGGCGACCTCGGCCCAGTCTTCGGCCTTCCCGCAGGGCACCTCGACAACGGCCACGTCTCCGACCACGACCGCGCCCGCTCCTTCGACCACGGCGACATCCGTGACACCCGCAACGCCCACCCAGACCGCAGCCCTCGCCAAGACGCGGCTGCAGGTGGCGCCGATCGTAGGCGCATCCGTGGAGGCCGCGGCGCCCTTGACGGCGGAACTGCAGACCCGTGCGAGGCAGCGCGGCCTGACGCTTGTCGGCAGCACGGACCAGACGGCGACGCATGTGTTGAAAGGCTATTTTTCGACGATGTCCGAGGGCAAGGACACGACCGTCATCTATGTCTGGGACATTTACGACCCCTCGGGCAATCGCCTGCACCGCATCAATGGCCAGCAGAAGGCGCCTGCGGCCGGCAGCGGCGAAGGCTGGCCCACGGTGGCGCCCGCGACCATGCAGGCCATTGCCGACCAGACGATCGACCAGTTCGCAGCCTGGCTTGGCAGCGGCGGCGCCGGTTGACTATTGCCGGCCGAACTGTTGCCGGCTTGCGATGTTTTTCCATGTTTGTTGCGGTCGCCGGAGGGATTCCCCACAACGAGGCTTGCAATACCGGCGCGGGCCGCTAAAAGCCCGCATAAAAGGCTCTTGAGAGTCTCTCCGGCCTCTCCATCCTTCACCAGGAACGGTGCATGAAGCTTTTCGCGGGCAATTCCAACCGGGTGCTGGCCGAAGCGGTCGCTCGCTATCTCAACATCCCGCTAGGGAAGGCCAGCGTCAGGCGCTTCGCCGACCAGGAAATCTTCGTCGAAATCCAGGAGAATGTGCGCGGCGAGGATGTCTTCATCCTGCAGTCGACCTCTTATCCGACCAACGACCATCTGATGGAACTGCTCATCATGATGGACGCCTTCATGCGCTCCTCGGCCAGGCGCATCACGGCCGTCATCCCCTATTTCGGTTACGCAAGGCAGGACCGCCGCGCTTCCGGCCGCACGCCGATCTCGGCCAAGCTGGTCGCCAATATGATCGCCCGTGCCGGCGCCGACCGCGTGTTGACGCTCGATCTGCATGCCGGCCAGATCCAGGGTTTCTTCGACATCCCGACCGACAATCTGTTCTCGGTGCCGGTGATGGCCCGCGACGTGAAGGCCAAGTACAAGCAGCTCGGCAATGTCGTCGTCGTATCGCCCGACATTGGCGGCGTGGTGCGGGCGCGTGCGCTGGCCAAGCGCTTCGACGCGCAGCTCGCCATCGTCGACAAGCGCCGCGAGCGTCCCGGCGAGTCGGAAGTCATGAACATCATCGGCGCCGTCGCCGGCAAGGACTGCCTGCTGATCGACGACATCGTCGATTCCGGCGGCACGCTTTGCAACGCGGCCGACGCGCTGCTCGCCAATGGCGCGACCTCCGTCACCGCCTACATTACCCATGGCGTGCTCTCCGGTGGCGCCGTTGCCCGCATCGCCGGATCGAAGCTGCAGGAACTGGTGATCACCGACTCCATCCAGCCGACGCAGGGCGTGCTCGACGCCCCGAACATCCGCGTCATTTCGATCGCCGACCTGATGGGCGAAGCGATCTCGCGCACGGCCACGGAAGAATCGGTGTCGAGCCTGTTCGACTGATTTTTCGCCCTGTCGGGGCGCCCATAGAATCCGAACGACCCGTAGAATCTGAACGACAAGACGTCCTGACATCGTCGCGAAAGGTATGCAGCTGATGCTGAATCGAATCAAAATGGCTGGCGTCGCGGCGACGCTCCTGACAATCGGCGTCGTCGGCACGGCCTATGCACCGACTATTGCTTCGATTTCGACCGCGCGGGCTCAAACGCAATATCTGCCCACCGAAAAGGACTTCATTGGCAAATGGACAATCACTGGGTCCGCTATCCGGCCGCCGCGTGATCTGAAGGAGCCCGCATCGCCCGACATGGAGGCGGCCGCGACGGAATTTCAGCAAACGGTGACGGCGTTCTACGGCGCGTTCGACTATCTGGAGATCACGGCGGACGGCCGTTACAATTTTCACCAACCGGGAGACCCTGCATCGGGATCTTGCGTTTGGTGCGGGACATGGTCCTTCAAAAACGATTCATTGTGGCTTGCGCTGGATACGGCGCCCAGGCTCGACATTTACGCCAAGGGCGGCGACCTCCAGATGACCTACACGGCGGAGCCCGAAAAGACCTCGCGCTATAAGTGGCTGGTTTTCGGCTGGACCAGGGCTGATTGACGATACCTTCGAGTTCGACGGCACGCTGTGAGGCGATCTCGCGCACGTCAACCGAAGAATCGATTGAGCTTGTTCGATTGATCCGAGCGAGCAGTTTCCGCGCCCGGCAAGAATTCGCTGAACGCAGACGCCGAAAGCGGGCGCGCCCCGCAACCGAGGAATCGGTGTCGAGCCTGTTCGATTAATCGGAACTGGTGGCCGCGGGCGCATAGCGCAGCAGCGTCACCCCTTGCGCAAGGCGCTCCGTGCCGAGCGGCTTCAACGCCAGCGACAGGCCGGACCGGAAATACGGCTTGCCGCCGCCCAGCACGACCGGATGCACGTAAAGCCGGTACTCGTCGATCAGGCCGGCACACGCAAGATGCCCGGCAAGCTCGGCGCCGGAGACGGAAATCTCGCCGTCCGTGTCCGCCTTGAGCGCCCTCACCACTGCCTCCGCGTCGCCTTTGACCACACGGGCATTCGGCCCAACCTCCTGAAGCGTGGTTGAAAACACGACCTTCGGCGTTTCTCGCCAGGCGTAGGCAAAATCCCGCTCGACGTCTTCAGCGGCGATCTCGCGCTCGGGGCTGTCCCAGAAACGCATGGTTTCATACATCCTGCGCCCGCAAAGCGCGATCGATGTCCGTCGCATCTCGTCGTTGAAATGCCGATGCAGTTCTTCCTCGGGCACCGGCAGGTCGATGTCCCCGCTCGGCCCGGCGATATAGCCATCCAGCGATGTCAGCATGGCATAAACGATCGTCGCCATGGGAGGCCTCCGATTTCGCTTTCTCGCAAAAGGAACATAACTGATTGCAAATTGCAATCGGAATTGGAACCTTAGGCTGGACCCGGCGCATCGGCTCAGCGCCGCCGGCGCTGCTTCACGCGGCGATCGGACCGCCTGTGCGGCGCGGGTTTTCACCGGCATCGCGCGCGCCGCGCATATAGCCGCGCGGCGAGGCGCCAAGCATGCGCTTGAACATGGTGATGAAGGCCGGCACGCTGTCATAGCCGAGATCGAGCGCCACCCTGGTGATCGGCTCGCCATCGGCGAGCCTCGGCAGCGCCGCGAACAGGCAGGCCTGCTGGCGCCAGGTCGACAGCGACAGCCCGGTCTGGCGATGGAAGGCGCGGGTGAACGACCGGCGGCTCATCCCCGCTTCATCCGCCCATTCGTCGATCGTCGCATGCGGTGAAGGGGCTGCCACGAAGCGCCGGCAAAGCGCCGCGAGCTTCGGATCGGACGGGAAAGGCAGGCCGAGCGGCCGTTCCGGCAGGTTCGGGATCTCGTGCAACAAAAGCCCCATGACGAGCGCGGCGCGCCCCTCGAGCTCGCCGCCCTGCGGCAGCTTCTCCGATTCGACGATCAGGCTGTGCATCAATTCCGTGATGCCGACGACGCGCAACCCTTCCGGCAGGCCGGCAATGGCGTCCGGCATCACATAGACCGAGCGCATCGAGACATCACCCAGCATCTCGACGGAATGCTCGATGCCGGCAGGGATCCACATCGCGTGGTCTGGCGGCACCATCCAGCGCCCGTGCCTGGTCTTCACCAGGACCACGCCAACCAGCGCATGCAGCAACTGGCTGCGGCTGTGGCGGTGCTGCGGCACGTGATAGCCGTCCGGATATTCGGTCGGCAGCGCCACCGCTGGCCCGACGGCCTCTTCCAGCCATTGCCAGCGTGTCTGGTGCAGACGCCCGAGCTCAGCGGCATCGCCTTTGAAGATTTCCCTGCCATGCGGCATCGGAGATGGCCCACTTGCGAAATTATTGGACCAAACCACGAAAGAAGTCGCTTGGCAACAGGCCTATAAGGCGGCCTGCGGTTCGCCGCGAGAAGACCACGGAGCATTTGCCTTGACTGATACGACCGCCACATCCGTCGCCGCGCCGGCGACGGCAAGCAGCACCTCGGCGCAGGCGACGGCCTTTGCCGTCATCCTTTCGGTGAGCTTCTGCCACGGCATCAACGACATCATGCAGTCGCTGCTGCCGGCGATCTATCCGCTCCTCAAGGACAATTACGGTCTCGATTTCTGGCAGATCGGCCTTCTGACCTTCACCTTCCAGGTCACGGCCTCGCTGCTGCAGCCGGTTATCGGCATGGTCACCGACAAGCGGCCCATGCCTTATTCCTTGCCTTGGGGCATGGCTTCGTCGCTGGTCGGCCTGATCGTACTGGCTTATGCCGGCCATTATGTGCTGCTTCTGGTCGGCGCCTCGCTGATCGGCATCGGCTCGGCGATCTTCCATCCGGAATCCTCGCGCATCGCCCGCTTCGCCTCGGGCGGCCGCTTCGGCCTCGCGCAGTCGTTGTTCCAGGTCGGCGGCAATTTCGGCCAGTCGATGGGGCCGCTGCTCGCCGCCTTCATCGTCGTGCCCTTCGGGCAGACCAGCATCTCCTGGTTCGCCGTCGGCTCGCTGATCGGCATCTTCGTGCTTTGGCAGGTCGGCGGCTGGTACAGCCGTATGCGCGCCTCACAGGCCGCTCGCAAGCAGGGTGCCCACGTGTCGCCCTTTCCGCGCAAGAAGGTGATGGGCGCGCTCGCCGTCCTGACGCTGCTGGTCCTGACCAAGAACGCTTATATCGCCTCGCTTGCCAGCTACTACACCTTCTACTCCATGCATAAGTTCGGCGTTTCGGTGCAAACGAGCCAGGTGATGCTGTTCCTGTTCCTCGGCGCGTCGGCGCTCGGCATCCTGCTTGGCGGCCCGTTCGGCGACCGTTACGGACAGAAGGCGATGATCTGGTTCTCGATCGTCGGCGTGCTGCCCTTCACGCTGGCGCTGCCCTACGCCAATCTGGAATGGACGATGGTGCTCACCGTGATGATCGGCCTCATCCTGTCCTCGGCCTTCTCCAACATCGTGGTGTTCGCGCAGGAGCTGGTGCCAGGCCGGGTCGGCACGATCGCCGGCATCTTCTTCGGCTTCGCCTTCGGCATGGGCGGCATCGCCGCCGCGGTGCTCGGCGTCGTCGCCGACATGAAGGGCATCGATTTCGTATTTCAGGTCTGCTCGTACCTGCCCTTCCTCGGTCTGCTGACCCTGTTCCTGCCAAACATGAAGGAAGCGCGAAGGGCCTGATTGCCGGGCACTCCGAACGGCCTCTGAAGATCGAAGCACCCGCCGCTTGGCGGGTGCTTCGTGTTTGGCGACCTGCCTCAGGCCTTGAAGAAGGCCAGCAGGTCGGCGTTGATGACGTCCGCATGCGTCGTTGCCATGCCGTGCGGAAAGCCCTTGTAGACCTTGAGCTCGCCCTTCTTGAGCAGCTTGATCGAGATGAGCGCGGAATCGGCGATCGGCACGATCTGGTCGTCGTCGCCATGCATGACCAACACCGGCACGTCGATTGTCTTCAGGTCCTCGGTGAAGTCTGTTTCCGAGAAGGCCTTGATGCAGTCGTAATGCGCCTTGGCGCCGCCCATCATGCCCTGGCGCCACCAATTGTCGACGACGCCTTCGGAAACCTGGGCGCCGGGACGGTTGAAGCCGTAGAACGGGCCGGCCGGCACGTCGTGGAAGAACTGGGCGCGGTTGGCCGCCAGCGCCGCGCGGAAACCGTCGAACACCTCGATCGGCAGGCCGCCCGGATTGGCCGCCGTCTTCAGCATGATCGGCGGCACCGCGCCGATCAGCACGGCCTTGGCGACGCGGCCGCCCGAGCCATACTTGGCGACATAGCGCGCCACCTCGCCGCCGCCCGTCGAGTGACCGACATGGATGGCGTCCTTGAGGCCGAGATGCGTGGTGAGCTCGGCCACGTCGGCGGCGTAGGTGTCCATCTCGTTGCCGGTATCGGTCTGGCTGGAACGGCCATGGCCGCGCCGGTCATGCGCGACGACGCGGTAACCCTGTCCCAGGAAGAACAGCATCTGGGCATCCCAGTCGTCGCTGCTCAACGGCCAGCCATGGTGGAAGACGACCGGCTGGCCGGCTCCCCAATCCTTGTAGAATATCTGCGTTCCATCCTTGGTGGTGATCGTGCCGCTGCCCGAACCTGGCTTGGTCTGCGAGGTCATCTCAGTCTCCTTTGTTGATATCGCAATAAACAATATCGCGATAATCATCTGATAACGGAGACCGGAACCCTTGTCCACGGAAATATGTATCGCGATATCATTTTTCGTGGTATGCAATAGATGCTCAGTCGGCAAAAGGAATGCGTCGTGCCTCTCCCGTTGGACAATCAGCTCTGCTTCACGCTCTACGCCACCAGCATGGCGATCAACCGCACCTACAAGCCGATGCTGGACGAGATGGGGATCACCTACCCACAATATCTCGTGCTCAACGCACTGGGAGAAACGGACGGCATGTCGGTGGGCAGCATCGCGCATCGGCTGGCCCTGGAATCGAGCACCATCACGCCGCTGGTGAAGCGAATGGAGCAGGCTGGCCTTGTCACCCGCCAGCGCAGCCATACGGACGAGCGCCAGGTGCAGGTCGACCTGACCCCTGGCGGACGAGCCTTGCTCGTCCAATGCAATTGCCTGAACGAGACGCTGATCGAGCGCTCAGGCATGAAACTGGCGGAACTCGATGCCTTGAACCGGCAAATCCAGGCGCTGCGCGATGCGCTGAACGGCGGCCTGGCGGTCGACGCCGCCTAGATGTGCTGAAAACGAGGTCAAGCGCGGCGGAAGGGTTTGCGTCCCGGCACCTTTGGACGGGCTCAGCGGATGCGGGTCACGCCTCGAACCTGACCGGTGGAAGCGGCGGCGCCTCCAGCCCCTGGAACGGATCGCGCCAGGCGTCGATCGCCTCCAGCCGGCCGTACCAGCGCCGGATCGCCGGATAGTCGGCGAGCGGCAACCCGGCGACGTCGTTGAAAGGCAGGAACGTCGCCATGCGGAAGTCGGCATAGGAGATCGAACTGCCGACCAGCCACTCCCGCGCGGAAAGCTCAGGCTCGAGGACCGCCGCGGCTTTATGGAACTGCCTCAGTCCCTCCTCGACCAGCGCCTGATCGATGGGACCGAGCCCATAGCGCTGCTTGGTGCCGCGCTCGAAATGCACCATGTCGCAAGCGAAGGCGAACCGTTCCTTGCCCCAGCTGATCCAGCGGATCATGTCCGGCTCGTCGTCACCGCCGCGCCAGAAATCCGAGCCGACCTCGCGCGAAAGCCGGCAGGCGATGGCGTCGGCCTCCCACAGGCTCCATCCCTGCCCGACCAGGATCGGCAAGGTCAGATTGGGGTTGAGCGCGCGATAGCGTTCGGCCTGCCCCGGCGCCATGGGCGATGCGAACTCGAACGCGATCTCCGCCTTGAGATAGCGCGCCGTCGCGACCGCGAGGCGAGGATTGGGATTGCGGCTGAACAGGAGTTTCATAGTGGTCCCCACGGGTCTGGTTGCATGCCGCAGGACGGCTGAGAACCGCCTGTTCCTACATTTGTCGCAAATGGGATTTCCGGTTTATGCATTCGGTGCTGGAAACCACCCTGCAAGCCTTCCAGCCCAACCGCTTGCGCCCTTGCCCGCCTTCCGCTATAGAGCCGCCACCCGCGTAGACACCCTTGGAGGCAACGCGGAGGAAGGCCGGCCAGGCCTCGCATGATCCCCAGACGCATTTGGATCGCCAAACGCATCGGACAGATCGTGCAGGGCCGCGACGGCTTTCGACGTTTACGGTTGGCCTCGTGCTTGCCGCAAGCGCTCCATAACACGCGAAAGGAAATGCCATGAGCCACGATGCTTACGAGCTCAAGGCCGAAGCGCGCGAACAGGTCGGTAAGGGGTCCGCCCGTGCAGTTCGCCGCAACGGTAAAGTGCCTGCAGTTATCTACGGCGACAAGCAGCCTCCCCTGGCGATTGCGCTCAACTACAAGGATCTCTTCTACAAGATCCATGGCGGCGGGTTCCTGACCACGATCGCCACGATCGATGTCGACGGCAAGAAGATCCAGGTCCTGCCGAAGGATTTCCAACTCGACCCGGTCAAGGATTTTCCTGTCCATGTCGACTTCCTGCGCATCGGCAAGGACACCGAAGTCAATGTCGACGTGCCTGTCCACTTCATCAATGAGGACAAGTCGCCCGGCATCAAGCGCGGCGGCGTGCTCAACATCGTCCGTCACGAAGTCGAGTTCCACTGCCCGGCCAACGCGATCCCGGAATTCATCACCGTCGATCTCACCGGCACCGACATCGGCGATTCGATCCACATCTCGGCGGTCAAGCTGCCGGCCGGCGTCAAGCCGGTCATCTCCGATCGCGACTTCACCATCGCGACCGTTGCCGGCTCGTCGGCGATGAAGCCGGAGACGGAAGCGACCACCGAGCCGGCGGCGACCGAGACGGCGGCCCCGGCGGCCGAAGAGAAGTAATTCTCCGAGCCGGATGATTTCATCCGGCTCCAATCAGAGAATAGAGCATGATGTTTTCCGAAAACCGCTTCACACTTTTCGGCATCATGCTCTAGGTCCGGAGACGGCGATGCTTGTCTTTGCAGGCCTCGGCAATCCGGGCGCGAAATACGAAAACAACCGGCACAATGTCGGCTTCATGGCGGCGGACGCGATTGCCCGCCGCCATTCCTTTTCGCCGTGGTCGAGAAAATTCCAGGGCCTGATCTGCGAAGGCACGCTCGGCGGCGAGAAGGTGCTGCTGATCAAGCCGCAGACCTTCATGAATCTC
The DNA here is from genome assembly GCF_057784215.1 of Mesorhizobium sp. CNPSo 4661. Lineage (NCBI taxonomy): Bacteria > Pseudomonadati > Pseudomonadota > Alphaproteobacteria > Hyphomicrobiales > Phyllobacteriaceae > Mesorhizobium > Mesorhizobium sp. CNPSo 4661. Next base: position 217,976 of record NZ_JBWGIO010000006.1, on the reverse strand, counting down.
TCCGGACAGTCGGTCGGCGAAGCGCTGCGCTTCTATAAGCTCGAACCTTCCGCCCTCACCGTCTTCTATGACGAGATCGACCTTGCCGCCGGCAAGCTTCGGGTCAAGGTCGGCGGCGGCTCCGGCGGCCATAACGGCATCCGTTCGCTCGACCAGCATGTCGGCAACGCCTTTCGTCGGGTGCGCATTGGCGTCGGCCATCCCGGCGTCAAGGAGATGGTGCACGGCCATGTGCTCGGCGATTTCGCCAAGGCCGACCGCGAATGGCTCGATGTCCTGCTGGCGGCAATCGCCGACGACGCCGGTCTGCTGGCCAAGGGCGACGACAGCTCGTTCATGAACCGCGTCACGCTCGCCTTGCGCGACAAGCTCGTGCCGACCGGCGATGACGACCGCCCGCCGCCCAAGCCGCCGAAGCAGCAAAGCCATGTCCGCCAGGCGCGCCCGCAACAGCCGGCGGCAAAACTTCCCGAAAGCGGCCCGATGGCCGCCATGCTGAAGAAGCTGTTTGGAAAAGACTAAAGGGCGGCGCGTCCGCGCGGGATCGCTCAGCGGCATCGCACCCGGGCCACAAGTGAGATCGGCATGGCGGACAGTGTTTCGGATATCGCGGCACGCGCCAGAAACTCGGCCTGGCCGGGGACTTCGCCGCGGGTCACGCGCTGATCGACCAGGCCTGTCGTCTGGCCGGCGACGATCCGCAAGCCCGCGCGCTCTGCGCCCTCGAACGCGGTCGCCTCTACAATTCCGCCGGCGAGCGCGAGACGGCGCGGCCGCTGTTCGGCGAAGCCTGGCGACTGGCGCGGGCAGCCGGAGCTCGTGCATTGGCCGCGGATGCCGCGCATATGCTGGCAATCGTCGGTACGCTTGACGACGCCGTCGAATGGACCGCGACGGCCCTTGCCCATATCGGCGAGCATCCGGAGGCCGGTATCTGGCGTGGCCCCCTGCTCAACAATCTCGGCTGGTCCTATTTCGACGCCGGCCGGCTCGCGGATGCATTGGCGCTGTTCGAGCAGGCGGTCGAGCTGCGCCGCTCGGCCGGCGAGAAACGCGAGCTGCGCATCGCGCGCTATGCCGTGATCAGGACGTTGCGTGCGCTGGAGCGCCTGGAAGAAGCCCACCGGCTTGCCGAAGAAACCGCAGCTGCGGCGGCCGCCGACGGCGCGCAGGCGCCTTATGTGCTGGAGGAGCTGGCCGAATGCCGCGCCCGTCTCGGCGACTTGGACGGCGCTCGCGACAGCGCCCGAGAGGCGCTGGCTGTGCTGGAGAAGGACCAGGCCTTCGTCCGCAGCGAACCGGAGCGTCTCGCCCGGCTGCGCCAGCTTGCGCGGTGATCCGGCGATAACCAGATTAGCGGCCGTGAGGCGGCCGATCGGGGCTTGACGTTCGTCACCCCTATCGCCCATAGCCCTCACCAAAATCGAATTCCGACAGGACTGGACGAACATGGGTTTCAAATGTGGCATCGTTGGCTTGCCCAACGTCGGCAAGTCGACGCTGTTCAATGCGCTGACCAGGACGGCGGCCGCGCAGGCCGCCAACTATCCTTTCTGCACCATCGAGCCGAACACCGGCGAGGTGGCGGTGCCGGATCCGCGCCTGCAGAAGATCGCGGCGATCGGCAAGTCGAAGGAGATCATCCCGACCCGCATCTCCTTCGTCGACATCGCCGGCCTGGTGCGCGGCGCCTCGAAGGGCGAAGGGCTGGGCAACCAGTTCCTCGCCAACATCCGCGAGGTCGACGCCATCGTGCATGTGCTGCGCTGTTTCGAGGATGACGACATCACCCATGTCGAAGGCCGCATCGACCCTGTCGCCGACGCCGAGACGGTCGAGACCGAGCTGATGCTCGCCGACCTCGAAAGTCTCGAGCGCCGCATCGCCCAGATCCGCAAGCGGGCCGCAGGCAAGGACAAGGAAGCCATGGCCGTCCTGCCGATGATGGAGGCCGCGCTTGAACTGCTGCAGGCCGGCAAGCCGACGCGCTTCCTGTTGAACGGCATCGCGGCGGAGGATCTGCGCATCCTGCAGGGGCTGAACCTGCTCACCTCGCATCCCGTTCTCTATGTCTGCAACGTCGCCGAGGCGGACGCCGCCACCGGCAACGAACACACGCACGCGGTGGAGAAGATGGCCGCCGCGCAGGGCGCCGGCACGGTGGTGATCTCGGCGGCGATCGAGGCGGAAGTTGCCCAGCTTTCCGACGAGGAGGAAATGGAGTTCCTTGCGTCGATCGGCCTCGATGAGCCGGGCCTCAACAAGGTGATCCGCGCCGGCTACGAACTCCTGCATCTGATCACCTATTTCACCGTCGGGCCGAAGGAGACGCGCGCCTGGACGATCCACAAAGGCGATAAGGCGCCGCAGGCGGCCGGCGTCATCCACACCGACTTCGAACGTGGCTTCATCCGCGCCCAGACGATCTCCTACAACGACTTCGTAACGCTGGGCGGCGAGGTGGCCGCCAAGGAAGCCGGCAAGGCGCGCGACGAAGGCAAGGAATATGTCGTCCAGGACGGCGACATCATGCTGTTCAAGTTCAACACCTGATTCCCTTTCGGTGCCGCTACCGCCCGCTGTCTTGACCTTGTGATATCACGGGGCTAGTCGGCTATTGCAGGCGGTGTTTCGCCGGCAATCCCGGTGCAATCGAACGAAACCCTTTCCGGCAAGGGAGACCCGGCGATGATAAAAACCTTCGTCGTGGACAATGATCGCCTGCGCCTCACCGAGGACCTTGCGGCCGATGGCGACAGGGTCGTCTGGGCCGATCTCTTCAACCCGACCAAGGAGGAAGAGGCGCGCGTCGAGGGCTGGCTGGGCATTGCCATCCCGACCCGCGAGGAGATGGAGGAGATCGAGATTTCGAGCCGCCTCTATATCGAGGACGGCGGCTACTTCATGACCGCCGTGCTGCCGGCGCAGACCGAGGCCGACGATCCCTTGATGTCGCCGGTGACCTTCGCGCTTGCCGGCAAGAGGTTGATCACCATCCGCTACCACGAACCCAAAGCCTTCAAGACCTTCCCGCTGCGCGCCGAAAAGGTGGCGACCGGCTGTACCAGCGGCGACACCATCCTGATCGGTCTTCTGGAAGCGATCGTCGATCGCCTGGCCGACATCCTCGAGCGCGCCGGCCGTGAGGTCGAAGTGATCTCGCGCGACATCTTCGAAGCCCGCTCGACCAAAGCCTCGAAGCGCAACCGCGATTTCCAGGAGCTCCTGAAAGGCATCGGCCGCAAGGAGGACATCGCTTCCTCGGTCCGCGACAGCCTGATCTCGCTGCAGCGCCTTGCCGGCTTTCTTGCCCATGTCGCCGCCCAGACCAAGATGAGCAAGGATGTGCGCGCCCGCATCAAGACGCTGTCGCGCGATGTGCTCTCGCTTGCCGACCATGCCACCTTCCTGTCGCAGAAGATCTCCTTCCTGCTCGATGCCACGCTTGGCATGATCTCGATCGAGCAGAACGCCATCATCAAGATCTTCTCGGTCGCCGCCGTCATCTTTCTGCCGCCGACGCTGGTCGCGTCGATCTACGGCATGAATTTCGACATCATCCCCGAGCTCAAATGGGAGTTGGGCTATCCCTTCGCCATCGGCCTGATGGTGGTCTCGGCGATCCTGCCCTTTTGGTATTTCCGCCGCCGCGGCTGGCTCTGACGGTGTTTGCCGGCGACGGCTGGCTTACCAGAAATCACTTGACCAAATCGCCATTGGCCTTCATCCGGGGTGCCCGACCTACGGATCGCACGTCGTCAACCGGATTGTCAGCATGACCGGAAAGACCTGGGCCTATGAGGATTTTGTCGAGGGCGCCTCGCTGGACATCGGCAGCAAGGACGTAAAAGCTGCCGAAATCATCGAATTCGCCAGCGAATTCGATGCCCAGCCGATGCATCTCGACGAGGAAGCCGGCAAGGCGAGCATCCTTGGCGGGCTTTCGGCTTCGGGCTGGCACACCTGCGCGATGTTCATGCGCATGCTGTGCGACGCCTTCCTGCTCGATTCGACCTCGCAGGGCTCCCCCGGCATCGAGCATGTGAAATGGAAGAAACCGGTTCTGGCCGGCGACCGGCTGACCGGCACGGTCACCATACTGTCCAAGCGCCAGTCCAAATCGAGGCCGCAGCTCGGTTTGATCACCATGCGCAGCGAGCTCGTCAACCAGCGCGGCGAAAGCGTCTTCGAGCTGGAGAACACCGGTATGTTCCTGACCCGCGGGGCCGGGGCATGACCCTCGACGAATTCTTCCTGATCGGCCAGACCGTCACGCTCGGCTCGCATAAATTCGAGGCCGACGAGATCAAGGCGTTCGCCAGGAAATACGATCCGCAGGTCTTCCACGTCGACGAGGAGGCGGCGAAGAACAGCGTGCTTGGCGGGCTCTGCGCCTCCGGCTGGCACACCGCCGCCACCTGGATGAAATACAATCTCGAAAAGCGCATGGAGACAGAGGGCGTGCGCTGGACCGGCCCCGGCCCGCAACCCGAATTCGGCCCCTCGCCCGGCTTCCGCAATTTGAAATGGCTGAAGCCGGTCTATGCCGGCGAGACGGTGACCTTCACGCGCACCGCCTTGGCCCACCGCCCGCTTGCCGGGCGTCCGGGCTGGAACCTGCTCACGCTGCGCTGCGAGGCCTCCGATTCGACCGGCGACAAGGTCATCGAGTTCGACAGCGCCGTGCTGGTGAAGGTGGAGTAGTGAATGGTGAATGGTGAATGGTGAGTAGTGTGTAGTGTGTAGTGTGCGCGGATAAATTCGACGCTTATCATCGAATAGCCATTCACTATTCACTATTCACTATTCACTATTCACTATTCACTATTCACTATTCACTATTCACTACTCACCACCGACTAATGCCCCTCGAACCCGATCAGCGTCCTGACCGGCACGTCGAGCGCTTCCAGCTTCTTGCGGCCGCCGAGGTCCGGCAGGTCGATGACGAAGCAGGCCGCGACGATGTCGGCGCCGATCTGCCTGAGCAGCTTCACCGCCGCTTCCGCCGTGCCGCCGGTGGCAATCAGGTCGTCGACCACGATCACCTTCTCGCCCGGCGAGACGCCGTCCTTGTGCATCTCCATCTCGTCCAGCCCGTATTCGAGGCTGTAGGCCACCCGCACCGTCTCATAAGGCAGCTTGCCCTTCTTGCGGATCGGCACGAAGCCCGCCGAAAGCTGGTGCGCCACGGCGCCGCCCAGGATGAAGCCGCGCGCCTCGATGCCGGCGATCTTGTCGATCTTCAGCCCGGCATAGGGATGCACCAGCTCGTCGATGGCGCGGCGAAAGGCGCGCGCATTGCCGAGCAGCGTGGTGATGTCGCGAAACAGGATGCCGGGCCTGGGGTAATCCGGAATGGTGCGGATGGCCGCAAGCAGCGTGTCTTCGAGGGAGGATTTCATCGAGGCTTTCCGCGTGTCCGGCTGTCGGATTTGACGGCGTCGGCCATTGCTGCCGACGCGACCGACAAGGGCTACCGCGATGTTACGCCAGAGACAAGCACATCCGGCAAAGGATCAGCCCCTGAACGGCCTCGGCCATAATGAAAAGGGCGCCTGCGAAGGCGCCCTTCGAAAAGCAGACGAGATCGCCGCGACTACATGCCGAGATCCGAGCGCAACTCGGAGCGCGCCACTTCGTATTCGGCCTTGAAATCGGGGCGGTTGAGCAGGACCGCGGCAATGACGCTGCCGGAAATCTTGCCCATCTCGATATCGGACGGATAGTGGATGCCGCCGACCACGCGGTTATGGGCATATTCGGCCGCGCGCGCCATGATCTCAGCGCGCTTTTCCGGAACCATGTCGGCGAGGATGATGCCCATCATGGTGCCGACCGTCGCATGACCCGACGGCCAGGAACCGGAGCTCGACAGCTTGACGACCGGCTTGACCAGGTCGCTGAGCTGATGTGGGCGCGGACGCTTCCAGACATCCTTGGCCGGATCGACGACGGCGCCTTCGGTCGCCACGACGCGATCGAAGAAGGCGCTGAACTTCGGCAGCGTTTCCTTGTTGAACTTCGGCCCCATGACATCCGCGAAGCGCCAGACATTCTCTTCGGCATCGGCGATGGCGCGCTTTTCCATTTCCGGCGTGCGCGTCACCTGCAACGTCAGCACCTCGCCGAGCTCGGCTTTGGTTTCCGCCGAATCATTGGCTGGCGGCGGCGGCAGGATCATCGTCAGGTCGATGTCCTTGTTGGTGACGAAAGGCTGGGCTTCGTCAGCATGGGCGGCGTATCCAGTGACGAGCAGCAGGAAGCCGGCAGCGAGCGAGACGTATCCTCTCATGGGTGTGATCCTTTGATGAGGGCAAGGCAGGATCACCGCCCGCGATGACGGCCATGTGACATGGTCCGGTTTACGCATGCCGAAATGCAAGAAGGGCGCCTTGCGGCGCCCTTCTTGGATTGCGTGCGGTCGATAGCGCCTCAGTGCGCCACGTCGGCCCACACGCGGCGCTTGGTCATGTAGATCAATGCGCCGAACAGCAGCAGGAACGCCAGCACGCGGAAGCCGGTCTTCTTGCGGTCTTCCATATGCGGCTCTGCCGCCCATGCCAGGAAGCTCGCCACATCGCGAGAATACTGATCGACTGTCTGCGGCGCGCCGTCGTCATAAGTCACCTGACCGTCGGAGAGCGGCTTCGGCATCTTCAGCGACACGCCCGACATGAAATACGGATTGTAGTGCGTGCCTTCCGGGATGACCATGCCGGCGGGCGGCGTCTGATCGTAGCCGGTCAGCAGCGAGTGGATGTAGTCCGGGCCACCCGCATCATACTGGGTGAAGATGTCGAAGACGAACTGCGGAAAACCGCGCTCGACGCCGCGCGCCTTGGCGAGCAGCGACATGTCCGGCGGAGCGGCCCCGCCATTGGCAGCTGCCGCGGCCTCTACATTCGGGAACGGCGCCGGGAAATGGTCCGACGGCTTGCCGGGACGATCGAACATGTCGCCGGCATCGTTGGGGCCGTCATGGATCGTGTAGCTCGCGGCCAGCGACTTGATCTGGGCCTCGGAATAGCCGAGGTCCGACAGCGTGCGGAACGCCACCAGATTCATCGAATGGCAGGCCGAGCAGACTTCCTTATAAACCTTGAGGCCGCGCTGCAGCTGCGCCTTGTCATAGGTTCCGAACGGGCCGGTGAAGCTCCAGCTCATTTCCTTCGGCTCGTTGATCGGGAAATGCGTCGGCGCGGCCGCGTTGTGTTCCTCTTCAGCGGCTATTGCCGCGGTGCCGGCAGCCACAAGGCCGATCAGCGCCAGCGAGGTGAGAATCTTCTTCATGCCAAATCCCCTTAGATTCTCTACCGCTCAGCCCTTGGTCTGTGGTGCGGCCGTAGCGCCCGCCGGATGCCCGCTGCCGCCTTTGTTCTTCTCCAGCACCGCCTCGGTGATCGAGTTCGGCAGCCTGCGCGGCGTCTCGATCAGGCCGAGCACCGGCATGATGATCAGGAAGAAGGCGAAGTAGAAGAGCGTGGCCATCTGCGCCATGAACACATAAGCGCCTTCCGCCGGCTGCGAGCCAAGCCAGCCAAGCAGGATGGCGTCGGCCACGAACAGCCAGAAGAACAGCTTGTACCACGGGCGGTACACTGCCGAGCGCACCTTGGAGGTATCGAGCCACGGCACCAGGAACAGCATGGCGATGGCGCCGAACATGCACAGCACGCCGCCGAGTTTGGAGTTGATCGGCCCGACGTTGAAGGTGATGGCGCGCAGGATCGCGTAGAACGGCAGGAAGTACCATTCCGGAACGATGTGGGCCGGCGTCTTCAGCGGGTTGGCGACGATATAGTTGTCGGCATGGCCGAGATAATTCGGCAGGTAGAAGATGAAATAAGCAAAGACGAACAGGAACACGATCATGCCAAACGCGTCCTTGATGGTCGCATAGGGCGTGAACGCCACGGTGTCGGTCTTCGACTTGACCTCGATGCCGGTCGGATTCGACTGGCCCACGACATGCAGCGCCCAGACGTGCAACACCACCACGCCGGCGATCATGAACGGCAACAGGTAGTGCAGCGCGAAGAAGCGGTTCAGCGTCGGATCGTCGACGGCGAAGCCGCCGAGCAGCAGCTGCTGGATCCAGTTGCCGACCAGCGGGATGGCGCTGAAGAAGCCGGTGATGACGGTGGCGCCCCAGAAGCTCATCTGGCCCCAGGGCAGCACATAGCCCATGAAGCCGGTCGCCATCATCAGGAGGTAGATGATGCAGCCGAGGATCCACAGGAGCTCGCGCGGCGCCTTGTAGGAGCCGTAGAAGAGGCCTCGGAAGATATGCAGGTAAACGGCGATGAAGAAGAACGAGGCGCCGTTGGCATGCAGATAGCGCAGCAGCCAGCCCGAATTCACGTCGCGCATGATCTTCTCGACCGAATCGAAGGCGAGAGTGGTGTCGGACGTGTAGTGCATGGCCAGCACGATGCCGGTCAGGATCTGCGAGACCAGCATGATCGACAGGATGCCGCCGAACGTCCACATGTAGTTGAGGTTGCGCGGCACCGGATAGGCGACGAAGCTGTCATAGATCAGCCGCGGCAGCGGCATGCGGGCGTCGAACCAGCGCTCGATACCGGTCTTGGGCGTATAGGTCGAGTGTCCCTCGCTCATCGAAATATCCCCTGCCTCAACCGATAAGGATCTTGGTATCGGAAATGAACTTGAATACCGGGATCGCCATGTTCTCCGGCGCCGGGCCTTTGCGGATGCGGCCGGCGGTGTCGTATTGCGAACCGTGGCACGGGCAGAACCAGCCGCCGAAATCGCCTTCCTGGCCGAGCGGGATGCAGCCGAGATGGGTGCAGACCTGCACCATCACCATCCAGGCTTCCTTGCCGGGCGTGGTGCGGTTGGCGTCGGTCGCCGGCGCGTCGGACGGCAGGTTGGCATTGCGCGCGATCGGATCCTTGAGATCGGCGAGATTGACGGCCTCGCCGTCTTTCATTTCCTTTTCGGTGCGGTTGCGCACCACCACCGGCTTGCCGCGCCACTTGACGATCAGCGAGCTGCCCGGCTGCAGCGAGGAGACATCGACCTCGACCGAGGCCAGCGCCAGCGTCGAGGCGTCGGGACGCATCTGGTCGATGAACGGCCACGCGACGGCTCCAGCGCCGACAACGGCGGCCATGCCGGTGGCTACATAGAGAAAATCGCGACGGTTGGGATCGTGGATGTCGGTTGCGCTCACGGGTGCCTGATCCTTTCGCCTCTTCCTAACCGGAGGCCGAGCCTTGTCCCCGCTCAATCGCACCTGCCCGACAGCGCATGGCGAACAGGCTAGCGAATTCCTCCGGCATTTGGATTTTCGGTTTATGCGTGCGGCCCGTTTTTGTCCAGTCGGGTGAAGGCACAAGGGCAGATTGTCGCGGGGATGCGCGGCGGCCGCGGCCGACGCATCCCCGCTCGGCCGCCGGACAGGATGAAACAGCGGGAAATCCCGGGTGAAATCGAGCCAATGTTCGCCTCGACATCGGCTTCTGGCCCGGTCTATTGTCCAGCCATGGCGCATGTCATTGAACGCGACAGCTGGGCCGAGGCCCCCAACCGCTGGAAAGGCGAACTGCAAGGGGGCCAGTTCGGCGCCAATTCCTGCCTGATCTTCAACTATCAGCCGACGGTCGGCGGCGGCCCTCGCCTGCACAAGCATCCCTATGCAGAGATCTTCGTCATCCGCTCCGGCACCGGCCTGTTCACGATCGGCGACCAGCAAATCAGGGCCACGGCCGGCCAGATCCTGATCGTGCCCCCCGACACGCCGCACAAATTCACCAATCTCGGCCCCGGCCCGCTCGAAAGCACCGACATCCACGAGAACGGCCACTTCATCACCGAGTGGCTGGAGTAGCCTTGACGGTTCCTAGAGCAATTCCAGGAAAAGTGTGAGCGGTCAGGCTCGGCGCCTTCGCCGTAGCCCTCCGTCCGGAATTGCGTGAAAACAAAGAGATAGAGCGTTTCGTCGTTTCCCTGAAACGGTAAAACGCACTAGCTGGCGCCGAGCCTGACCAGCACCGCCCTTGGAATGTCGTACTCACGGATCACGGCGTCATGCTTGCGCAGGCCGCAAAGCTCGCGCTGGATGAAGTAGGCGTGAACGGCCGCGGCCGCTTCCTTGAGCAACCGGTTGCGATGCTCGCCCTCGCCGCCCTCGCGCAACTTGGCAAGGGTTTCCTCCACGCGCTGGCCGGCGCGGCCGAGCGCGGCGGCTTTTTCGGCGAGGATTTCGTGGCCGAGCAGGTCGAGCGCGCTTTCCTGCGCGCCTGACCGTCCGAAATTCGTGGGCATGCGTACCGACATGGCGCCGTTCTACTCCGCCGGTCGCGTCTCTTCCAGCACGCTTTCCTCGTTGAAAAGGAAGCCGCCGGACTGTCGTTTCCAGAGCCGCGCATAGAGCCCGTCGAGCGCCACCAGCTCGTCATGCGTGCCCTGTTCGACGATGCGGCCGCCGTCGAGCACCACCAGCCGGTCGAGCGCCGCGATCGTCGACAGCCGGTGCGCGATCGCGATCACGGTCTTGCTTTCCATCAGACGCGTCAGATTTTCCTGGATCGCCGCCTCGATGTCCGAATCGAGCGCCGAGGTCGCCTCGTCGAGGATCAAGATCGGCGCATCCTTGAGAAAGACGCGCGCGATCGCGACGCGCTGCCGCTGGCCGCCCGAGAGCTTCACGCCGCGCTCGCCGACATAGGCCTCGTAGCCGGCGCGATCGCGATTGTCGCGCAGTCCCAGGATGAACTCATGCGCCTCGGCCTTCTTCGCCGCGGCGATCACTTGCGCGTCGGTGGCGTCCGGCATGCCAAGCTTGATGTTGTCGCGCAGCGAGCGGTGGAAAAGCGCGGTGTCCTGGCTGACCACGCCGATATTGCCGCGCAGCGAATTCTGCGTCACCTGCGCGATGTCCTGACCGTCGATCAGGATCTGGCCACCTTCCAGATCGTAGAGGCGCAGGATCAGATTGGCCAAAGTCGTCTTGCCCGCTCCGGACGGCCCGACCAGCCCGACCTTCTCGCCCGGACGCACGACGAGATCGATGCCGTCGAGCACACCTCGCCCCTTGCCGTAATGGAAGGTGACGTTGCTGACCTCGATGCGGCCGCCTGTGACAACCAGTTCCTTGGCATCCGGCGCGTCGGTCAGACCCAGAGGCTGCGAGATCAGCGCCTTGGAATTCTCCAGCACGCCGAGATTCCTCAAAATGCCATTGAGTTGCATCATCAACCGTCCCAGCAGCATGTTCAACCTGAGCACCAGCGACAGCGTGAAGGCGACGGCGCCGACGGTGATCGAACCTTCGACCCACAGATAGATGGCGAAGGCGGCGATCGAAGTGATCATGACGCCGGAAAGCATGGTCAGTGCCATGCGCACGCCGGTCAGCCGGCGCGTGAACGGCCGCAGCGCGTCGAGATAGATGTCGAAGCCATTGCGGATATAGCGGTCGTCGCCGTCGGCCGAAAACAGCTTCAGCGTCTGGACGTTCGAATAGGAATCGACGATGCGGCCGGTGATCATCGAGCCCGCTTCGGCCGTCGCCTCGGCATGCTTGCGGATCGCCGGCAGATAGAGTTTGGCCAGCCAGCCGAACGCCGCGATCCACACCACGACCATCACTGCCAGCCGCAAATCCAGCCCCGCGACCAGCGCCAGCGTCGTCACCGTGTAGACGATCATGAACCAGACGACCTCGATGAAGCTCTCCATCAGGTCGCCCGTCGCCTGGCCGGCCTGCCAGACTTTTGTCGCGATGCGGCCGGCGAAATCGTTCTGGAAGAAGGCGTAGGACTGACGCGAGACATGCCGGTGTGCCTGCCAGCGCACCAGATTGTAGAATCCGGGCGTGATCGTCTGCTCGTCGACAAGCGCCGAAAGGCCGACGACGGCAGTGCGGATGACGAGCACCACCGCGCCCATGAACATGAGTTCCGGCCCGGCAGCGGCCCAGAGCGCGTGCCAGCTGCGTTCGCCGGGCAACTGGTCGAGGATATCGACCAGCCTTCCGACGAAATAGAACAGGCCGGCCTCGACCAGCGGCGCGATGCCGCCGATGATCAGCATGGCGAAGAAGGCGAGCTTCGCCTGCCCGACATAATGCCACAGGAAGCCGCCGACGCTGGCGGGCGGCCGCAGATTCGCCGGCTCGCGGAACGGATAGACCCAGCGCTCGAACCAGTGATAGACGGCTTGCATCATTCGGCGGCTTCGCCTTTCGTCGCCAAACTGTCGGCCGCCTGCTTTTCCTCCAGCAGGAACCCGCCCGACTGGCGCCGCCAGAGCTGAGCGTAGAGCCCGCCCTTGGCGATCAAGGTCTCATGCGAGCCTTCTTCGACGATGCGGCCCTTGTCCATGACGACGAGCCGGTCCATCGCCGCAATGGTCGACAGCCGGTGGGCGATGGCGATGACGGTCTTGCCCTGCATGAGCTTGTAGAGGTTCTCCTGGATGGCGGCCTCCACCTCCGAATCGAGCGCGGACGTGGCCTCGTCGAGGATGAGGATCGGCGCGTCCTTCAGCATGACGCGGGCAATCGCGATGCGCTGCCGCTGGCCGCCGGAGAGCTTCACGCCGCGCTCGCCGACAAGCGCCTCATAGCCGCTCTGCCCATGCGGATCGGTCAGTGCCGCGATCACATCGTCGATCTGAGCGGCCTTGGCGGCGCTGAACATGGCCTCGTCGCTGGCGGACTGGCGCCCATATTTGAGGTTTTCGCGAACGGATCGATGCAACAGCGAGGTGTCCTGGTTGACGAAGCCGATTGCCGCGCGGACGCTTTCCTGCGAGACGTTGCGGATGTCCTGCCCGTCGATCAGCACCTTGCCGTCCTGCACGTCGAACAGCCGCAGCACGAGATTGACCAGCGTCGACTTGCCGGCTCCCGAACGGCCGATCAGGCCGACCCGCTCGCCCGGCGCGATCGTCAGCGACAAATTGTCGATGACGCCGCCTTTGCCGTCCTTGCGCCAATAGTTGAAGTTCACCCTGTCGAACTCGATGCCGCCGGCGCTGACGACAAGGGCTGGCGCGCCTGGATCGTCCTGCATGCTGATGGGACGTGCGATCGTCGTCATCGAATTGCTGGCGACGCCGATCTGCCGGAAGACGTTGGCGCCGACATCGAGGATCCTGCCGGAGATGTTGGCGATCTGCAGCGCGAATGGTATCGCCGTCGCCACGGCTGCGGTGGTCATGGCGCCGGCGTTCCAGCCGCCCAGCGCCAGCCAGCTTATGGCGATGAGCAGCGTCGCGTTGAGGACGAACAGGGCCGACCACATCAACGTGAAAACACGCATCAGCCGGTAGAACGTGTCGGCATGCTCGACCACCGCTTGCGAGACATATTCGTCCTCGTGCTCGCCGGTCGAGAACGTCTTGAGCGTCAGGATGTTGGTGTAGCTGTCGACCATGCGGCCGCTCACCTGCGACCACCGCTCCGACAGTTGGGACGAGCGTTGCGTGATCCTCGGCATCGCCAGGCAGAAGATCAGGCAATAGAACACCAGCCACACCGCCACCACCGCCAGGAGAAGTGGGTCGAGCCGCGCCAGCACAACGATGGCGACCGCAACGAAGACCAGCGCGTACCAGACGGCATCCACGGTGAGGTTGACGCTCATCTCCACCGAATCGCCGCTTTGCATGACCTTGGTTCCAATGCGGCCGGCAAAGTCGTTCTGGAAGAACGACCAGTCCTGGCGCACGACATGCCAATGGCTTTGCCAGCGGATGAGGTCGATGAGGTTCGGCGCGATGGCGTGGTTGCGGATGAGCCCGTCGACGACCATCGACAGCGGACGCAGCAGCACGACAATCGCCATCATGACGAGCAGCGGCCCATGCGCCGCGAAGAAATCGCCTGGCTTGGTGCTGGAGAGCAGGCCGACGATCAGGCCGACGAAAATCGGCAGCATCGCGTCTACTATCGCCGCGACGGCAACGATGATCATGCGCAGCCAATAGGCGGCGCGAAACTGCCTTATGAAATACCAGTAGAACCGCCAAAGCCCCATCGGCGGCTGCCGGTCGTCGGCCAGCGCTACCGGCGAATAACGGCTTTCGAACCAGGTGAAGATGCGGTCGAGCATTTTTCTCTCATGGATGCCGAAAACCCGCCGGCACCCGATCGGGGCCGCCGGCAGGCCTCTGACCAGGTCGAGGCAAGCCCTCTGACCAGGTCGTGGTTACGCCCGGGATCGATTCCCGGCAATCGTCGCAACCTTGATCCCGGAGCGGCTCGACGGCTCACAGAACCGCCGGGCCGCTCCAAGTCTTTGTTTTGCGCAATTCCGAACGGACGGCTACGGCGAAGCCGCCGAGCCCAACCGCTACGCACTTTTCCTGGACTCTAATCGCGATCGCGTTACTCCGCTGCCATCTCCGATTCCGGCGCCTTGGCATCGACCTCGGCTGGCGCTTCATCGAGCAGGAAGCCGCCGGACTGACGCTGCCAGAGCTGCGCATAGAGGCCGCCCTTGGCGACGAGTTCCTCATGCGAGCCTTCCTCGATGATGCGGCCCTTGTCCATGACGACGAGCCGATCCATCGCCGCGATGGTCGATAGCCGATGGGCGATGGCAATGACGGTCTTGCCCTGCATGAGCCGGTAGAGGTTTTCCTGGATCGCCGCCTCGGCTTCCGAATCGAGCGCGGATGTCGCCTCGTCGAGGATGAGGATCGGCGCGTCCTTCAGCATCACACGCGCGATCGCGACGCGCTGCCGCTGACCACCGGACAGTTTGACACCGCGGTCACCGACATGAGCATCGAATCCCGTGCGGCCGTTGGCATCGATGAGCCCGCCGATAAAGTCCAGCGCCTCGGCCCGCCCCGTCGCCTCGATGAGCATCTCATCTGTCGCATCCGGGCGGCCATAGAGGATGTTTTCGCGCACGGAGCGGTGCAGCAGCGAGGTGTCCTGCGTCACCATGCCGATCTGCGCGCGCAGCGAATCCTGCTTCACCGAAGCGATCTCCTGGCCGTCGACCAAGATCCGGCCGGCCTCCAGATCGTAGAAGCGCAGCAGGAGGTTGACCAAAGTCGACTTGCCGGCGCCCGAGCGGCCGACAATGCCGACCTTTTCGCCAGGCTTCACCGTCAGCGACAGGTTCTCGATGACGCCCTTCTGTTTGCCATAGTGGAAGCGTATGTCCTCGAAGCGGATTTCACCCTGGCTGACGGCGATGTCCTTCGCACCCGGCCTATCCTCGACCAGGCGCGGCAGCGAAATCGACTGGATACCGTCCTGCACCGTGCCGATATTCTCGAACAGCCCGGACATCTCCCACATGATCCACTGCGACATGCCCCACATGCGCAACACCAGGCCGATGACCACGGCGACGGCGCCGATCGTGACAGCCTGGCCGAGCCACAGCCACAGCGACAGCGCGGTGACCGAGAACAGGAGCAGCGCGTTGAGGATGTAGAGCAGGCCGTAAAGCACCGTGACCAGCCGCATCGAGCGATAGACCGTCTCGAGGAAGCCGGCCATGCCTTCCCTGGCGAAAGTGGCTTCGCGGCGCGCATGGGAAAACAGCTTCACCGTCTGGATGTTGGTGTAACTGTCGACGACGCGGCCGGTCATGGTCGAGCGCGCATTGGCCTGCTCCTCGCCGACTTTGCCCAGCCGGGGAATGAAATAACGCAGCAACCCGATATAGCCGACCAGCCAGACGGCAAGTGGCGCCGCCAGCCGCAAATCCGCCGAGCCGACGATGAACAGCATGCCGAGGAAATAGACGATGACGTAGTTGAGGACGTCGATCAGCTTGATGACGCATTCGCGCACGGCGAGTGCCGTCTGCATCAGCTTGGTGGCGATGCGGCCGGCGAACTCGTCCTGATAAAAGGACATTGACTGCTTCAAGAGATAGCGATGCACCTGCCAGCGGATGCGCATGGGATAGTTGCCCATCAGCGTCTGCTGGTTGAGCAGCGAATGCAGCCATACCGTGCCCGGCAGCGCAAACAGCACGACGAAGGCCATGCCGGCGAGCTTCCAGCTCTCAGTCTGCAGGAAGGTTTCCCGGTTCTGCCCGGACAGCCAGTCGACGATATGGCCCATGAAGCCGAACATCCACACTTCGGCGACGGCGATCGCCGTCACCAGCGCTGCATCGATAAGGATATAAGGCCAGGCGCCACGCGTATAATGCACGCAGAAAGCGACCAGCGTCTTCGGCGGC
Source organism: Mesorhizobium sp. CNPSo 4661 (assembly GCF_057784215.1). Taxonomy (NCBI): domain Bacteria; kingdom Pseudomonadati; phylum Pseudomonadota; class Alphaproteobacteria; order Hyphomicrobiales; family Phyllobacteriaceae; genus Mesorhizobium; species Mesorhizobium sp. CNPSo 4661. The sequence goes on along the minus strand of NZ_JBWGIO010000006.1, from coordinate 201,789 downwards.
TCGACCGGCTCCGCGGCGGGGAACGGATCGAGCCTGTTTTCAAACCAGCGGAACATCCCAGGCACTCGATTTATCTATGCGCTCACGCGGCGCGAGATTGATGGGCAAGGCTTTGCGGCCGCGCGGCATTGCTGCGGGCCGGCGATACGGAATCATCCGCGTCACCGGCCCTGCTTCGCGCAATATAGGGTTTCTCCGTCATTTCGCCGACAGGCTCGTTTGACGATCCTGACGGCCCCGAACTTCCGGACGAAAGGCCGGAATCTGCCCGCTTCCTGTCGCCTGGCCGGATCAAACGGATGATCCGGCGCACCAGCGTGGGCCGGCTGTGGTCGGGCACCGCGCGCGAGAAATCGACGTCCGGCAGCATGCCGCGATGCGGCCGGCGCCGTTCCTCGGCATGCACCGCCGACGAATAGGTCTCGCCGATCAGCAGCGCCCAGGTGGCCACCTTGCGCTCATGCAGGCTTCTTGACCCCGGTATCTTGTAGGGATCGAACATTGGTCCGTCCTCCATATGCAAATGCGTTAAAAAGGGCGATGCGGCCTCGACCACCGGCATTCGGCCGAAGGCGCGGGTCGACTCGGCCGGGACCAGACGACGAGCGTCAGCCTCGACACGACGGCAAGCATCGGTCTTGACACGTTCAGCGGGGGCGCGGCGCCCCTTTGGCAGTTTGAAAAACATCGCAAGATTCCTTCGAAGGCCGAAAACTGGGTTCGGCGGGAATCGGTGCGATGAGGACCTAAAGTGTCAGAAGAATCGTCGTACCGAAACCGCCGGTGGGCATACGTGAGCCCCGGATGGGAGCTGGATGTGCATGGTCATCATGTGTTCCCCTCCATTCGGTTCGGGTTGACGATGGTGGGCATATACTCGACTTCGCAGAAAATGGCCACCCGCCAGTCCAGAAATCGCCGAAAGCCGGAGGCGCCTGTGGCCGATCTGCCACTTATTAGCAGGATGCGGAAATGAACGATCGTCTCCGCATCGCGCTCTACCAGCCGGATATCGCCGGCAACACCGGGACAATCCTGCGCTTCGCCGCCTGCCTCGACATCGGTGTCGACATCATCGAGCCGGCCGGCTTCCCGCTCTCCGACCGGGCGCTGAAACGGGCCGGCATGGACTACCTCGAAATGGCGGCGCTTTCCCGCCATGCCGACTGGCACGCCTTCGAGGAATGGCGAAAGGCGCATGCGCGCCGCCTTGTGCTGCTCACCACCAAGGCCACCAGCGCCTATACGGACTTCGGCTTTGCCGCCGGAGACATTCTCCTGTTCGGCCGCGAATCCGCCGGCGTGACGGAAGAAGTCCACCAGGCGGCCGACGCGCGACTGACCATCCCGATGCGGCCGGGAGCGCGCAGCATCAATGTCGCGCTGTCGGTCGCCATGGTCGCCGGCGAAGCGCTTCGCCAGCTCGGCTAGGATCTGCCGCGCTTCCTCGCTGTCTCGGACGGGCTTCCCGTCCGCAATCATTCTTGCCCAGGCGCACATCGCCTTCTCCTCAATTGCCCTATCGACATTTCTTGGCTACAAGCTCAACTTAACTTTAGGTCAAGCGAGAATTTGAGAATGGCTCCGGTAAGGGAATTGACGGTCGGCCAGGTGGCCGTGCGCAGCGGCGTGGCGGTATCGGCGCTGCATTTTTACGAGGCGCGCGGCCTGATCCGCAGCCATCGCACTTCGGGCAACCAGCGGCGCTACGGCCGGGACGTGCTGCGGCGCGTGGCAATCATCCGCGTCGCCCAGGAAGTCGGCATCTCGCTCGCCGACATCGCCGCTGCGTTCCAATCCCTGCCCGAGGGCCGCACCCCGACACGCGAGGACTGGAACCTGCTTTCAACAGCCTGGCGCGACGGGCTCGATCATAAGATCAGCCAGCTCAAGAAATTGCGCGACGGCCTGACCGATTGCATCGGCTGCGGCTGCATGTCGATCGACAAGTGTCCGCTGAGGAATAAGGAAGACCGCTTGGCCCGGGAGGGTACAGGTGCGAGGCGGCTGGTGGTGAATTGATGCCTAGTCGGCCGCCGGCAGCCGCCGCATCGTGAACTCGATCACGTCGCCTGGACGTTCGAACCAGCTTTCGATCTCGGTCCAGTAGGCCTGCTTCGGAAAGCGCTCGAACCACTCCTTCGCCTTGAGGCGCGCATCCGGGCGCGGCAGCACGAAGGTCTCACGCAGGAATCCGTCTCGCGACTGGCCCGCGCGCTCCGCCCGCGAACGTTCCAGCCTCTTCTTCAAGCCATCCAGCGGCGGTCTTGCCGGGGTGCGCACGAAGGAACTCCTTTGCACCTGGATCAGACAGGACTTGACCCTTGCCCTCAAGAGATTAGGGATCGCGGGCGAAAAAAACGAGTCATTTGTCAGGCAATAAGCCTGTGACTGGAGACCGAATTGGAAAGACCTGACCTTCCGGTGGGCCTGCCGGCCGATATCGAGCAGAAGAAGATGAAGGCCCGCCTCTGGTTCGAGGCCTTGCGCGAGCGCATCTGCGCCACCTTCGAGCAGATCGAGCAGGAACTCACCGGTCCGCAAGCGTCATGGTCGCCCGGCCGTTTCGAGAAGACCCCCTGGGAGCGCGACGAAGGCCGCGGCGGCGGCGGCACGATGTCGATGATGCGCGGGCGCGTCTTCGAGAAGGTCGGCGTGCACACCTCGACCGTCTATGGCGAATTCTCGCCCGAGTTCAGGAGGCAGATTCCCGGGGCCGAGGAAGACCCGCGCTTCTGGGCGAGCGGCATTTCATTGATCGCCCACCCCTGGAACCCCAACGTGCCGGCCGTGCACATGAACACGCGCATGGTCGTCACCACGCGCCAGTGGTTCGGTGGCGGCGCCGATCTGACGCCGGTGCTCGACCGCCGCCGCACCCAGGACGATCCCGACACGATTGCCTTCCACCGCGCCATGCAGTTCGCCTGCGAGAAGAACGGCGCCGTCGCCGACTATCCCAAATTCAAGGCCTGGTGCGACGAGTATTTTTTCCTGCCGCACCGCAACGAGCCGCGCGGCATCGGCGGCATCTTCTTCGACTGGCTGCATTCGGACGAGGACAAGGGCGGCTGGAACGCCGATCTCAATTTCGTCCAGGATGTCGGACGCTCCTTCCTCGTCGTCTATGCCCATCTGGTGCGGGGCAACTTCGACCGGGACTGGACCGATGGCGAGCGCGACGAACAGCTGATCCGGCGCGGCCGCTACGTCGAATTCAACTTGCTTCACGATCGCGGCACCATCTTCGGCCTGAAGACCGGCGGCAATGTCGCCTCGATCCTGTCCAGCCTGCCGCCCGAGGTAAAATGGCCGTAACGATGCGGTGAACTCGGCCATGGCCGCATTGCTGTCCCATTCGCCGAATCTTGGCGGGCAATGTGGCAGGGACGATATCTTTTTCGTCTAATATCCATTTGAAAAAATTGAGCTATTTAAGATCGTCGGGTCGGGAAGCGCCGGCGGTCGAAGCGGAGATCACCTGTCTCCGCTGGCCGTGACCCGACGCGACTTGACGACCCTGACCAGAAGGGTGCCTCCCCAAACGGGCGCCCCTATTTCCAGGAGAGCATGCCATGCGCAAGCTTATCGTGACGGCGGCAGCCGCCGCCCTTCTCGCCTCCGGCGGCGCCGCATTCGCGGCGGTCAAGCACACCACCGGCACCGTCAAGAGCTTTGACGGAACGGCCATGAGCCTTGTTCTGGACGATGGGTCGACATTCACCCTGTCCAAGGCCTTCAAGGATCCAGGCGTTCAGGTCGGCGAGAAGGTCCGCGTATCCTGGGACACGAGCGGCAAGAACAAGATCGCCGAGGCCGTCAAGATCATGAAGTAAGACCTTGCTCTGAAGGTCCAGTTCTCAGGCAGCAGGGAAAGGCGGGGCATAGCGCTCCGCCTTTCCTTTCCATTCCGGGACTGGGGACTTTCGATGCAACCGAACCGTCCGACGCGTGTTATGGTAGTCCGGCAGAGCAACCGGAAGAGGCGCGCCGCCGTCTCCCTCCCGGACTGCCAAGACAAAAAATCAGGGGCGGCCGGCCAAGGTCGAACCACCTCGCTAGGAAAGGAAGAGTCATGAAGGAATTCCAATGCGGATCGCTGGTTCCCGGCTGTGACTGGCACACGCGCGCCGACGAGGAAGCCGAAGTCATGCGCCGCGCCGTCGAGCATATGCGCGAGACGCATGGCGAGACCGTCATTCGCGAGACCATGATCGAGGCGATCCGTTCGCGCATCCAGAAGGTTCGCGACGCCGCCTGACCGGGCCAGATCGCAGACTTCCAGACGTCACCGGCCGGCAAGGCCGGCGGGCCATTGTTTTCCGGCGCATCCCGCCTTCTTCGTCGGCGATCCTCCGATCGCTGGCCAAGGCACTGTTTATGCACAATTCCAGCGAATTCTTATATTCGTAACAGCTTAGATAACTTGGCGGTAACGGTCTGCGTGCGATTCTCCCGCGCATGATCCGGCCAGAGGCGGCTGCCCGAGGAGCCCTTCGCCATCAAGGCGCTGTCCGGAATGGTGGGGCGAGGTGCTTCGCGCATGCGCGAGCGGTCCAACATCCGAGGCGGTCTCTGCACGGCGGTGCTTCTGGCGTGCGTGTCCCTCTTTGCGTCCGCTGCAACCGCGCAGGAATGGACCACCTCGCTCGTCGATGTCCATCAGGGTTCTTCGCTCAGCGACAAGGCCAGGGGTCTCGGCAACGGCGGCTATGAGCTGCAGAGCGGAAGCTGGGTCTCCTTCAGCCGTTGGTATCACGCGAGCTGGGTCGACATGCATGTCGACTTCCTCACTCAGATCACGCCCGACACCGGCTTTCTCTGGGGGTTCGGCACCGGAGAGCAAGCCGAGAAATATCGTATCGAGCCGAGCCTCAAGCTCGGATTTCTCACCCAGATCCATCCGAATCCCAACAGCACCCTGTCCCTGTCGGTCACCACCACCATCGGCGGCAACCTGACTGAAAAGCCTTGCGAGGCCGACTACGGCGCGTTCGGAACCTACAGCGTCAACTGCCGGCTGGCGGCGGGCGAGACCGCGCCTGAGGAAACGCTGAAGTATCTGGTCAGCGCCAAGCCCGAGACCATGCATCTCTGGCTGAACTACCGTCTCACTTTCTGATCGGAGGGCTGCCAAATGAAATCATCTTGTCCCGAAACCCACGGTCGCCCGTCCTGCTTCTGTCTGACTGGAGAATGAACATGTCGGTTAAGTCCTTGAAGTTCGGCCTCGCCGCTGCCTTGGCCATCCTTTCGGCGCCGATGGCATTGGCGCAGGAAGCTCTCAGCCCAGACGAAATGGCTGCGCTCTGCCATGGCGGTGGGTCGATCTGCGTAAGCGCAACGATCCCGGTCGCGCGGACGACGCAAGCTGTACAGAGCTGGATGAGCCCCGATGTCGGCGCCGCGTGGGCAGCCGGCTACAAGGGCAAGGGCGTCACCATCACCATGGTCGACGACTTCAGCAGCTCGTCGCGCTTTTCCGGCAATTTCGGCCTCGGCGTGCAGACCCAGCGGCACGGTGAATGGACGCGCGAGGAGGCAAGCATGGTCGCTCCCGCGGCGACCATCCGCTCCAAGGATTTCTCGACGGGCACGGCCGTCCCGCTGGCCGCCGGCCGCAACGTTCTCAACCTCAGCTACGGCATGTACGCCACCGCGGGCTACGGCGTGAACCAGATCGGCTGGGCTCCGGAAGAGGCGTCGATCATCTATTATGCAACCAAAGGCTCGGCCATCGTCTCGAAGGCCGCCGGCAACGACGCGGTCGCCGTCGGTGGCGTCACGGGCGGGCAGCAGGACTACCTCGACCTTGCCCTGATCGGCAAATCGACGGCGATCTTCGTCGGCGCGCTGTCGACGAACGGGACGACGGCCAACAAGGCCCAGCTCGCCTGGTACTCCGACTATGCCGGCTCCAACCCGCTCGTGCAGAGCCACTTCCTGGTGGTCGGCGTCGAGGGCGACAAGACCGGTCTTTATGGAACGTCTTTCGCCGCGCCGATCATCTCAGGCTATGCCGCGATCATCGGCAGCAAGTTCACCAACGCAACGCCGGTCCAGATCACCAACGACCTGCTCAACACGGCCCGCACCGACACGCTGGTCAATTACAACCCGTCCGTCTACGGCAAGGGCGAGGCAAGTCTGTCGCGCGCCCTGGCTCCCGTCGCGATACGTTGACCGGCACCGGAGCTCTGGCCCGTCTAAGCCTCAAGGGCTTGCGCGGCGCGTTCCATCAACGCGCCGCGTTCCAGGGTGAAGCCTGACCCCACCCATTCCTTCTCGAGGTTCTTCAGCGTGGCGCCGAGTTTCGGCCCCGGCGACGCGCCAAGCTCGGTCAGGTCGGCGCCTTTGATCGGGAACACCGGCTTTTCCCACTTCAGCGTGAAATTGAGCAGGCGTGAAAAGCCGCCGGCTTCCATCATCGCCTGATTATCCTCGACGGCACGCGTCCGCGCGGCGGCAAGCGCCAGCCGAATGCGGTCGAGATAGCCGTCGCGATCGCCGTAATAGAGTTTCTTGGCGAGTTCCGTCTCGGTCGCCTTGGCATCTGGTACGGTGGTCAGCGCCCAATGCCGCAGGCGATCGGCCTCGTCGTTCGAAAGTCGCAGCCGCTGGCCAAGCGTCTTCATGCGCACGGCATCGGGCGGGACGATCGCCTCCAGCCTCAGCATCGGATCAGTGGTCCAGCCGAGATCCTTTCCGGCCTTGACCAGGCCATGGATGGCGTCGATGCCCCATTTCTCGCTTTCCGGCAGCACGGCGGTGAGCACGCCGGCCTGGCGCATCCACAACAGCGCGCGCGAGGGATCGGGAGCCGACAAGAGCTTCTTCAGTTCGGACCAGACGCGTTCGGCGGAAAGCCGCGCAAGCCCATCCTTCAGCCTGGCGCAGGCCTTCAGCCCTTCAGCGTCCGGCCGTCCGTCGCCATACCAGGCAAAGAAGCGGAAAAAGCGCAGGATGCGCAGATAGTCCTCGTGGATACGCGCCTCCGCGTCGCCGATGAAACGCAGCCGGCGCGCTTCGATGTCGGCGATGCCGCCAACGAGGTCGACGACCGTGCCGTCCGCTTCGGCATAGAGCGCATTGATGGTGAAGTCGCGCCGCTCGGCGTCGGCTTTCCAGTCGCGGCCAAAAATCACTTTCGCGCGCCGGCCGTCGGTTTCGATATCGGCTCGCAGCGTCGTCACCTCATAGGGCTTGCCGCCCGCGACCACGGTGACCGTGCCATGCTCGATACCTGTCGGCACCGTCTTGAAGCCAACCGCCTCGGCGCGCCGGATCGTTTCCTCCGGCACGGTGGTAGTGGCGATATCGATGTCGGCGACTGGCTGGCCGATCAGCGCGTTGCGCACCGCGCCGCCAGCGACACGCGCTTCCTCGCCGCCCTGCTTCAGGGCGACAAGCATCTTCTGCAGATGCTTGTCGCCCAGCCAATCGGCCCTGCCCGAGAGAGAAACCCCAGCACTCAACCATAGAGCCTTTCATAGAGCGTGCGGATGATGCCGGCGGTGACGCCCCAGATGCGCTGGCCGCCATAGGGCATATCGTAGAAGAACCATTCGAGGTCGTTCCAGAAACGGCTGTCGCGCGCGTGGTTGGCCGGGTCCATCAGGAAACTCAGGGGCACCTCGAAAGCCGCGTCGACCTCATCGGCATTGATCGTCAGCGAAAAACCCGGCCGCACGATGGCAAGCACCGGCACGATCCGGTAGCCGCTGCCGGAGACGTAGTCGGGCATGCGGCCGATGATCTCGATGAAATCCCGCTCCAGGCCGATCTCCTCGAAGGTCTCGCGCAGCGCCGTGGCCTCGGGGCCGGGATCGGTCGGATCGATCGTGCCGCCTGGAAAGGCCACCTGGCCGGAATGGCTGCGCAGCTTCTCGGCGCGCTTGGTGAAGAGCACCATGGCGCCCTCGGCACGGTCGATCACCGGGATCAGCACCGCCGCGTCGCGCAGCGGCTTGACGTGGTTGAGCCTGGGATGGCCGGGATTGAAGCGATGGTCGCCGAAATCGTCGCCCAAGACGATCGCCGCCTGCGCCGCGACGCGGGCACGAAAGTCAGCGATCGAAAACGGCGCCGGCGTCACCTGGTCCATCACGCGCTCAGCCGCCGCAGTTTCTCGGCCGGCATGATCGGATAGACCTCGCCGCCCGAGCGTACCGCGAACATCGTCTTGCCGTCGATGTCGATCTCCTCGCCATGCTCGACCAGTTCATACATCACCGGTCGCGCCACCAGCGCCTCCAGCCGTCCGCGCACCAGCACATAAGGTTTCAGTCCGCCGGTTTCGTCCTCGTCGACGAAGCGCAGCGGACGGCCGGGGCCGGCGGCGACGACATCGCCGACATTGGTGCGGAAGGTGATGACCTGGTCGTCGCCCGTCCCCGACACGTTCATTTCGACGGCGATGAAGGGCGCATCGGCGACACGGATGCCGACCCGCTCGACCGGCGTCACCAGATAGGTCTTTCCGTCCGCATCCTTGCGCAGCACGCTGGAAAAGAGCTGCACCAGCGGCATGCGGCCGATCGGCGTGCCGAGGTAGAACCAGGTCCCGTCGGCCTTGATCTCCATGTCGAGGTCGCCGCAGAAATCCGGATTCCAGCGCTCGACCGGCGCCGGCCCCTTGCCTGCCCGGGCCGCGCGCGAGATCAACGCCTCCAGCCCGCGAGCCTCGGTGGCGCCGGTCAGGCTCTGCTTGCCAGGGCTCTGTTCGCCCAGGCTTTGTTCACGATGCTCGCTGCGTTCGGCCATGGTCACGAAATAGTCACTGTTGTCCCGATTGTCAGCCTTGTCCGTCCAAGTCTGTGATTTAAGTTCGAATGCAGGCGCCAGGCAGGGCCGAATCGCGGCATTCTGCCCAATTGAGAATGCAGGCCGGTATTTCCAACCACAAGGATCGAAACGGCATGAGCGTGATGATCAAGGAAAGCCCGATCAGCGAAAAAGCGATGATCGAGGAGGCCGAAAAGGCGCTGGCCGACATATCCAGGGTCCGTGACGCGGTCGGCCGGGTGATCTTCGGCCAGGAAGCGGTGGTCGAGCGGACGCTGGTGGCGCTGCTGGCGGGCGGGCATGCGCTGCTGGTCGGCGTGCCGGGCCTGGCCAAGACCAAGCTGGTCGAGACGCTGGGCATTGTGCTCGGCCTCGATTCACGCCGCGTCCAGTTCACGCCGGACCTGATGCCGTCGGACATCCTCGGCTCGGAGGTGATGGAGCAGGACGAGTTCGGCAAGCGCTCCTTCCGCTTCATTTCCGGGCCGATCTTCACGCAATTGCTGATGGCGGACGAGATCAACCGCGCCTCGCCGCGCACGCAATCGGCGCTGCTGCAGGCGATGCAGGAATATCACGTCACCATCGCCGGCGCCCGCCACGACCTGCCCTCGCCGTTCCATGTGCTGGCGACGCAAAACCCGCTGGAACAGGAAGGCACCTACCCGCTCCCCGAGGCCCAGCTCGACCGCTTCCTGATGCAGGTCGACATCCTCTACCCGGAGATCGAGGCGGAGCGCCGCATCCTGCTCGAAACCACCGGCGTCGACGAGGCCAAGGCCGAGAATGTGCTGCAGCCGGAGAGACTGAGGGAAATCCAGACGCTGATCCGCCGCATGCCGGTGCCGGAAAGCGTCGTCGAGGCGATCCTCAAGCTGGTGCGCTCGGCCCGGCCAGGCCAGGGCAACGCCGAAACCGATAAGCACGTCGCCTGGGGGCCGGGCCCTCGTGCCAGCCAGGCGCTGACCCTATGCGCCCGGGCGCGCGCCCTATATGATGGCAGGTTGGCGCCTTCGGTCGACGACGTTCGCGCCTTGGCCGAGCCGGTGCTGCAGCATCGCATGGCGCTGACTTTCGCCGCCCGCGCCGAAGGCACTTCGGTGCGCGACGTGGTGGCGAAGCTGGCAAAAGGCATCTGATGGGTCGAATAGGCGAGGTCCAGGCACCGGTTGCGACGCGCGATGCTCTCGCCCGTGGCCGGTTGCGGGCTTCATTGGTGCCGGACCTGCTGGTCGAGGCGCGCCGCATCGTCAACACGGTGATCGCCGGCTGGCACGGCCGCCGCAAGCGCGGCATCGGCGAGAATTTCTGGCAGTTCCGACCCTATGTCGAAGGCGATTCCTCGCGCATCGACTGGCGCCGTTCCGCCAGGGACGACCACACCTATGTGCGCGACCGCGAATGGGAAGCCGCGCACACCGTCTGGCTCTGGGCCGACCCCTCGCCTTCGATGCTCTATAAATCGGCCGGGGCCGGCGTTTCCAAGGAATCGCGCGCGCTGGTGCTGGCGCTCGCCTTGGCCGAGCTTCTGTCGCGCAGCGGCGAGCGCATCGCCTGGCCGGGCCTGACCGACCCGTTCACCGCCCGCAACGGCGCCGAGCGCATCGCCGCCCAGCTGAGCCACGCCACCGCGCTTCCCGCCAAGCCCGATCTGTCGGCCATCCGCCGTTTCTGCGACATCGTGCTGGTCAGCGATTTCCTCGATCCGGTCGAGGAAACCATGGCCTGGCTCGACGTGCTCGCTCGCCACGGCGTGCGCGCGCATCTGATCGAGGTCGCCGACCCGGCCGAGGAAACCTTCCCCTATGCCGGCCGCACCGAGTTCACTGATCCCGAGACCGGCGACAAGCTGACCGCCGGCCGCGCCGAGATGCTGGCCGAGGAATACCGCCTGCTTTACCGGGCCCGCCGCGAGGAACTGGCTGCCTGGTGCAAGCGTCTCGGCTGGAGCTACACCGTCAACCACACCGACCGCCTCGCCTCCGAGGCGCTGGTGCGCATCCACATGGCGCTGACCGTGGAAGGCGGTCATGCAGCGTCAATTGCCAATCGAGCCGGAAAGGCGGTCGCATGAGCTGGCTGCCGCTTTCCTTCGGGGCGCCCTTGGTGCTGTGGGGCCTATTGGCGCTGCCGGTGATCTGGTGGCTGCTGCGGCTCACCCCACCCAAGCCGCAAACGGAAGTTTTCCCGCCGTTGAAGATCCTCGCCAGGGTGCTGAGGCGAGAAGAAACCCCGCAGCAAAGCCCGTGGTGGTTGACGCTGCTTCGGCTGCTGATGGCGGCGCTCGTCGTGATGGCGCTGGCCGAGCCGGTCTTCAATCCGCGTGAGAAACTGCCGGCGGAAGGCTCGGCTCTCGCGCTTGTCGTCGACAATGGCTGGGCGAGCGCCGCCGACTGGAGCAAGCGCGTGGCCACCGCCGAACGGCTGATCGCCGATGCCGGCTCGAACGGCGTGCCGGTCGTCATCGCCTTCACCGCCGAGAAGCCTAATGCCGAGATCGGCCCCTTCGACGCCTCGGCCGCGCTCGATCACCTGCGCGCCGCCAAGCCGCGGCCGGTCCCCACCGACAGGCCCGCCGTCTACGCCCGCGTCGCCGCCGCGTTGGAGCGCCTGCCCGGCGCCAGCGTTGCCGTGCTCGCCGATGGACTTGCCGCCAAGGGCGACGAGGCCGCGTTCAAGACGCTGCTCGAAAAGAACGCGACACGGCTGGTCTGGGCCGCGTCCGACCGGTCTTCCCTGACCGGCCTGATTGGCGCCGACAACCAGGTCGACGGCTTCGCGCTGACCGCCATCCGCGCGCCGGGCGATCCGGCGCCGGCGCAGGTCACCGCTGGCGCCTTCGACGACAAGGGTCGCCGCATCGCCGATGCGACGCTGACCTTCGCGCCGGGCGAAGCCGCCGCCACGGCGACGATGACGGTCCCGTTCGAGCTGCGCAACGATTTCGCTTCGATCGCGCTCGACGGCGAGCACCAGGCCGGCGCCGTGCGCGTGCTCGACGAGAGTTCCAAGCGCCGCCGCGTCGGCCTTCTGTCGCAGGCCGAGGCCGACCAGGCGCAGCCGCTTCTATCGCCGCTCTACTATATCCGCCGCGCCCTGCAGCCCTTTGCCGATCTGGTCGAGCCGTCGAGCGCCGACCTTGCCGACGCCATTCCGCAGCTTCTCGACCAGAAGCCGGCGATGATCATCATGGCCGATGTCGGCACCATCCCGGAGCAGGTCAAGCAGCGGCTGGTCGACTGGGTCGACAAGGGCGGCACGCTGGTGCGCTTCGCCGGCCCGCGCCTTGCCGCGGCCGGCAACGACGACGACCTTTTGCCGGTCAGGCTGCGCAGCGGCGAGCGCGCTCTGGGCGGCGCGCTGTCGTGGACGACGCCGCAGGCCGTCACCGAATTCCCGAAGAACGGCCCCTTTGCCGATCTTTCCCCGCCCTCCGAGGTGACGGTGAGCCGGCAGGTTCTGGCCGAGCCGACGCCCGACATCGTCGAGCGCACCTGGGCCACGCTAGCCGATGGCACGCCGCTGGTGACTGGCATGAAGAAGGACAAGGGCACGCTGGTGCTCTTCCATGTCACGCCCGAGGCGACCTGGTCGAACCTGCCGATCTCCGGCAGCTTCGTCGAAATGCTGCGGCGCGTCGTGCAATTGTCTCGCAACCAGGGCGCCGCGATCGCCAATGCCGAAGCCACCGCCGCGTCGCTCGCGCCCTACCGCATGATCGGCGCCGACGGCATGCTGACGCCACCATCGCCCGATGCGCGGCCGCTGGTGCCCGGCGCCGGTCCGCTGCCGGTGACGCTGGAAAACCCGCCCGGCCTTTACGGCTCGGAGACGGGTGTGTTCGCGCATAATCTTCTCAACGCTTCGAGCACCTTCGCGCCGCTGGCCCGCCCGCAGGTGTCGCTGCCGGTGACAACCGTCCCCTATGCCTTCGACGAATCGGAGAACCTCAAAGGGCCGCTCGTCGCCATCGCCCTTCTGTTGATGGTGCTCGACACCCTGGCCGTATTCTGGATGGGCGGCCTGCTGGCGCGACGGCCGCGCCGCGCAGGAGCGGTGGCAACCACCGCGGCCGTTCTCATCGTGCTGGGCGGCCTCTTCGGTCACGCCGACCTTGCCCGCGCCGACGATTCGAAGCCGGGCGACGCTCAGGCGATCGACGACATTTCGAAAACCCGCATCGCCTATGTGATCACCGGCGAGCCTGGCGTCGATGCGATCAGCCGCGCCGGCCTTGAAGGCCTCACGCGTTTCCTGATCGAGAAGACCGCGCTCGAGCCCGGCCCGCCGGCCGGCGTCGACATCGCCAAGGACGAGTTGTCCTTCTTCCCGCTGATCTATTGGCCGATCGACGCATCGGCGCCCATGCCCAGCCAGGCGGCGATCGCCCGCATTGACGCCTATATGCAACAGGGCGGCACGGTTCTGTTCGACACGCGCGACCAGTTCTCGAACGGCATCGGCGCCGGCTCGGCAAGTCCGGCGACCGAACGGCTGCGCGACATCCTCGGCAATCTCAACGTGCCGCCGCTGGAGCCAGTGCCGTCGGATCACGTGCTGACCAAATCCTTCTTCATCCTTCCGGAGTTCCCCGGCCGCTTCAACGGCAGCCCGCTCTGGGTCGAGGCCTCGCTGGAGGCCAGCAACACCGAGAACCGCCCGGTGCGCACCGGCGACGGCGTCTCGCCGATCATGATCACCGCCAATGATTTCGCCGGCGCCTGGGCCATCGACGAGAACGGCGATCCCATGCTGCCGACCGTGCCGCCGGATCCGATGCAGCGCGTCTACGCGCTGCGCGCCGGCGTCAACATCATGATGTACATGCTGACCGGCAACTACAAATCCGATCAGGTGCATGTGCCCGTGCTGCTCGAACGGCTGGGGCAATAGGTCATGAACTGGTCGATCTCTTTCGAACCGCTCGTCTCCTGGCCGCTTTTCGGCCTGCTCTTCGTGCCGTTGCTGCTGCTGGCGCTGGTCGGCCTGTGGTTCCGCCAACGCGGCTCGGCATTGCGCTTCGTCGCGCTGCTCGCGCTAGCCGCGGCATTGCTCAACCCCGTGTTCCTCGCCGAGGAGCGCGAGGCGCTGAAGAGCGTCGTCGCCCTCATCGTCGATCGCAGCCAGAGCCAGGACATCGGCGACCGCGCCAAGCAGACCGACGAGGCGCTGGCCGGAATGCAAGACCGTCTTGCCCGCTTCAAGCAATTCGATGTCCGTGTCGTCGAGGCCGGCAAGTCCGAAGCCGCCGACGACCGCACCGAAACCAGGCTGTTCAGCGCGCTGGAGGGCGCCTTCCGCGACGTGCCGCCGTCGCGCATCGGCGGCGCGGTCATGATAACCGACGGCGAGGTGCATGATGCGCCCGCCGGCGCGCCGGAGTTCAGCGCGCCGCTGCACGCGCTGATCACCGGCAACGAGCACGAGAAGGACCGCCGCATCCGCTTCGAGAACGCGCCGCGCTTCGGCCTCGTCGGCAAGCCGCTCGACATGACCTATCGCGTCATTTCGACGGAAGGCGACGGCGCTCCGGTGGACGTGCGCGTCTCGGTCAATGGCGAGCAGGTCTCGGTCGAGCACGCGACCGTCGGCCAGCCGATGAAGCTCTCTGTCACCATACCCAATGCCGGCCGCAACATCGTCCAGCTCGGCATCGACCGCGAGCCCGGCGAACTGACCGATGCCAACAACCGGGCGATTGCCCTGGTCGACGGCATCCGCGAGAATCTGCGCGTGCTGCTGGTCTCCGGCGAGCCGCATGCCGGTGAGCGCACCTGGCGCAACCTTTTGAAGTCGGACGCGTCGGTCGATCTCGTCCACTTCACCATCCTGCGCCCGCCGGAAAAGCAGGACGGCACGCCGATCAACGAATTGTCGCTGATCGCCTTCCCGACGCGCGAGCTGTTCGTCGAGAAGATCAAGGATTTCGACCTGATCATCTTCGACCGCTACCAGCACCGCGACGTGCTGCCGATCCTCTATTACGACTACATCTCCGAATATGTCGAAAAGGGCGGCGCGCTGCTGATTGCCGCCGGTCCCGAATACGCAGGCGAAAACTCCATTGCCCGCACGCCGCTGAACGCCGCGTTGCCGGCCATGCCAACCGGCGAAGTGGTGGACAAGGCCTTCTATCCGCGCCTGACCGATCTCGGCCAGCGCCATCCGGTGACGCGCGGGCTCGACGGTTCGGCGAGCGAGCCGCCGCATTGGAGCCGCTGGTTCCGCACCATCGGCGTCAAGAATCCGGAAGGCGAGGTGGTGATGAAGGGCGCCGACGACCGGCCGCTGCTCCTGCTCGACCGCAAGGGCGAAGGTCGTGTCGGCATGCTGCTCTCCGACCAGGGCTGGCTGTGGGCGCGCGGCTTCGAGGGCGGCGGTCCGCATGTCCAGCTTTATCGCCGCATCGCCCATTGGCTGATGAAGGAGCCGGAGCTCGAAGAAGAACGGCTGACCGCCGACGGCCGCGGCATGATGCTCGAGATCCGCCGCCAGACCATGAGCGACGATCCGGGTCCGGCCCAGGTCATCACGCCGTCCGGCAAGGCGGTCACGGTGAAGCTCGAGAAAGCCGAGCCCGGCATCTTCACCGGCAGCCTGCAGACCGGCGAGATCGGCCTCTACCAGATCGGCAATGGCGACTTGACCGCGCTCGCCCATGTCGGTCCGATCAACGCGCCGGAATTCTCGGACGTGATCTCGACCGAGGATCGGCTGAAAGCACCTGCCGAAGCGACCGGCGGCAGCGTGCGACGACTGGCCCCGTCGTCGGCGCTCGGCAATCTAGCCGGCGGCGTGACCTTGCCGTCGATCGTCCCGGTCCGCTCTTCGGCGGCCGCGTCGGGCGACGACTGGATAGGCCTGCGCACCACCGACGACAGCACGCTCAAGGCCGTGTCGCGCGTGCCTCTGTTCGGCGGCTTCCTCGGCCTCGGCCTGCTGCTGCTCGCCATCGGCTCGATGTGGTATCGCGAAGGGCGGTAGCGCCTTTCCCTTCTCCCCTTGCGGGAGAAGGGAAAGCGAGCCCCCTACTCTTCCGGCTCGACGGTGAACAGCAGCGGATAGCCCTTGGCCTTGCCGGCATCGGTCGCTCGCGTCGCCTTGGTCTCGGCGACATCCTTGGTGAACACCGCGACCACGCACACGCCGCGCGTATGCGCCGTGATCATGACGCGGTGCGCCTGGTCTTCGCTCAGCTTGAATTCGCCCTTGAGCACCGTCACGACGAATTCGCGCGGCGTGAAATCGTCGTTGACGAGAATGACCTTGTAGAGCTTCGGCCGCTCGGTCTTCGGCTGCGTCTTGGTGCGGGGTTTGATGACGGTTTCGGGCATCGGATCCGGCAGCGAGAACTGGGCTCTCGCTCTCACTTTGTCACGCGGGAAAGCATACGTCCAATTGCGCGCGGATAACCACGGCCCCTGGAAGATCAACCCTATGTGGGGAAGCGCTAGCGGTGGGTCAACGGCCCTGGCGCCCGACCGGGCGGCGCATCGCGGCGCCGGACCTGCCGGAACCGGCGTCGCCATTCATGCCGGAGCCGCGCTCCTTGAAGGCAAAGAACATCCAGCCGACAAAGCCGATCATGGTCGCGCCGGTCAGCAGGAGCAGAATCCAGGACTGCGCCGGCGTGATGTAGTCGAAGCTTGAAGAGATCAGTGGAGCGAAGAGCTCGGGCTCGGTCCTGCCGCTGGCGGGATCCGGCACGGGGCTTGCGGTAAAGATGATCAACGATCGTGCCGCCGCGGTGGCGATCAGGCCACCGAGGGTCAGCAAACGCATCAGGGACGAGAACCGCTTCTTCATGCGGATTGTCCTACAGCACCGGCATTGCAATCGGGTTAAGGATCGACCGCATAAGGCGAGAACCTGCCGGTTTCGGGCTAGTGCCGCCAGAAGGCCGCTCCCGCCGAAATCGGCTGGAGCGGCTTTCGTCTAGCGTGACGCCGGGCCCTGGATCAGGGCTTCTTCTTGGCAGCCGGCTTCGCATCGGCCGGCTTCGCGGCCGGCGCCTTCTTCGGGGCCGGGCACTTGTGCTTCTTGGTCGGCTTGCAGACCTTCTTGGTCGCTACCTTCTTCGGAGCAGGCTTGGCGGTCGCGTCGGTCGCCGGAGCAGTCGTCGTCGTGGTGGTGGTGGCGGCGGCCGGAGCGGCGGTCGTGGTGGCGGCGGCGTTGCCGAGAGCCGGCATCGAGAAGGCCAGGGCGACGCCGAGGCCGAGAGCGGAGAGAAGGGTCTTTTTCATGGCTTAGCTTCCTTTTTGTGCGGGTCGGAGAGTCGAGCGTCACTGATCTGGGTCGACCGGTGTCACTCCAAGCAGCTTCAAAGCGTTTGCGAGCATCCGGATACCCTGCGCCTGCTTCTTGTTGGCGCAGAACCGGTTTCCCTTTCTTTGCAGTGCTTTCGCCGCGGTGACCTGCGTTGCCGCGGCATGGGTTTCGAGGGCTTCGTCAACTTGACGGCTGAGATCGGTGCAACGCTCGGTCCGGGTGAGTGGGGCAACCTTTGCGGTGGCCGCGACCTTCGCGGGAGTCGCGACCTTCGCGGGGGTCGAGGTGCCGGCTGCTGCTGTGATGAGCGACATGCTGAGCAAAGCACCCGTCACGCTGATCCAGAACCTCTGCATTGGTCTTGCCCGTTACTCCGGAAACTTGCGTCGCAGCCATCGCTGACCGCCACGGCACCGGTTATGGCCTTTAAATCTTTCACCAGTTTTTCCCGATTGTAGAATTTTGTTTCTGGATTGTTTCTGGGGAAGCCGGCCGCTGCGCCGATCGCGGCCACTGGCCAAGATGTGGCCCGAATTCTATCGTGTGGGTGGTCGGCGAAGGGATTGCTTGGCCAACAAATGACAGGGCACCAGTGAAATCCGACGCACACATACTGATCGTCGACGACGACAAGGGCATACGCGACCTGCTGCAGGAGTTCTTCCAGAAGCGCGGGCTGCACACGACGGTGGCCGGCGACGGCACGGAAATGGAAGCGGTCCTGCGCCGAACGCCGGTGGACCTGATCGTCCTCGACGTGATGCTGCCCGGCAAAAGCGGACTTGAGCTTTGCCGCGAGATCCGCGCCAACTACACCACGCCGATCATTATGCTGACCGCGGTCACCGAAACGACCGACCGTGTGGTCGGCCTCGAAATGGGCGCCGATGACTACGTGCCCAAGCCCTTCGACCCGCGCGAGCTTCTGGCGCGCATCCGCGCCGTGCTGCGCCGCAACGGCAGCGCCGAGCCGCGTCGCTCGACCGCCAAGCAGGTCTACCGCTTTGCCGGCTGGACCATGGATTGCGCGCGACGCCGCCTGACGGCGCCCGACGACGTGCGGGTGGAGCTGACGATGGCGGAGTTCAACCTGCTGCAGACCTTCGTCAAGAGCGCGCAGCGCGTGCTGACCCGCGAGCAGTTGATCGAGCTGTCCGGCGGCGACACCGGCTATAGTTTCGACCGCAGCGTCGACATCCTGGTGAGCCGGCTCCGCCGCAAGATGGAAGACGATCCGAAGACGCCGAAACTGATCCTGACCGTGCGCAGCGGCGGCTACCAGTTCCTGCCCGAAACGACGTCGGAATGAAACGCTTCCTGCCGCAGACCCTGCCTGCCTGGGTGCTGCTCATCGTCATAGCCGGCCTGATGATCAGCCAGGTGGCGACGCTTTACATCGTCGCCCGCGACCGCGCCGCCTCAAACGGTGTCGTCGATCTCTACCGGCTGAACGACCGCGCCTATTCGCTGGTTCAGCTGATGCATGACGCCACGCCCGAAGAGCGCAAGGCGACCGCGTCCGGCCTGTTCAACTCGACCTACGCGCTGACGGTTTCGGACACGCCCGCCGTCACCTCTTCGATCGCCGGCGACGACCAGCTTGCCGAGTTGGAGGACATCCTGGTCGGCCGCCTGTCGAAATTCGGCATCACCGACGCGCGTGTGCGACGCGATCCGGCCACCCAGGAGTCCGACGTCCCGGACGGTGAGGCGGTGAACAAGGATGTCGGCCAGGTCGAGCGCGACCTGCTGGTGCTGGGCGCGGATTTCGCGCAGAGCGACAAGCTGACCGCTTCGTTGCGCTTTTCCGACGGACAGTGGTTGAATTTCACCGAACCGATCACACCGCCGGGGCCGATCCTCAGCCTCGACAGCCTGCCGCTCTACTCGCTGATCGCCGGCTTGATCGTGATCATGTCGATCTGGTCGCTGCGCCGCCTGACGGCGCCTTACCGGATGATGGAGACGGCGGTGACGCGCATCGGCAACGACCTGAAAAGTCCGCCGATCGCCGAAAGCGGCAGCCGCGAGATTCGTGCGGCCGCGAAGGCGATCAACGCCATGCAGATGCGGTTGCGCGATTATGTCGAGGACCGCGAGCACCTCGCGGCGGCGCTGGCGCATGATCTGCGCACGCCGCTGACCCGAATGCGCCTGCGCCTGGAACTGTTGCGCAGGTCGCCGGCGCGCGAGGCGCTGGCGCATGATCTCGCCGACATCGAAGGCATCGCCAGCTCGGTCATCGACTTCGCCAAATTCGAGGTGACCGAGGAAAAGGCCGAGCGGATCGATTTCTGGTCGCTGGTGGAATCGGTCGCGGACTCCTTCGACGGCGCATCCTTCGACGAAGACGTGGTCCCGTCGCGCGGCCTGATTTGCGTCGCACGGCCGGTGGCGCTGCGGCGCTGCGTCACCAATCTCATCCAGAACGCGGTGACCTACGGCAAGAAGGCGCATCTCGGCGTGCGACGATCGGGCGACACGATCACGCTTTCGATCCGCGACGAAGGCCCCGGCATCCCGCAGACGAAACTGGACGCGGTGTTCGGCTCCTTCGTGCGGCTGGAGGAATCGCGCAACCGCACCACCGGCGGGCTGGGGCTCGGCCTGACCATCGCCCGCAACATAGCGCGCGGCGCCGGCGGCGAGGTCAATCTTTCCAACTACCCCGGCGGCGGGCTGCTGACGGAGCTGCGGCTGCCGGTGGCAGCTTGAGTCAGGAGCGGGCTCTGTCCGCCGTCGGCCCTACTGGATCAGTCGAACCATCCTTGTGATAGTGCGGCCTGCCTGGTTACGAGGGAAATCCACCCATGTTCTACGCCGTCCTTGCCTATCACGTCGAAGACACCGTCCAGTCCTGGACGCCAGATGAGGACGCGGCGCTGATGAAGGACCTGCTCGAGGTCAACACCAGGCTGACACGGGAGGGCAAGCTCGGGCCGGCGGCGAGGCTGGGCGCGACGGCCGATGCCGTGACGCTGCGCGGTCCGGGCGACGGCATGGTGATCGACGGTCCCTTCGCCGAGACCAAGGAACAGTTGCTCGGCCTCTATGTCCTCGACTGCGCGAACCAGGACGAGGCGATTGCCGCCGCGCGCGATCTCAAGCGCGTCAATCCCACCGCCGTCTACGAGATCCGGCCGATCATGCTCTATTTGCCCGGCGCCGCGCTGGCAGCCGGTTGAAATACGCCTCGGCCGCGTGGCTCACGTTGGTGTCGCGGCAGCCCCGATTTCCCGTCCAAGCCGGAGCATCTCTGCGACCAGCAGGTCGAGGTCGTCGCGGCGCGTGCGGTGGTTGGTGATTGCCACCCTCAGGCAGTGCCGGCCGCGCACGGTGGTATCGGACAGGACGGCGATGCCCTCTTCCTGAAGTCTCAGCATGATCTCGGTGTTGAAAGCCTTGAGGCGCTCTTCGGACGCGCCGGCCAGCCGGTGGCGGAAGCTGGCGATGTTGATGGTGGTCGGCGCCATCAGTTCGAGCGCCGGCTCCGCTTCGACCAGCCGCGTGAGGTAGCGGGCCTGGGCGATGTTCTGGTCGATCAGCCGGCCGAATTTCTCGACGCCATGCTCCTTCAGCGCCATCCAGATCTTCAACGCGCGGAAACCCCGCGATGTCTGCAATCCGTAATCGAACAGCCATTCTCCGGAGGCGAGGCCGCGCGGCGCCGATTCCAGATATTCGGGCGTGACGGCGAAGGTGTTGCGATGGGCGGACGCGTCCCGCACCAGCGCGCAGCCCGCCTCGAACGGCGCGTGCAGCCATTTGTGCGGATCGAGCGCGATCGAATCCGCCTGCTCTATGCCGGCGACGAGCGATCGGCTCTCGGGCGCGATCGCGATCAGCGCGCCGATGCAGCCGTCGACATGAAACCAGAGGTCCTCTTCGGTAGCCGCCCTCGCCAGCGCCTGAAGATCGTCGACGGCCCCGGTGTTGACGGTACCGGCGGTGCCGATCACGCAGGCCGGCTTGAAGCCCGCCTCGCGATCCTCCGCAATGGCCGTCTTCAGCGCATCGATATCGATGCGCAAACCGGCATCGGTTGGGATCCGCCGTAGCGCCCGGTTGCCGAGGCCAAGCGCTTCCATCGCCTTGCGGTGGCAGGAATGGACCTGGTCCGAGGCGTAGAAACGCAGCGGCCTGGGGATGGCGCCGACGCCACGTTCGCGCACGTCGACGCCCGCCTTGACGTTGCGCGCCACGGTGAGGCCGATGATGTTGGCCATCGAACCGCCGCTGACCAGCGTGCCGCTGGCCGAGGCAGGAAAGCCGACCATCTCCTTGCACCAGTCGACCACCTGGCTGTCCATCAGCCCGGCGGCGTGGTTGCCGCCGCCGAGGTTCGAACCCTGGATCGCCGCCAGAAAATCGCCGAGCGCGCCGGTGAAATTGCTTGAGCCCATGTACCAGGACCAGAAGCGCGGATGGATGTTGCCCATCGGATAGGCCATCACGTTGCGGGCGACGTCGCCGTACACATCGGCGAGCGGTGCCGGCCCGCGCGGCAACGGCGCCGAAAAGAAAGCCCGCACCTCGGCTGGCATCTCGCGCCAGGGCGGACGATCCCGAACGTCCTTGAGATAGCCGATGGCGTCATCAACGATCCGGCGCGACAGAGCCTGCATATCGGCCCAGTCCCTCGGATCCAGTGTTTCCTCAGTCGCTATGGTTTCCGGCAAGCCGTCCATCGATCTCTCCCGCACAACAAACGTGACCCTGAACAGGGTCACGTTGCGCCAATCAATCTGGCGTCCCCACCCGAAAACCCACGCTACGGAGCGCGCTTACGCGTCGAACCGACCGCTTGGCGTCGAGCGCGACAGCGCCGTTTCCTCCGCGTCCATCTCGGCCTCGATGCCGTCGAAGAGCGGCGTCGACATGTAACGCTCGCCGGTGTCGGGCAGCATGCACAGGATGACCGAGCCGGCCGGCGCCGTACCCGCGATCTGCCGCGCCACGGCGAAGGTGGCGCCGCCGGAGATACCGGTGAAGATGCCTTCCTGCTGCGCCAGCGCCTTCGCCCATTTGATGCCTTCGGGACCGGGGATCGGCACCACCTCGTCATAGTAGCGCTGGTCGATCGCCTCCTGCAGGACATTCGGGATGAAGTCCGGCGTCCAGCCCTGGATCGGATGCGGCTCGAAAGCCGGATGGCTGGCGGCCGGCGCCCCGCCGGCGCCGCGCTCCTGCTGCTTGCCGCTGCCGACCAACTGGGCATTCGCCGGCTCGGCGAGCACGATCTTCACCTCCGGGCGCTCGCGGCGCAGCACACGGCCGACGCCGGCAACCGTGCCACCGGTACCGTAGCCGGTGACGAGATAATCGAGCCGCGACCCGGCGAAATCATTGACGATCTCGCGCGCCGTCGTCGCTTCGTGGATGGCGGCATTGGCTTCCGTCTCGAACTGGCGCGCCAGGAACCAGCCATTGGCTTCGGCGAGCTCGACCGCTTTCTTGTACATGCCGAAACCTTTCTGGGCGCGCGGCGTCAGCACCACCTTGGCGCCAAGCATGCGCATCAGCTTGCGGCGCTCGATGGAGAAGCTGTCGGCCATCGTCACCACCAGCGGATAGCCTTTCTGCGCGCAGACCATGGCAAGGCCGATGCCGGTGTTGCCGCTCGTCGCCTCGACCACCGTCTGGCCGGGCTTCAACTTGCCGCTGCGCTCGCCTTCCTCGATGATGTTGAGCGCCAGCCGGTCCTTGACCGAAGCCGCCGGGTTGAAGAACTCGGCCTTCACATAGATGGTCGCGTGGCCCGGCCCGAGATTGTTGATGCGGATGACCGGCGTGTCGCCGACCGTATCGAGAATGCTGTCGAACAGACGGCCGCGCCCGGACGTGGTTCTGATTTTCACTTGATGCAACATGGCTTTCTCCTCGATGTCCTCACGTGCCGGTTACAGACCGGCAGCTTTGGCGGCGCGGTTTCGACACCTGGCCGCGATAGGTTGCTTGATCTGCCGCAAAAGCGGCAACGGCGGCGTTCCGGTACGGAATGGGGCTGCCGGCTGCCTCCTGCCATCTTTGGTGATAGAATATGGACCAACTGGCCAGCGTTGGAGAAAGCGTGGAAACATACGTGGAATCCACCCGATCGAGCCTGAACGGCCCCGTTGGCCTGTCCGTAAGGCTGCTCGGGCAACTGGCGATTGCCCGCGACGGGGTGCCTGTTACCTTGCCGTCGTCGCGCAAGCTGCGCGCGCTGCTTGCCTATCTGGCGCTGGCGCCCCACCCTGTCAGCCGCGGCCGCCTTTGCGAACTTCTCTGGGACGTGCCCAACGATCCGCGCGGCGAGCTGCGCTGGTGCCTGAGCAAGTTGCGCGCCGCGCTTGACGACCCGGATCGACGCCGGGTCGAAACCCATGGCGATACGGTGTCGCTTCGCCTCGATGATGTCCATGTGGACGCGCTGGATGCCGCCTCGGCCGTGGCCGAAGGTGTCGAGACGCTCGATCTCATGCGGTTGGAGGCGCTCTCGCAGCATTTCGCCGGCGACTTTCTCGACGGTCTCGAGCTCGATCGCAGCCCGCATTTCGGCAGTTGGCTGACGGCGCAGCGCCGCCGTTTCAGCGCATGCCATGTCGCCGTCCTGGAGCACATCATCGGTCTTGTCCCGCAGGGGGCCGAGGAGGCCGGCGCCTATATCGACAGATGGCTGGAGCTCGCGCCCTTCGACCGCCGCGCGCATGTGGCGCTGCTGGAAAATCTGGCCCGGCGCGGACAGATCGGCGCCGGCGAAGAGCATCTCGCCACGGCGGCGGAGCTGTTCCACTCCGAAGAGCTGGACTTCACCCCGCTGCGCGAGGCGTGGCATGAGATAAGAACCCGGAACGCCGGCGCAACGCCATGCGCCCGATCCGGGCCGGCTTTTCCGGCCTCGGAGCCGCCCGTCGCCGCGATCGAATCCGAGCCCGCGGCGACGCGCCGGGCGTCGCTCGCGGTGATGCCGTTTGCGGAGAGCGCCGGCGCTGGCGGCTTCCGCGGCGGGCTGGCCGACGGTCTCACGCATGACATCATCACGCGGCTTGCCAAGCTGCGCGATTTCTTCGTCATCGCCCGCGGCTCGGTCTTCGCGCTCGCCGAGAAGAACATTGCACCGGACGACGCCGGGCGCAGGTTGAATGTCGACTATGTCGCGGCGGGCTCGGTGCGCAGCCTGCCGGGCCGGTTCATCGTGTCGGTCGAACTCGTCGAGGTCCGCACGGCGCGGATCGTCTGGGCCGAGACCTTCGAGCACAAGCCCGACGACATCTTCATCGTCATCGAAGATATCGGCAACAGCATCGTCTCTTCCATCGCCGCCGAGATCGCGACGGTGGAGCGCAACCGCGCATTGCTGAAAGCGCCAAACTCACTCAATGCCTGGGAGGCCTATCATCGCGGCCTCTGGCACATGTACCGCTTCACCCGCCAGGAAAACGAGCTGGCGCAGCACTTCTTCAGCGAAGCGCTGAAGCTCGACCCCACTTTCGCGCGCGCTTATGCCGGCATGTCCTTCACCCACTGGCAGAATGCTTTCCAGCGCTGGGGCGACCGCGACCGCGAGACCGCGCTTGCCTTCGAAAGCGCCGGGCACAGCCTGCTCGTCGATGACCGCAACCCCGCCGCCCACTGGGCGATGGGCCGCGCGCTATGGCTGCGTGGCGAGCAGGACGGCGCGCTGCTGGAGCTGGCGAGCGCCGTCGACCTCAGCCCCAATTTCGCGCTCGGCCACTACGCGCTGTCCTTCGTCCATTCGCAGTCGGGCGACCCGCAATCGGCGATCGGTTCGTCCGACCATTCGCGCCATCTGAGCCCCTTCGATCCATTGCTGTTCGGCATGATGGGCGCGCGCGCCATGGCGCATGCCCGTCTCGGCGAATACAACGAAGCCGCGGAATGGGCGCTGAAGGCGGCCGCGAGGCCAAACGCCCATATCATCATCCTGGCGATTGCCGCCCACTGCCTGGCGCTGGCAGGCCGGCAGGATGAAGCGCGCACCTTTGCCGCCGCCATCCGCAACACCTTGCCGAACTATCGCGCCGACGATTTCATCGCCACCTTCCGCTTCGATCGGGATGGAGAAGCCCTCTTCCGCAGCGGCGCAAAGCTGATCGGGCTGAACTGAATCCAGCCATCCGCTAATGCATGAGCGGCCCGCTGGCCTTCCGCCAGGCGTCGATGCCGCCCTGGATGTGGCGGGCGCTGGCAATACCGACATCCTGCGCCGCTTGCACCGCCATCGCCGAGCGCTCGCCGAAAGCGCAGTAGAACAGGAGCTGCTTGCTCGTCGATTTCGCCAGCTCGTGCAGCATGCCGCCGGCGGCGATGTTTTCCTGCAGCCGCGCATAGGGCAGATGGATCGCGCCGGGAATGACGCCGTGCCGCTCGCGTTCGGTCTGCTCGCGCAGGTCGATCAGCGCCACGTCGGGCCGCCCGACCAGCGCCAGCGCCTGCTCGGCGCTCACCGCCCAGCCGCGGCTGGCAATATCGTCCTGATGCAGCCCGACCCGCATGTTGGCGGGCACGGCCACATCCATCATCTTCGGGTTGGACAGATTGAGATTGTTCATGATGTTCACATACTCGTCGACCGACTTCACCTGCAGGCGCGGGTTGAAGGCCTTTTCCTCGCCGATCGTCGACACGGTCTCGCCCTTGTAGTCGTGGGCCGGAAAAATCATCGTCTCGTCGGGCAATTTGAGGAGGCGGCCGAAGATCGATTCATATTGCTGGCGCGGATCGCCGTTCTGGAAGTCGGTGCGGCCGGTACCGCGGATGAGCAGCGTGTCGCCGGTGAAGACCCGGTCCGGCAGGATGAAGCTGTAGGAATCGTCGGTGTGGCCGGGCGTGTAGATGACGTCGAGCGCCAACCCCTCGATGCCGAGCTTGTCGCCGTCGGCAAGCCGCATCGAAACCACGTCGGCCTTGGTCTGCTCACCCATCACGGTCACGCAATGCGTCTTGTCGCGCAACGCGCCGAGGCCGGTGATGTGGTCGGCATGAAGATGCGTGTCGACGGCCTTCACCAGCCTCAGATCCAGCTCGTTGACCAGTTGCAGGTAGCGCTCGACCTTCTCCAGCACCGGATCGATGATCAGCGCCTCGCCGCCGCGCCGGCTGGCCAGCAGATAGGAGTAAGTGCCCGAGACGGAATCGAAGAGTTGACGGAAGATCATCGTCGCATACCCCGCTGCATTTTCACTGCCGGACGTCGTCCGTACGGCCGCAGCAACATTCTACTGCATAGGCTTCCGGAATCGGAATGGATTTCGAAAAATATATAGGTCGGTAGACGGCCTTCCCCATAGCGACGGAATGCCACCTTTAAATGTGGCGCCGGCCGGTCGAGCAGCTTCCTCAAAAAGCCTTGCTGAGACGAGCTACGCCCCGGACGGTGAAGGCATTGTCGCTGCCGTAGCCCGCCTCGAAGCCGGCATTCAGCATCATTCCGGCGCCCACCTCCGCGGCGATGTCCGCGCCGGCAAAGCCGCGCATCACAAATTTCTTGCCGCCGGCGGGAAACGAGATGTCCTGGCCGAGCAATGTCGCCGAAACGTCGTCGCTGCTTTGCGCTATCGCGTCGATCCCCGCTCGAAGCATGGTTTGCCAGGCTTGGCTCGGTGTGCTGACGGGCTCCAAAGCCAGCGCGAGCTGGCCACGCGCCTCGAAGACGTTGACGTTGCGCCGCGCGACCGCGAGATCGCCGTCCGAACCGGTCTCGGCATAATCGTCGAAGAACAGCCCGGCGTAACGCAGCCGCACGCTGGGTATTAGCGTACCGGCCTTGACTGGGAGCCGCATGCCGAACGTGACCGATGGGCTGAGGAAAACGCCGTTGAAATCCGCCCGCGCCGTCTCGATGCCGTCGAGCACCAGATTGTTCGCGACACGGCGGCGGCTGCGTTCCTGGAGCAGGCCGGCGACGAATGCCGCCTCGGCAAAATGCGCGCCTCCGTCATAGCCGAGGTAGCCGCCTGCAAACACACCACGGTGGACGATCTCCTGCGCGGCGCCGTCGACCTCGGTCGATCCGGCGGCGCCTCCGAGGAACAAGCCGCCGAGGAAGCCGTCGCCCGAGCGCCTTTCGGCGCCGGCGACCACGCCGCCTAGCGCCTCGCTGAACCCGGCCGATGCGCCGGAACCGCCCTGGGAGCGTAGCCCGCCGAATGTCGAGATCCAGGCGTCTGGACCTCTATGCGTCGCGGGCAAATCGTCGCCTGGGGCGGACATGCGCGCCTCGGCGACACCTTCTATGCCGTCGACGAGGTCCTCGACCAGCGGCCCGCTGCTGGCAATCCCGGTGATGTCCACCACCGCCACGCTGTCGCCGCTCGTCACGAACGGCCTGCCGCCGGTCACGATGGTTTGTGGCAGGCCGCTTCCTGAAAAGCTCAGGACGGCGTTCAGTCCGGGGCCGAAGGTGACGGTGTTGCCGCCGCCGGAAAAGACGATCGGCCCCTGGATGGCCGTCCCGCCCAAGAGATTCAGCACCGCGTCGGGCGCGCCGAAATAGATCGCCACGCTCTGGTCGCTGAAGACGCGGCCGGAATTGGTAATGACGGAGTTGCCGCCCTGGGCGGCGATTGCCACACCGCCCACGCCCCCCACGATGACCGAACCCGAATTGCTGATCGTGGCGTTGCCGAACAGGGTGCCGATGCCCGTCGAGGCTGTCCCGAAGACATCGACCGTGCCGCTGTTGGCAATTGCGATGTCATTGCCGCTGGCGCCGATGCCGACGGAAGCCAGCCCCGACACGACGATCGAACCGGAATTTTGCAGTTGAAGACCGTTGCTCTGCCAGATGATTCCGGCGGCGGCGGTCCCATAGGCCTCGATCGAGCCGCTGTTGTTTATCTCCAGATCGGGTCCGTCGCCGATGATGCCGGCGGCGGCCGTGCCCGAGACGCCGATAAAGCCACTGTTGTCGACGTGCCCGCCGGCGGCATCGCTGATGATGCCGTATGTGGCGACGCCAAGCGCTTCGATCGCGCCGTCGTTCACGATGTGCGCATTGCCGCCTTCCGACAAGATGCCGATCGAGGCATCGCCTATCGCCAGGATGCCTCCGTTGTTGAGGATGGTCGCGCCGCTGCCTTGCGAATGCACATTGGCGGCACCGCCGCCCAATGTTGCAATCAACCCGTCATTGGTGAGCCGCTGGCCCGAATTGAGCATCCGCACCGCATCGATGCCGGCGCCGAATGTCTCGATCACCCCGTTTGCAGCCACGATGCCAGTGTCGCCGGCGCCCGTCATCGTCTGCTGGCCGGCAGTGGCGCCATTGCCGATGACAAAGCTCTGGCAAAGCGCCGCGCCGCTTGCAAGCGAGACCCCGGCGAAAATCGACAGCGCAACCGCGCCTGAACCCCCTGTGCGCGACGTCGGCATCACCCCCTCGGCGCATGGGCACGCAACAGACGGATTCTGCACTCGAAGGAGACGAAACACAAGCCGCGGGCAAAACGCCTGGACGGGGCTGAACGACCCGCGAAGAAGCCTACCGCCGCAGCACCGCGCTCAGCACGTCGCGGATGCCGATCGAGCCGACGAAACGCGAGCCTTCGTCGAACAGCGCCACCGGCGCCGTCTGCGAGCGATGCATGGCGAGCATCACCGTCTTCAGCGGCGTGCCGGGGTTGGCCCAGAACACCTGGGCCCCCTCCTCCGGCTGGCGCTCGACATCAGCGCAGGAGACCCACACCGCCGGCTTGCCGTCGCGCTCGGCCGCGGCCACCAGGCCATGCTCGTCGATCTTGAAGCGCGTCGTCTTGCGCCGGTCAAGCCACACCCAGCCGTCCTCGCCGTGCTCAAGATCGCGCCGGTCGCGCATCACGTTCCACGCCGTCAGCACCGACAGCGGGTTAACGTTGGCGATGAAGTCGCGGACATAGTCGTTGGCGGGGCGCAGCACGATGTCTTCCGGCGCGCCGGTCTGGACGATGCGGCCGCCCTCCATGATCGTGATGTGGCTGCCGATCTTCAGCGCCTCCTCGAGGTCGTGGCTGACGAAGATGATGGTCTTCTTCAGTTCGGCCTGGAGCTGCAGCAATTCATCCTGCAGCTTGGTGCGGATCAGCGGGTCGAGGGCAGAGAACGGCTCGTCCATCAACAGGATCGGCGCCTCGGTGGCGAAGGCCCGGGCGAGACCGACGCGCTGCTGCATGCCGCCCGAAAGCTCATGGGCGTATTTTTTCGACCACTGGTCAAGATGGACCAACTGCAGCTGCTTCTGCACCCGCGCCTTGCGTTCGGCCTCCGGCACGCCTGCAAGCTCGAGCCCGAAGCCGACATTTTCCTCGACCGTGCGCCACGGCAGCAGGCCGAACTGCTGGAACACCATGGCCACCTGCTTCTGCCGCAGCCGCCGCAAGGTCGCCTCGTCGCAGGTGACGACATCGACGGTGCGGTCGCCGTCCTTGACCAGCACCTGGCCGCGCGACACGACGTTCAGCCGGTTGACGGCCCGAAGCAGAGTCGACTTGCCGGAGCCGGAGAGGCCCATCAGCACCGAGATCTCGCCCTCATGCACGGTGAGACTGGCGCCGGCGCAACCCAGCACGTTGCCGGTCTTTTCGAGTATCTCGGCACGCGTAGCGCCTTTGTCGATCATCGCCAGCGAACCGGCCTGATCGGCCCCGAAGACGATATCGACGTTCTTGAAGTCAACCGCGACGGTCATTTCTTGCCTCCAACGCCGATGCGGGTCATCCGGTCGAGCACGATAGCGAGCACGACAATCGCAAGTCCGGCCTCAAGCCCGAGATCGATGCGGCGCGAGCCGAGCGCGCGGTTGATTTCGGTGCCGAGGCCGCCGGCGCCGATCAGGGCGGCGAACACCACCATCGACAGCGACAGCATGATCGATTGCGTCAGGCCCGCCATGATGGTCGGCAGCGCCGACGGCAGCTCCACCTTCCACAGAAGCTGGCGCTTGGTGGCGCCGAAGGCTTCACCGGCTTCGACGATCGCCTTGGGCACCGAAACCACGCCGAGATGCGTGAGGCGCACGGCTGTCGGGATGACGAAGATGATGGTGACGATGAGGCCGGGCGCGTTGCCGAGGCCAAACAGCGTCAGCACCGGGATCAGGTAGACGAAGGTCGGCAGCGTCTGCATCAGGTCGAGCACCGGCAGCATGACCCGGTAGACCTTCGGCTTGTGCGCGGCCCAGATGCCAAGCGGCACGCCGATGGCCATGGCCATGGCGGCGGCGGCAACCACCAGCACCAGTGTCTGCACCGTCTGCTTCCACAGGTTCTGGTTGATGATGAAGATCAGGCCGAGGAAGACGCCGATGGCGAGCGGCCGCGAACGCTGCAGCAGCCAGGCGATGATCGCGATGACCAGCGCCAGAAGCACTGGCGGCACCATCAGCAGAAGGTCCACCGCCCCGTCGAGGATAAAATTCAGCCCGTTTGAAAACGCCCGGAAGATGGTGTCGAAATTGTCGGTCAGGAAGCCGAAGAAGGCCTTGCCCCACGGCCCGATGGGGATCTTGTAGTCGGTCAGGAGTTTCGAAATCGGATCCATCTTTCCCCTCTCGGCTTCGCCGCGCTTGCCGTACGGTCATCTTCTCACAGGATAAGAAAAAGGGCAGCCTTTTCTATCTGGCTGCCCTCTTCCGGATGATCATTCCGGACTCAAAGCCGGCTCAGCTCCCGAGCGCGGTCTTGACGGCTGCCGCCGCGTCGCCGCCGTCGAAGGTGGTGACGCCGGCAATCCAGGGCGCAACGGCGTCGGGATGCTTCTTCAGCCAGTCTTTCGCCACCGTTTGGGCGTCGCCGCCCTTCAGGATCGCGTCCATCATCTCGCCTTCCATGTCGAGATTGAACTTCAGGTTGGCGATGAACTTGCCGGCGTTCGGGCATTCGGTGGTGTAGCCCTTGCGCACATTGGTGTAGACGGTGGCGGCGCCGAAGCCGCTGTCGCCCATGCCGTCGAGATAGGTGATCTTCATGGCGCCCATCACCGGATGCGGCGTCCAGCCGAGGAAGGCGATCCACTCATTGTTCTTCATCGACTGCTCGGCCTGCGTCAGCATGCCGGCTTCCGACGACTCGACCAGTTCGAAGCCTTCGAGATTGTCCTTCGGGTTCTTGATCATGTCGAGGATGATGCGGTTGCCGTCATTGCCGGCCTCGATGCCGTAGATCTTGCCGTTGAACTTATCCTTGAACTTGCCGAGATCGGTCAGCGACTTGACGCCGGCATCCGCGACATAGGTCGGTACGACGATGCCGTAGCCGGCGCCGGTCAGGTTGGTGCTGATCGTCTCGACCGAGCCGTCTGCGGTGTAGTCCTTGATGTCATTGGTCATCGACGGCATCCAGTTGCCGAGGAAGACGTCGAGGTCCTTGTTCTTTAGCGAAGCCATGGTCACCGGCACCGAGAGCTGGATCGTCTGCGGCTCATAGCCGAGCGCGGTGAGCAGCACCGAGGCCAGCCCCGTGGTGGCCTGGATGTCGGTCCAGCCGACATCGGAGAGCCGAACCGCCTTACAGCTCGCCGGGTCGCCGGCATAAGCAGCGGTCGTGGACAGAAGCGCCGCGAGGCCGAGGCCTGCGACGAAAGATTTCATACGCGACATGAACTTTCTCCCATTAAGATTCCGAGGCGATGCGAAGTTACGGTTCTTGCGCCCGCCTTGTTTCGTCAGCCAAACACCATTTTGATGTTGTTTCAAGCGGTTCGACATCGCGATGAACGGCGCGCGCTGGTCATTAAGCGACATGACGGGGTTTTGAACGACATCCAGTTTTTGGTGGACGGAGCCGGGGGCCCCCTCCCCGTGCGCCGACATGTGGGCTTAGAAGGGCGACATGGCCAAGCTCTACTTTCACTACGCGACGATGAACGCCGGCAAGACGACGATGCTCCTGCAAGCGTCCTACAACTATCGCGAACGCGGCATGTCGACGATGCTGTTCGTCGCCGGCCACTACCGCAAGGGCGACAACGGGCTGATCTCGTCGCGCATCGGTCTCGAATCCGAGGCCGAGATGTTCAGAGACGGCGACGACCTCTACGCCAGGGTCACCGAGCATCACCAACACGCTCCGGTGCATTGCATCTTTGTCGACGAGGCGCAGTTCCTCGAGGAAGAGCAGGTCTGGCAGCTCGCCCGCATCGCCGACCGTCTGGGCATTCCGGTCATGTGCTACGGCCTGCGGACCGATTTCCAGGGCAATCTGTTCTCCGGCTCGCGGGCGCTGCTCGCCATCGCCGACGACCTGCGCGAGGTGCGCACCATCTGCCGCTGCGGCCGCAAGGCGACGATGGTGGTGCGCCTGGGGCCCGACGGCAAGGTAGCGAAACAGGGCGACCAGGTTGCGATCGGCAAGGATGTCTATGTCTCGCTCTGCCGCAGGCATTGGGAAGAAGAGATGGGTCGGGCCGCGCCAGACGACTTCATCGGCTTTGTCCGGGCCTGACGGTTTCAGGCAGCCGAGACGCGCCGTGTCGGAAACCGCCAGCCAAGCCGAACGCCGAGTGTCGCCAGCGCGATCAGCGCCATGCCGGCGGCCTGCGCAGGCCGGAGCGGGTGCGCATACAAAGCCCAGTCGATGATGATGGCAACGACCGGATAGATGAAGGTGAGGATGCCGATCACCGGCGTCGTCAGGCGCGGGAAGGCCGAATTCATCAGCACATAGGCGATGCCCGTATGCAGGATGCCGATCCCGGCCAGCCAGCCCCACGATGCCGGCGGCATGGGATGACCGATATCGGCGAACGGGCCGAGCATCACGACCCCGACCAGCGTCTGGCAAAGCACCGTGACCTCGGCGCGCTGCCGTCCGAGACCCTTGGCGAGAATCGTCGCCACCGCGTAAAGCAGGGCGGCGCCGAGCGTGAGCGCGATGCCAAGCGCCCATTTCGGGTCGGCATGGTCCCGCGTGACGACCAGGCCGCTGGCCAGCACGACGCCAAGGAACGCGCCGAGCATCCACAGAACCTGGTCGAGCGAGATGCGTTCCTTGAGGAAGGCAACGCCAAGCAGCACCACGAAGAACGGCTGCACATGGTAGACGATCGTCGTGGTTGCGATCGATGTCATGGCGAAGCCGGCGAAGAAGGCCGTCCAGCTCAGCACCATGCAAGCGCCGGCGAGTGCCGCCAGGGCAAGCCGCGATAAGGCCAGCGTCCGATCCGGCAGGTAGCCGCGCAGCAGGCACCATGCGGCCAGGAATATGGCGCCGAACACGCATCGCCAGAAGACGACGGTGACCGGATGCTGTCCCGATTCCGTCACGAAGGCGCCGACCGTGCCGGCAATCACCATTGCCAGCGCAAGCGTCGCGGCGGGGAAACGGTCGATCGATATGCCTCTCATCGCAAGGCTCTCCGGCGGGTCGAAATCCATCTGGCCACTTGCAGCGATCTCAAGCAAGCGAATAGATTTGTGATGACCTATTCGATATGCTGATAGCACCATGGCCGCTCCCCTCGACCTCAACCTGCTGAAGACCTTCGTCGCCGTCGTCGAAAGCGGCAGCCTGTCCAGCGCAGCACCTCGCGTTGGCCGCAGCCAATCGGCGGTCAGCATGCAGATGCAAAGGCTGGAAGAGACGGTGGGCAACCAGCTTCTGGTGCGTGGGCCGAGAGCGGTCACGCCCAACGCGGCCGGAGAGGATTTCCTCATCTATGCGCGCCGGCTGCTGAAACTCTCCGACGAGGCCTGGGCGAGCGTCACCCGCCCGAAGGAAACCGGCAGCGTTCGCCTCGGCGTGCCGGACGACTACGCCGCCTTTCTGCTGCCGCCGGTGCTGTCGCGTTTTGCCGAGGAACACCCGCTGGTAACTGTCGAGCTCGTCTGCGAGCAATCGACCGCCCTGGTGAAAACCCTGGCCGAAGGGCGGCTCGACCTGGCGATCGTCACCCGTCTGCCGGACCAGCCGCTCGACGTGATCCGGCTGGAGCGCTTCGTCTGGGTCGCCTCGCCGAACCACGTCGCCTGGCAGGCCGATCCCTTGCCCGTCGCCCTGTTCGAACCGGGCTGTGCGGCGCGGATGAACGTCCTGCAGGCGCTTGGCGATGCCGACAGGTCCTATCGCTGCACCTATTCCAGCGCCTCCCTGCTTGGCCTCGTCGCCGTGGTGCAGGCCGGGCTCGCGGTCGCCGGCCTGGCGCAGCGAAGCGTGCCTCCGTCGCTGCGCATCATCGGCGCCAATGAAGGGCTGCCGGTGCTGCCGGACCTCGAGATCGGCATCTTGCGCAACCCGTTGTCGACGACGCCGGCCGTCGAGCGGCTGAACGACTTCCTGCGCCGCGACCTGGCCCAACAAGCTTGATTGCGGCTATCTGGACGAGGCGGCCGGATCACGCGCAATCTTTGGCGTCGCGCCAATCCATGATGTCTTTGTTAAGGCCCGCGCCCTATTTTCTGTCGTCAGCCAGAACCAGCCGGAGACCCCGTCATGTTTCGAGCCATCTCGTGCGCCGCCCTTTTCCTGCTCGCCGGCGGCCTTGCCGCGCATGCCGATGGCGACGCGGCGCTTGGCAAGAAGGTCTTCAACCGCTGCATCGCCTGCCATGAGGCGGCAAGCGACCGCGACAAGGTCGGCCCGCATCTGATGGGCGTCGTCGGCCGCAAGGCCGGCTCCGCTGAAAGCTTCGCGAGCCATTATTCGCAAGCCATGAAGGATGCCGGCGCCGCGGGCCTCGTCTGGGACGACGCCAACCTCGCTCAATATCTCAAGGCGCCCAAACAGAAGGTTCCAGGCAACAGAATGGCCTTCACCGGCCTGACCAGCGATGACGACATCGCCAACGTGATCGCCTATCTCAAGGCCGACCCCAAGCCCTGATCGACCCCGTGAACCCGGCATCGCCGCCGCAAGACATTTGCCGACGTTGTTTCATGACCTTGGCCGTTCGCAAAAACAAGACCTAAGGCATATCAGCTAAAGCTGTTCGATGGTGGTGCGCATGACTAGGCGCCATGCGCATGCTTGCCTTGCCTTTCAAGCACCTAGCCAATTCTTTTGTTTTGACGCATCTCCTTGTCTTCCTTCTTTCAATCCCTTGAAGCCCCACATATATTCGCCGCCACGACACGGAAACGGATGCCGAAGCGGGAGGCCCCAATGGCGACATTGCAGAATTTCGATGCCGAAATTGCCAAGACCAAGCAGGTCGTGCAGGACATGCGCACCAAGATCGAGCAGTCCGGCACCGTGCTCGACACGCTCGCCCAGGCCGACAAGAAGATCGGCGACGCCAATTTCGACATCGAGAACGCCCGCATCGAAGACGTGCTGAAGCAGCAGAAGGTCATGGAAGGCAACATCGCCGACCTGATCATCGGGCTCGAGGACGCCACCAACGTCTTCGGCGCCGAATTCGAAAGCATGAAGAACTACACCGGCTGGGAAAACTTCGTCGGCGTCTTCTCGGCGCAGCGCAAGCAGCGCATGCGCACCGACCGCGTCCGCAACATGTCGCTGGCCGGCAACCTCCAGGAACTGCTCGCGAAATCCGACACCATCGTCGGCATCCTGAAGGCGCAGAAGCAGGTCCTCGACCAACGCTACAAGACCTCGGAGGCCAGCCTGTCGCAGGTGATCGAGCGCCGCAAGGTGACCATGACCAATCTCGAGGCGGTGCAGAAGCGCATCGAGGAGCTCAACCCGCAGCTTCTCGACATCGAAAACAAGATCGCCGCCTCCACGACCCAGAAGGAGCGCACCGAGCTTGAGGGCGAGCGCTCGAAGATGGCGACCGAATACAACGAAAAGCAGGCCAAGGAGCAGGAGTTGCTGGCCGAAAGCCAGACGCTGGAGCGCTACACCTCGATGTTCCAGACCTTCGTCGATTCGCTCAACAACCAGATCGCCGCGCAGTCGACGCTGATCAACAAGCTGACCATCGACACCGAGCAGCGCATCGTCCTGTACAAGGCGCTGGAAGATTCGCTGAAGACCGCAGCCCAGCAGGACGTCGCCCACAAGATCAACACGCTGGGCAGCCAAGTCGACAACACGGCCGAGGAGACGATGGCCGGCATCGGCGCCGCCTCGCAGAAACACATCGGCGATCTGCTCGAAATGCACGAGAAGAACATGGTGGCTTCAGCCGACATCCAGCGCCGCAAGAAGCTCGCCGACGACGCTTTCGCCCGCCGCTTCGACGATGTGATGAAGAAGCACAATTCCGCCAACTACGTGCAGTCCTAAGCAGGTTCCGCAAAAGTGTCCCACGGTTTTGCGGTCAGAACCTGCGAAAAACAAAGAAATCCAGGCAGATATTCGTGGGGTATCCCACGAATATCTGCCTGGGCGGCGCCGCTGATTTCATTTCCACGGCAGCCTCATGACACCTGAGAACGACGCGGCGGCGCGCTATTTCTCCGCTATCACGGCGGCGCTGAGCGGGCTGGAAGTGTTCATGCGCGACGACCGCTCGCCGCTTTACCGGCACGGCATCGTCGCCAGGATCGTCGCGGAGTATATCGCGCGGTTGGAAAAGTCCTTTGCCTGCTGGCGCAACCGGCTCGGCTTCATGGACACGTTCCGCATTTCGCGCGCCGAGAGCGGCTATCCCGTTTTCCAGAACCTGCTCGAATTGGAAAATGACCGCCAGCAGGCCGATGCCCGGCTGGCCAACATCCCGCAGGCCGGTGAGCTGCGCGAGGAGATGGCCGACTTCATCCTGCGCCACAAGGAGTTTCCCGAGGCGCTGCAGAAATCGATGGCCGAGCGGCTCTATCTGGAGGACGTCAAGAGCGAGGAGACCTTCGGCCCGTTCACCCTGGCGCAGACGGCGAAGGTCTCGATCAACCCGAAGACCATGCGGCCCTATTACCTGGTGCACTGGGCCTCTTTCGACGGCAGCGCCAACCTGCCGCTGGTCTATATGGTGACAGTCGAGGATTCCTCCGACAGCATGGTGCGCCAGCTGGTCGACGTGAACGGCAAGCTCAACGAGCGGGTCGACATTCCCCTCCCCGTCGACGGCCTGCTCAATCCCGAGCTCGCGCACCGCTTCGACGATTTCACCGAGAAGAACTCGGCCTATACGCTGTCGCCGGCGACGATCGCGGTCAATCTCGACAAGGATTTCGAGCCGCTGCATCCCAAGCAATTGCGGCGCGTCGTGCTTGGGCCTTTCTACTCGGCCGGCATCACCGACAACAATTCGACCGTGGCCGAGGTTCTGGCCAAGGTGCGCAAGCCGGAGAACGCCTGGCTGCTCACCTGGACCATCCAGGAGGTCTTTTCCAAGAGCGAGAAGCCGGGCCGCAAGGGCCTGTTCTCCAGCGAAAAGACGACGCAGGAGTTTTACATCAACACCGACGACCTCGAAGCGGCACGCCAGGGCGTGTCGAGCTACGAGAACCACGCGCTGATCCCGCACGAGGCCTATCAGGCGCTCTACGCCGCGGGCGAGGCGCAGAAGATCTTTTCCGGCTACAAGGTCCACGTCCTGTCCAACGGACAGGTCATCAGCGATGTATGAGATGCTTGCACGGCCAGAGGCGCGGCGCGCGAGCGAGGTGCGAAAATTGACACCAGCAGGCAGAGTTTTCGCCAAGAAAAGAGAGCTTGACGCTCTAAAAAAGAAAGCTCGCCCGGGTGCCTTGGATGGCTTGGAGCACACCCAGCGGATTGACATCACCTATACGTCGAACGCGATCGAGGGCAACACGCTGAGCGCGGCCGAGACCGCCCTGGTCCTTGAGAAAGGCATCACGATCAGCGGCAAGCCCCTCAAGGACCATCTCGAGGCGGTCGATCATGCGCGGGCCTTGAACTGGGTGCTGGAAATCGCTGCCCAACGCGACGCTCCGATAATCGAGGCGGACATCCGCAACCTGCATCACCTGGTCGTCGCGAATTCCAGGCCGGAGATCGCCGGCCGCTACGCCGATCGCGCCCGTTATGTGAACACCGATGCCGGTGTTCACAATTTCCCGACGCCAACCGAAGTGCCCGCGCTGATGGAAGCTTTCTCCCGCTGGCTTGGCGCGGCAAGCAATAAGCCGCAAACCGCCTTCGAGGCCCATCGGCGGCTGGTTGGCATTCACCCCTTCAACGACGGCAATGGTCGCACGGCGCGGCTGTTGATGAACCTTGTGCTGGCGCGCGCCGGCTATCCGCCCGTGGCAATCCGCCCCGAAGATCGCCCTGCCTACATCGCGGCGCTTGAAATCGACCAGCGCGGCGGCGGTCATGCAGCCTTCGACAGGCTGCTTTTCGAAAGGCTGGACCAAACGCTGGACCTCTATCTCGATGCCGCGCATCAAGCTCGCGATCCGTCCGTCGGTGCCGGCAAGATAATTCCGATGAGGAGCTGATCATGGACACCGGGCTGACCACGATCTCGGAAGCCGCAATCGAAAAGCACCGCGCGACCGCGCAGAGCTTCATCACCCGCATCGTCGTGCTGGAGGATCCCTCGCGCGAATCCGGCACCGCGCTTGCCGGCACCAACCGCCGCTTCGTCTCGACGGTGTCGGTCGGTTCGGTGCGCCGCACGCGCGAGGTCGAGCTCTCGAAGACGGTCGCGGCCATCCACCCCGACGACCAATTGATGACGATCCCGCAGCACACGCTGCTCTACCGCGCCCGCCGCGGCCTGGCGATCGCGCTCGCCATATCCGACGTCTTCGCCGAAGGCTCAGACCTTGAAAGCCTGCAGGCGAAAAATGCGCGCGCGCCGCTGGAGGGCGACGAGGCAGCCGCCTTCAAGAAGCTTCTGTCGGCGTCGGCCTACGTCTCCGCCTTCAGTTTCGCTTCCTATCTCTTCCAGCTGATCGACAGCGACGGCGAGGCGCCGAACGATAGTCCCGAGCCCGACTTCCTGTTCGACACGCCGCAGGACGCGGTGAAGTCGATCGTCGCCGGTCTCGACAAGGCGATCGCCGGCTCGAAGGACGACGCCGACCTGATGACGCGCGCTCACGCCTTCGCCCGCGTCGCCATCGACGGGTTGCTTGCGCGAAAAGGTCGCTTCGACGGCATCGGCCCGTTCGAGAATGCGCATATCCGCATCGACGTCGACGATTTCACCCTCGACGGCTTCGACGTCGCGCCCGGCAAGCGATCCAAGCCGCTGGTGATGACCTTCAAGAAACCGGAAGAGGTGGTCGGCAACCACATCGCCAAATTCCAGTCGGTCAGGCTGGCCAAGATGCTGATGGCCTATGATTTCGAGCGCGAGCTGAACCCCTTCGTCGAGCTCGGCGGCTTCCTCTTCACCTTCATCGGCGACGGCGCGCCGGGCACCGGCAAGACGACGCTGATCCAGATGATCGCCGGCCTCGTCAACGGCTACTGTCAGGTCGCCGGCTATCCCTTTGCTTACGAGAATTTCGGCGTCGACCAGATCTCGTCCTACCAGGGCAAGTCGGGCCAGAACTGCCGGCAGTTCATCAACAACGTGCTCAATCCGCGCGTCATCGGCTTCGGCACCATCGACGACATCGACCAGGTGGCCGCGCGCCGTTCCGACGACCGCGCGTCCGCCGGGCAGCAAGAGATAACCGGTGTGCTGATGGACGCCTTCGCCGGCGCCTCGACGGTCGTGCGCGGCAACTGCTCCTTCGGCATGTTTTCCAACTATCCGGAAAATGTCGACGATGCGCTGCGCCAGCGCGCCGGCGCGCGGTGGCTGGTCGATGGACCGCAGACCCGCGACGACTATATCGACATCTTCGTGCTGCTCGCCGGCAAGAACCACGAGATCCCGCTGGGCAAGCACGAGCTCTATGCCGCGCAGGAGATCCAGCGTGCGGTGAGCGAAGCCTATGAAGAACACGAGAAGCCGCAGGAAGACGGGCTGATGAAGGTCTATGAGCGCTACATGAAGGAGAATGGCGCGCCGAAGACCATGGCCGATGTCGGCACCTACCTGCACATGATCAAGGACGCCGAGCCGCGCTTCACCGGCCGCGCGATCAAGAACGTTACCGACGCCATCAAGATGCGCGCGATGGATATCGAGCTGCCGGACGACTGGTTCGAGAAGCCGGAAGCCTTCATGCACAAGAGCTACGACGACAAGAAGGCGATGATCGAGGAACTGCGCGGACCATTCTCAATGGACATGGTCATGCAGGAGATCAACCGCTACGCCGATTCCGAGTTCCGCTATTCCGACAAGTCCGACGATGCCGCGGTGGAGAAGTTGCTGCGCGACGCAAGGCTGCGCGAGAGAGCGGCGCGCGAGATGGAGGAATTGAAGAAGAAGGGGCTGTGGAATGCGTGAGCTGCGCCAACGCCCCCTTCTCCCCTTGTGGGGTCCGAAGGACGAGGCGAGACCCGTGGCTCGCCCCCGTGCGGTGGATCGGCGCGACAGCGCCGAGACGGATGAGGGGTGCTCCAGCGGAGTGAGGCGCTCGCGTTCCCTGGAACACCCCTCATCCGTCGCCTTCGGCGACACCTTCTCCCACAAGGGGAGAAGGGAAGGCTGCGCCGCCCCTCATCCGCCCTTCGGGCACCTTCTCCCCGTGAACGGGGAGAAGGACAGGTGAAGAAAAAGCCCGACCTCCTGCGCGACAACGAGCTGATCTACGGCCGGCTGCTCACCATCGACGAGTCGCATCTTATCCAGCGCTACAACAAGGCGCTTGCCGCCTTCGGCCTCGAACCGACGAAGCTGAAAAGCTTCCAGATCGACCGCACCGGCTTCTCGCCCGAAATCGCCGAGGAGTGTGGCGATTATGACTATCTCGACCCCAACGAGGTCAACCGCCGCTTCATCATCCTGACGCCGTCGCAGATCGACCTGCCGGTGGTGCACACCGCCTTCTCCAACACCTCGCAGCTGATGTTCGAGTTCATGTCG
Organism: Mesorhizobium sp. CNPSo 4661; assembly: GCF_057784215.1. NCBI lineage: Bacteria > Pseudomonadati > Pseudomonadota > Alphaproteobacteria > Hyphomicrobiales > Phyllobacteriaceae > Mesorhizobium > Mesorhizobium sp. CNPSo 4661. Next base: position 160,962 of record NZ_JBWGIO010000006.1, on the reverse strand, counting down.
AAGAACCAGCGTGCCATCGACGCGCTGACCATCAAGGACGTGATCTACGGCGAGATCGAGGACTCGGTCCCCAAGGTCAACGACATCGAGGACCTGCTGTCGATCAACCAGGTCGAGTTCAAGGTGTTGTCGGCCGAGGACGTGCTGGGCAAGGCGGCCGAGCTCGGCAAGCTGGTCGACCGGCTGAAGCAGGAGCCCGACGCCTGGCGCGACAACGCCATGCTTGAGCGCATGGTCGATCTTGCCAAGGTCTGCGGCGACATCCGCGAGAACGCGCTGGTGCCGGACCAGGTCATCTTCCGCCACAACGCCTACTGGACCAGCCATTTCGGCGGGCTCTATGTCTTCGTCGACCCCGACATGACGACGGTCATCTGCGATCCTGCCGCCCCCGGCTTCCGCCGCTCGCGACCCTGGCAGGTCAGCTATCTGTCGATTAACGACGCCGACAAGGTGTTCCGCTTCCTGGCCGCCACCGGACGCCTCGACCTGCCGCGCGCCTCCTGGATCGAAGCTTCCGGCTATCTCGAACATCGCGCCGAAATGGTGGTGCGGGCGCTGATCCGCGACGCCGAGCCCAATCGCAACCTGACCGACGTCGACAAGGTCTGGCTGCAGACCTGGATCCTCGGCCATGCCGACCTGATCGCAAGCGACGGCAATTTCCCGTTCCTCAATGCCGCCAAGCGCGAGATCGCCCAGTTCGGTCATCTCAAGATCGAGGACGTGGCGCCGCGCCAGCGCTTCCTGGTCGTGCGCGCCAAGCCCGATCATCCCGATGCCTGGCTGACCAACCAGCTGATTTCGGATTTCGTGCCGCAGGACTTCGTTTCGCGCTACGTCTTCAACAAGCCGGGTTTCTACAAGGACTATGACGGCTTCAGCGACGCCTGGCGAAGCCATGTTGTGGACGTTCTGAAAACCACATATCTGAAGGACAAGGTGGCGTTCCGCGCGCGCCTTTACGGCCTGACTGACTAGAACGAAATGAACCGTCATTTCGTTCTAACTTTTTGTTTGGCGCATGATGTTGTCCAAAAAGTCTGCAACTTTTTGGCATCATGCTAAGGGGGTGCCACAGCCATGCTCGACCCGATCGTGAACTTCTTCACCCGGATATTCCAGTGGATTGGCCGCGGCATCGGCTTCGTCATCGGCGTCATCCTGTGGCCGTTCATGTGGGTCGGCCGCTGGTACGGACAGCGCGGCTGGATTCTCAAGGCGGTGGTCGGCCTTGCCATTCTGGTATTGATCGGCCTCTACGCCAATTTCTTCTACGCCACGCAGTGGTGGAACAATTTCAACCCGAACTATCCCGACACCTACACGTTCGAGAAGCGCAACGTGTCGGCCGGCGAGCAGGTTGCGGCCGGCAGCGGCACCGATACGGCCAAGACCTGCGGCAATTCGGCGATCGCGCAGGTCGCCGCCGATTTGACGGACTTCAACGTCAACCAGAATGCCTGGATCTCCTCGATGATCCTCTACAAGCTCGGCCTGTTCGGCATCGACTGGGACGACACGCCGTGGATGGACAACAAGGCCTCCTTCCAGCGCGGCATCAACCAGGCGGTGCGGCGCACCGCGACCGAGCTTGCCGACAACCTCGGCCGCGTGCGCACCACCTCGCAGATCGACGCCGACCTGCAGGATGCGCGCGGCAATCTGCAGTTCGACGAGTACACCTGGTATTTCGGTCTTAATCCGTTCGGCCCCAAGACGCCGACGCCGAGCTATTATCGCGACGCGGTGCGCAAGCTGCGCTCCTTCAACGCGCGTCTGGCCACTTGCCAGGCGACGTTCGATGCCCGCGCCGACAATCTGAAGCAATATATCGACCGCATCGCTTCGGACATCGGCTCGACCTCGGCCATCCTCAAGGAACGCGCCGAGAACCACAACAATGGCTGGTTCGACACCCGCGCCGACGACCGCTTCTGGTTCGCCTACGGCCAGCTCTACGCCTATTACGGCCTGATGAAGGGCGCCCAGGCCGACTTCGAGGACGTGATCAAGGAGAAGCACCTCCAGAACCTGTGGGACACGATGGACCAGCAATTCGTCTCGGCGCTGCGCATCCAGCCTTTCATCATCGCCAATGGCCGCGAGGATGGCTGGCTGTTGCCGACGCATCTGACGACGATGGGCTTCTACATCCTGCGTGTGCGCTCCAACATGGTCGAGATCAGCAACGTGCTGACGCAGTAGCGCCGGGTTGGAGCAACACTGCGATGGCGGATTTGCGCCGTCGCCTCTGTCGCTTTTCGCGTATTAGGCGGCTGTTTTGAGACGGCGAAGCGGCCCCCGCTCTGGCTTCTATACGCCGCAAGCGACCGGGCGCCGAAGACCCGAAGCGGGCCGAGCCGGGAACAGCAATATTCTTTCTTTACAGGAAACATAGTTGCATGAAAGTTGACGCCCAGGCCGCGACAGGGTTAGAAAATATCCCTGCGCCCGTGCGGCGTTCGAACATGCACAATTGATCAAAACCGTCCCTTCCACCGCCCAATCCAGAGGAAAGCCGTCATGGCCGAAGTGAAGTCCGACATCGAGATCGCCCGCGCCGCGAAGAAAAAACAAATCCAGGAGATCGGCGCCAAGATCGGCATCCCGACCGAACATCTGCTGCCCTATGGCCATGACAAGGCGAAGGTCTCGGCCGAGTTCATCAAGTCGGTGAAGGGCAACAAGGACGGCAAGCTGATCCTGGTCACCGCCATCAACCCGACGCCTGCCGGCGAAGGCAAGACGACCACCACGGTCGGCCTTGGCGACGGCCTGAACCGCATCGGCAAGAAGGCGATCGTCTGCATCCGCGAAGCCTCGCTCGGCCCGAATTTCGGCGTCAAGGGTGGCGCCGCCGGCGGCGGCTACGCCCAGGTGGTGCCGATGGAGGACATGAACCTCCACTTCACCGGCGACTTCCATGCCATCACGACGGCGCATAATTTGCTTTCGGCGCTGATCGACAACCACATCTACTGGGGCAACGAGCTCGGCATCGACACCCGCCGCGTCGCCTGGCGTCGCGTCATGGACATGAACGACCGGGCGCTGCGCGAGATCATCTGCTCGCTCGGCGGCGTCGCCAACGGCTATCCGCGCGAAGCGGGCTTCGACATCACCGTCGCCTCGGAAGTCATGGCGATCCTGTGCCTCGCCACCGACCTCAAGGACCTCGAAAAGCGCCTCGGCGATATCATCGTCGCCTATCGCCGCGACAAGTCGCCGGTCTTTGCCCGCGACCTCAAGGCCGACGGCGCCATGGCGGTTCTGCTCAAGGACGCCATGCAGCCGAACCTCGTGCAGACGCTGGAGAACAATCCGGCCTTCGTGCATGGCGGCCCGTTCGCCAACATCGCGCATGGCTGCAACTCGGTCGTCGCCACCACGACGGCGCTGAAGCTCGCCGACTATGTCGTCACCGAAGCCGGCTTCGGCGCCGACCTGGGCGCCGAAAAATTCTTCGACATCAAGTGCCGCAAGGCAGGCTTGAAGCCGTCGGCGGCGGTTATCGTCGCCACCGTGCGCGCCATGAAGATGAACGGCGGCGTCAAGAAGGAAGACCTCGGCAAGGAAAACATCGAGGCGGTCAAGAAGGGCTGTCTCAACCTCGGCCGCCACATCGAGAATGTGAAGCAGTTCGGCGTGCCGGCGGTGGTGGCGATCAACCACTTCACCACCGACACCGACACCGAGATCCAGGCGATGAAGGATTTCGTCAAGGCGCAGGGCGCCGAGGCGATCCTGTGCAAGCACTGGGCGCAGGGTTCGGCCGGCATCGAGGACCTCGCCAGGAAGGTCGTCGAGATCGCCGAATCCGGCGCCTCGCAGTTCTCGCCGCTCTATCCCGATGAGATGCCGCTGTTCGACAAGGTCAACACCATCGTCAAGCGCATCTACCGCGGCGACGAGGCGATCGCCGACAAGTCGGTGCGCGACCAGTTGCACGCCTGGGAGCAGGCCGGCTACGGCAACCTGCCGGTCTGCATGGCCAAGACCCAATACTCCTTCTCGACGGACCCGAACCTGCGCGGCGCGCCGACCGGCCACACCGTGCCGGTGCGCGAGGTCAGGCTTTCGGCCGGCGCCGGCTTCGTCGTCATCATCTGCGGCGAGGTCATGACCATGCCGGGCCTGCCAAGCAAGCCGTCGTCGGAGAAGATCTTCCTGAACGAAGCCGGCCAGATCGAAGGCCTGTTCTAAGCCAGACTGACCTGAACGGAAAAAGGGCGCCGCATCATCGCGGCGCCCTTTTGTTTCGCCAGCTTTTCACGCCACCGTGGGCGAGCCGAATTTCTTGATGCCGGCGACCGACATCGAGACGAACTGGTCGAGGATGGCGAAGAAGATATCGAGGCTGAAGCCGAACAGAAAAGCGAAGGTGAACAGGCTGAAGCCTATGCCGGTGACCTCGCCGCCGAGCTTGGTGCCGGGCGCCATGAACCAGGCGAGGATCATGCCGGCAAGCCCGCCGAGCGCGATGCGGTGAATGAGCCGCGACAGCGGCGGATTGGGCAGGAGCGGGTTCAGGATCATGCGCATGTGGAACATGATGCCGCCAAGCGCGCCGTAAAGCGCGGGCAGGATCCACAGCGCATAAGGGCTGAGGACTTCGCTCAGCGTCTTGGCCTGCAGTGTCAGCGTCGAAATCGAATTCGGCGTGATGGTGATGACGCCTTCGCACTGCAGATCGCGTGTCGCCTCGTCGAAATCCGCGTTCACATCTTCGGTCTGGCCGGCGGTGCCGGTGGCGCTGACGACTTGCATGCCGCCTTGAATGTTGCCGTTGTTCTTGCAATCGAAATCCGACTGCTTGAGCGGTTGGCTGTTTTCGGCACCGCTCTGCTGTTGCGCCAGCGCGATTTGCTGGCCGCAGAACTGGTCTATGGCCATCTGCCTGGGGTTCGAGAAATCAAGCGGCGCCCCCGCCTTGGCCGCCGAAGCCGAAAGCTTGCAATAGGCCCATTGCATGCCCCAGAGCGGAAAGGGCGCCTCCTGCGTCATGAATCCCTGCGCCCGCACCAGCAGCGAGGAGAACCGCTGGTCGAGCGAATGCAGGCTGTCGACGGAATTGTAATAGGCATCCTTCAGAAGCGTCAGGTCGGTCGTCGACGCCTGCTTGGCGGCGGCCGAGCTCAATTGCTTCTTCGTCGCCCAGACCTGCCGGATCGACTGCCCGAACCGAGCACTGAACTCGTTGTTGTCGATCTCCTGCAGCTCCGTGTTGATCGAAACGCCCCTGTTGTAGACATAGGTCAGCTTGCCGATGACGATCATCATCGTCACCGACAGGGCGATGAGAAAATAGGTCGCGAGCGCGGAGCGCCGCGACATGTCGCCGGGCGACCAGCCGGTGCGGAGCGCAGCCAGGGTGGAAAACGGCACGGTGTTGGAGCAGTCGTTGAGCACCGTCTGAAGCTTGACGACCTCGGGCTGGCTTGCCGTCGCGTCATTGAGCTTTTCCGCATCGCCGATCGCGGCGAAGAGCGCGCTGTCCTTGAACACGCCGTAGCGGCCGTAGCCGGCAACCAGCTTGGCGTCGGCAAGCAAGCCGGAGACGAGAGGATCGTGGGATGTCGTCGTCATCGCGCTCCCCTCCGACGACTAGCCCAGATAACCCGGCACGAAGCCATATTGCGACGGGCACCCGCAGGGATAGCCGGGCGGCCCGGGTGGCTGCGCCCAGCACCAGAAGAATTGGGTGATGCAGATCGTCCCCGGCGCGTGCGGCGGAACTTGCGCGAGAGCGGGCCACGGCAGCACCGCCGCGCCGACGGCGAGAGCCAGAACGACCAGGGTTCGTGCAACGCGCGCCTTCAATCCAGCCCCCAAAAGCCAACCGCGCTTACTCACATGCGCGGCGACTTTCGGAAAATACCGGAGCGACGTCCGTGAAATGGCTCACGCTTTGCCTGGATAGTTGGCGCGCCAAAAAAAAGGCGCCGTATCCTCGCGGCGCCTTCCCGTTCGAAGCGGTTCCAGCTAGGCGGCGTTCCGCTGCAAGGCACGCTGGTTCGAAGCGTAGATCGTGTCGCGCTCAGGCAGGGCGCCGGTCTTCAGGCAATCGATCCAGTCGGCGGTCTTCAGCACCGCGGCGAAGCGCGACTGCAAGACGACGCTCACCACCCGGTGTATGTCCTCGGCCGATGCATAGCCAGCGCTGTTGGCATAGGGCACCGAGCCGCTGGCATCCGAAAGGAACTCGACGGCAAAGCCCATATGCACCGCGTGGATGATGGTCGACAGATCGCAATTGTGGGTCATGTAGCCGACGACCACGATCGTATCGATGGCGTTGGCGCGCAGCCAGGCTTCGAGATCCGTGCCGGTGAAGGCCGAAGGCAGCGTCTTTTCGACATAGTGGTCGCGGCCGCGCCTGGCGATCTCGGGATGCAGCTCGCCACCATGGCTGCCCTTGGCAAAGATCGGCGAGGTCTCGGGCGCCATCTGCTTGACGACGACGACCTTGATGCCGGCCGCCGCGGCGGCATCCATGGCGCGCGCGACATTGGCGACACTCTCGGCGAAGGGCGGATGCTGGATGGCGAGATTGCCGCCATTGTAGTCGTTCTGGACATCGACGACGACAAGCGCGCGGCGTGGCTGGGTGGCTGGTGCGGACATGGCGGTTTCCTTTCGACCGGGTTGATGGGCCAAAGCTAGCCGGCTGCTTCAGCTCCAGAAAGTGGCCCGATTGACATCACTCGAAAGAATTGGGACAATCAGCTCTCAACGGATCAATGCTTGCCATGAAGAACCCGATCATCGCCGCCGTCGCCTTCGACGGCATCAGCCCGTTCCATCTCTCCGTGCCTTGCCTGGTGTTCGGCGCGGACCGCACCAAGCTTGGCCTGCCGCGCTTCGACTTCCGCGTCTGCGCGATGGAGGAGGGACCCATTCATACCGATGCCGGGCTGAGCATCGTCGTGCCGCATGGGCTTTCGGCGCTCGACGAGGCCGACATCGTCATCATCCCGAGTTGGAAGGATCTCGAGGATCCCCTGGCCGCGCCGTTCAAGGAGGCGCTGCAACGCGCGCATCGGCGCGGCGCGCTGATCGTCGGCTTGTGCCTCGGCACCTTCGCCATTGCCGGCGCCGGATTGCTGGCCGGACGCAAGGCGACCACCCACTGGGCCTATACCGACCGGTTGCAGGCGCTGCATCCCGACCTCGCGATCGATGCCGACGTGCTCTATGTCGACGACGGCGACATCATCACCTCCGCCGGCGTCGCCGCCGGGCTCGATTGCTGCCTGCACATCGTGCGCGCCCGCTACGGCGCGGAAGCCGCCCTTCGGCTAGCCTGCCACGTCGTGCTCTCGCCGCACCGGCAAGGCGGCCAGGCGCAGTTCATTGAGCGCCCGGTCGCGCCGACGCCGAACGCCGACCGGTTCACGCGCGCTCTCGACAAGGTGCGGGCAACGCTCGGCGAAACGCACAGTCTCGACAGCGTCGCCGACATGGCAGGCCTCACGCGTCGCACCTTCACGCGCCGCTTCCAGAACTCGATCGGCACCAGTTTCGGCGACTGGCTCGCTGACCAGCGCGTGGCACTGGCGCAGAGGCTGCTGGAGCAGACGGACAAATCGGTGGACATGGTGGCCTTCGAAGCCGGCTTCGGCAGCGCCACGTCGCTGCGCCAGCATTTCGCCGCGCGGCTCAAGACCTCGCCCTTGCAATATCGGCGCGAATTCTCAAGGCGAGGTGGTTCAGGCGAGCGCCGCGCCCGCGCTTCCTCGCGCTGATCCGACCGGACGATTTGCTCAGCCTCCCTTGTCGGCAGCGCCGGATCGCCGACGACCGTGCGGTTGTCGGCAACGTCGCGCGTCACCACCGCGCCGACGATGGCGCCCTCGCCGATGCTAACGCCGCGAATCGCGCTGCCGCCGATCCAAGATTGTCGCCGATCTCGAAAGGCCTGGCGATCTCCGGTCCCGCCAGCCCGCCTGCGGCCTCCTTGTGATGCTCGGCGCAATAGATCTGCAAGCCTGCCCCTGCCGATGCGGGCTGGGTTCGACGACCGTTATGTGCTCATCGGCCGTCGACATCACCCGCTGCGGCACAAGCGGATTGCCCTCGAGGCGCATCCGCGAGTGGAGCGGTGACGCCGCCCCGGTTCAACGCAGAAGGCCTCTGTTTCTGCCTTTCAAGATGCGCAAACCACCTCTGGCCAAGTGGTATTATATTTTGGACAAGTGGTATCTATACGCGCCTCCAAACAGCTAAAATTTCGCAGAATCTTCGAACAATCACGAGAAAACGCTTGAAATGTGCACGTGATTGATGTCTTCTTTACCTTAAGTTGCAAAATTGACGCTACCAATTAAATACCACTTTTTGAGGTTGCGTAAAGAAATAACGCCCAATGCGCATCAATGGCGCATCTCGCCCAATGGGCGCTCGACGGTCAAAAACAACAGGGGGAATGCTATGAATCAGATAAAGTTACGTGGTTTATCGCGTGCTCTGCGGATCGGTCTCTGTCCCGCGCTACTGGCTACGACTGCCCTGTCACCGGCGCAGGCCCAGGTTTCCGACAAGCAATTGACCAGTGCGTTCCAGCAAATTGTCAGGGGCGATACCGATTTCAAACCGGACAGCACGAGCCGCATCGTCCTGGATGTCAACGACGCGGCCCTGATGGAAACGCTGACCGCTCCACGCGGCTTGGTTCAAAACCTGCGCTATGCCACGGGCCTGCAACTGGATGTCGTTGTTGGCACGCCGGGCAAGAATGATATTTTTCTTACCCGGCAAAGCCTGGCGGATCAGGCCGATACGCTGACGCTGACAGCGCTGGGGAGCAAGGGCACTGTCAGCAAGGACATCGGCAACAACCTACTGAACGAAGGCTATCAGTTCCAGTCCGGGGAAAACGGCCTGACCATCAAATATAATGCCGGCCTTGGCGCGCTGCGGGGCATGCAAACGATCACGCAGCTTCTGTTGGCGGACGGCAAGTCCGTTGGCCGGCATGATACGATCGCCGGCGGAACCGGGCTGGACTTTCCGGCGTTCGAGAGCCGGGAGGTCATGCTGGATGTCGGCCGCCTGTTCATGCCCGTCGATCAGATTATCGGCTATATGGAAAAGATGAGCCTGAACAAGCTCAACGAGCTTCATCTTCATGTGAATGACAATGCCGGACTCGGATATTTCCGTCTCCAGAGTGACAACTATCCGGGACTGACGCCGCCGGATGGCAAGTTTTACACGAAGGAGGATTGGGCCAGGCTCGAAGAGGCCGCCGCGCGATATGGGGTGACAATCATTCCGGAAATCGACACGCCCGGCCATTCGAGGGCGTTCAACCAGGATAATCCCGACCTGCCATGGCTTGGTGGTGCGTACGGTGCCTTCGATATTAGCAGTGACGAGAAACTCCAGGTCGTCGCCGATTATGTGGTTGGCGTCATCAATGAGTTCCGACCTTGGTTCAAATCAGGTGTTTTTCATCTCGGCGGCGATGAATCGGATAACTCGCGTGCCCAAACAACGAAATATCTGAACCTACTTTATGACAGGATCGCGAAATCCGATGCAAATCCGGATGGCTTCAATTCTATTCGCGTATGGAGTTTTGAACGTTCAGGGAAATATGCCGGGATAAATCCAAATATCGTTCTGCAAAACTGGCACGATAACGCGATAACAGACAAAGATGTCAAATGGGTCGACCTCGTCACGCCCTATTACTATTTCGTGCCGACGCTGGGCCGGTATGGATATACGCGGGAGGGATTGGACCCAGCCGAGGCAGGGCGGCAGTTTCAGAAGGCGATCGACCAGTATGTTGCCACCGGCATTCTGCCGGACGGGCTTTTCGTTGCCAACTGGAACGACATTTCGGCAAAGAAGGGATTGTCGTCCGATTTCATCAATGCCGGCATGTCGAAGACTTTCCCCGTCATGGGGTTGATTTCATGGCGTGGCCAGATTCTGGGTCCGGACGGAAAGGTCATTCCGGTTGAGACAGCGGGACTGGAAAATCTCATTCCTATCTCGCAGGAACTTTCCTCCTATTGGGTGCGGGACCGGTTCCCCTACTTCGACGGACAACAGGCGATGGATGTCCTGATGGACACATCCCGCCATAGATTTATCGATATCAGCGGCGAACCCGGCGCGGATCATCTTGTCGATGGTTCCGGCGTTAAGGACTGGATGGGCTGGGATGTCGAAGACATGCGCAAGGCCATGAATGGGCCGACCGTGCTCAGAGGCGTTTTTATTGCCGAGCTGGCTGGCGAAAAGGCGGCGATGACGACGCAACCCGGATCGGTTTGTCGGGATGTCGGTTTTGCCCTGGGTGAAAAAAAGCACTCATCTTGCAACGCGGATACATGGAACAACGACATCACCGATGAATCGGACGCTGCCAAGGCCCGGATTGAAGCCTGGAATCTTCGTAAAGTCGCCCTCGGCATCGAGAACGCGACTTCGGCAGACGAAATTCTCTCGGGCGTCAGAGACCCAATTCTTGCTGCGATGCCTGCAGCACGCCAGTTAATCGACTCGGTTTTCGCTGCGGCCACCAATACGAGCGATGATTGGTTTAACCCGAGTGAGCTGCTTAAAGCGGCCTTGGCTGCTGTTGATGCTGACCCTGTTGCCAAAGAGATTTATCGAAGGTTCTTGAACGTAGGCGTTGAGAATATATTATGGCAATACGAAGGGAATGGAGCCGCAAAATACGCTGAATTTCTGGCCACCACATCTGACGGCAAGCTGGCTGAAAATATCGCAGTAGAGCGCGTCGGCCGGGCCATTGCTGAATACAACGCAACACAACCTGTTATCGATGCCCTTTTAACGAAGACATACACACCTGGCGGGTTGTTGAAGCTCGGACCTGGCTCGCTGCGGCTGACGGGTGACAGCACCTATGGCGGCGACACGTTGGTCAATGGTGGCCTGCTGGCGGTCGACGGCTCGATTGTGTCGACGGTGACCGTCAACAGTGCCGGCACACTGGGCGGTGTCGGCCGTGTCGGGGCGCTGGTGGCCAAGGACGGCGGCTGGGTATCGCCGGGCAATTCTATCGGTACGCTCTCGGTCAGCGGTGACGCCAAACTGGAGAAGGGCAGCAGCCTGCTGGTCGAGGTGGATGGGGACGGCAATTCAGACAAGCTTGCCGTCGACGGCAAAGCGACGCTGCTCGGCGGTGTTGTCATGGTCACCCCGGAAGCGCCTGTGCTCACCCAGGCGGTCATGGATACGCTGGTGGGCCAGACTTACACTATCCTGACCGCTGCAGGCGGTGTCGAGGGCACCTTCGCGGGCGCGCAATCCTACTACACCTTCATCGGCACCGATCTCGCCTATCATCCCGGTGATGTCACGCTGACGCTCAACCGTGTTGCCTTTGCCGATGTCGGACGCACCTTCAACCAGCAGGAGACTGCAAGCGGCATTGAATCGCTTGGTGCCGGCAATCCGATTTATGATGCGATCCTGGCTTCGACGATCGATGACGACCCGGCTTCGACCTTCGCAGCGCTGTCGGGCGATATCCACGCCTCGCTCAAAGGCGTGTTGATCGAGGATGGCCGCATTGTGCGTGATGCCGCCAGCGCCCGGGTGCGCGCCACGCTGGGCGGCATCGTCACCACGACGGCAGCAACGGATGCCAGCAATGATACCGGGATTGCCCCCACCAACTGGGCTCAGGCTTACGGATCGTGGGCAAGTATCGGCAGCGACGGCAACGCTGCCGAACTTGACCGGAAGATCGGCGGCTTCCTCACCGGTGCCGACGGCTTCATCGCCAACGACTGGCGGCTGGGGTTCCTGGTCGGCTATGCTAACACCGCCCTCTTTGGTGCGGCGTCTTCTGCCAACATCGACAGCTACCAGATCGGCGTCTATGGCGGCACGCGATGGGATGCGATTGGGCTCAGCTTCGGTGCCGCCTACGCCCGCCATGACATCGACACAACGCGCAGTGTCGCGGGATATAGCGCTCAAGCCAATTACGGTGGCGATAGCGTGCAGATCTTTGGAGAAGCCGGCTACACGATCGATACTGCCTTTGCGGTCCTCGAACCGTTCGTTGGTGCCGCCTATACGCATCTGAGTACTGACGGCTTCGCGGAGACAAACTCCGGTCCCTACGGTCTGTCCGGTTCCGGCAGTTCCACCGATGTCACAACGACGACACTCGGCCTGCGCGCCTCGCATCACTTCTCGCTTGGCGGCACGAGAGCCACGGCATCAGGCATGATCGGCTGGCGCCATGCCGTCGGCCACGTGACGCCGGAAGCCGCCCTTGCCTTCAAAGGTGGTGACATCTTCGTCAACAGGGGCTCGCCGATTGCCAAAGATGCGCTGGTGTTTGAAGCTGGTTTCGATGTCGATCTGGCAACGAACGCCAAACTGGGCCTTTCCCACAACGGGCAGATCGGCAATGGCTTCAACGCCCACACGGTCAAAACAAATCTCACCATCAAGTTCTAAGAACGATCTTGATGGACCGATCAATTTTAACGGTTTCTGCCTAATTCTACCGCGTCACAAGATATGGTGGCGCGTGCCGATCAGCGCGGAAGGGCGCCACTTCGCGGGAGGCGCCCCTCGTACCCGGAATGCGGATCAGGCGCGCCCGCTACGGCGCGGAGGTCGCCCTTCGCCTTGCCCGCCACGTCGTGCTCTTGCCGCACCGGCAGGGCGGCCAGGCGCAGTTCATTGAGCGCCCGGTCGCGCCGACGCCGAACGCCGACCGGTTCACGCGCGCTCTCGACAAGGTGCGGGCAACGCTCGGCGAAACGCACAGTCTCGACAGCGTCGCCGACACGGCAGGCCTGACGCGCCGCACCTTCACGCGCCGCTTCCAGAACTCGATCGGCACCAGTTTCGGCGACTGGCTCGCCGACCAGCGCGTGGCACTGGCGCAGAGGCTGCTGGAGCAGACGGACAAATCGATGGACATGGTGGCCTTCGAAGCCGGCTTCGGCAGCGCCACGCCGCTGCGCCAGCATTTCGCCGCGCGGCTCAGAACCTCGCCGATGCGCTACCGGCGCGAGTTTTCCCGAAGCACCCAGGCGCCAGGCGGGCTCAGCCTCTCGTAACGACCCGTGCCGGGTTGCCGACGACGGTGGTGTTCGCCGCCACGTCGCGCGTCACCACCGCGCCGGCGCCGACGATGGCGCCCTCGCCTATGCTGACGCCGGCAAGGATCACCGCGCTGCCGCCGATCCAGGCATTGTCGCCGATCGTCACGGCCCTGGCGATCTCCAGCCCGGCCAGCCGGCCGGAGGGCTCGCGATGATGCTCGGCGCAGTAGATCTGAACATTGGGCCCAAGCAGCGTTCCCTTGCCGATGCGCACCGGCGCGGTGTCGAGGATGGTGCAGCCAGCATTGAGGAAGACGCCGTCGCCGAGGAAGAGGTTGAAGCCATAGGCGCAATGGAACGGTGCCTCGATGCGCGCCCCCTCGCCCGCGCCGCCGAGCAGCGCCCGCAAGGCCGGGGCGATATTGCCGCGCTGCCTGGGCGTCAGGCTGTTGTGCTCGAACACCGCATCGCGCGCGGCAACGCGCAAGCCCTCGAGCTCATCGTCGATGCAGATGTACCATTCGCCCGCCGCCATCTTCATGCGTTCGCTCGTCGTCATGGCGGCACCTCCGGAGTCTGCTGCCAAAGCATAATCGCCAAAGCATAATCGATTGTCAGACAAAAGCCCCGTGGCCAAACGCCTGGCCTATGCTAGCCTGCGGTTGCGAGACCATGCGACGGTCTCATTTGAGGGGGTCGATCATGCTTTACATTCTTGCACTGCTGATAGGCGTCGTTGCCGGCCTGCGCGCCATGACCGCGCCGGCTGCCGTGGCCTGGGGTTCGTATCTCGGCTGGCTGCCGGTCACAGGCACCTGGGCGAGCTTCATGGGCCACTGGATCGCCGTCGGCATCTTCACCATCCTGGCGATCGTCGAATTGGTCACCGACCAGTTGCCGTCGACGCCGAGCCGCAAGGTGCCGCAGCAATTCGGCGCCCGCATCGTGACCGGCGCCTTCTCCGGCGCGGTGATCGGCGTCACGGCCGGCGCCACCATCGGCGGGCTGGTGGCAGGCGCCATCGGCGCGGTGATCGGCACGCTGGGCGGCGCCGAGGTCCGCGGCAGGCTGGCCGCCGCCTTCGGCAAGGATCCGCCCGCCGCCTTCATCGAGGACGCGGTGGCGGTCATCGGCGGGCTGCTGATCGTGGCGGCGGTGGCATGAGCGCGAAAGCTTTCGACGCCATCGTCGTCGGCGCCGGACAGGCCGGCACCCCGCTCGCCGGCCGGCTGGACGCGGCCGGCATGAAGGTGGCGCTGATCGAACGCAAGCTGGTCGGCGGCACTTGCGTCAACACCGGCTGCATCCCGACCAAGACGATGGTGGCGAGCGCCTATGCCGCCCATCTTGCTCGTCGCGCCGCCGATTATGGCGTGACCGTTTCCGGTGAGGTCGGCGTCGACTACAAGGCGATCAAGGCGCGCAAGGACAAGGTGTCGGGTGCTTCCCGCACCGGGCTGGAGACCTGGATCGCCGGCATGGAGGGCTGCACGCTTTATCGCGGCCATGCGCGTTTCGAATCCGCCAATACGGTGCGCGTCGGCGACGAGCTGCTCACCGCGCCGAAGATCTTCCTCAACACCGGCGGCCGCGCCTCTGTGCCCGACCTGCCCGGTGTCCACGATATCCCTTATCTCACCAACTCCTCGATGATGGATCTCGATGTGCTGCCCAGCCATCTGATCGTCGTCGGCGGCAGCTACATCTCGCTCGAATTCGCGCAGATGTTCCGCCGCTTCGGCTCCGAGGTCACGGTGATCGAGAAGGCGCCGCGGCTGACCGGCCGCGAGGACGAGGACACCTCCGCGGCCATCCTGTCGATCCTCGAAAACGAGGGCATCGCCGTTCATGTCGGCGCCGGCGACATCAGCTTCGCCAAACAAGGCAGCGGCGTCGCCGTCACCTTCGCCGCCGACAAGCCGGCGGCGGTCGGCTCGCACGTGCTGCTGGCGCTCGGCCGCGTTCCGAACACCGACGATCTTGGCCTCGACAAGGCCGGTATCGCAGTCGATCAGCGCGGCTTCGTCGTCGTCGACGACCAGTTGCGCACCAATGTGCCCGGCATCTGGGCGATGGGCGACTGCAACGGCAAGGGCGCCTTCACCCACACCTCCTACAACGACTTCGAGATCGTCGCCGCCAACCTGCTCGACAACGATCCGCGCAAGGTCAGCGACCGCATCGAAGCCTATGCGCTCTATATCGATCCGCCGCTTGGGCGCTGCGGCATGACGGAGGCCGCGGTGAAGAAATCCGGCCGCCGCGCGCTGGTCGGCCAGCGGCCGATGACGCGTGTCGGCCGCGCCGTCGAAAAGGGCGAGACGCAAGGCTTCATGAAGATCCTGGCCGATGCCGACACAGGCGAGATCCTCGGCTGCTCCGTGCTTGGCCCAGGCGGCGACGAGGCGATCCACTGCGTGCTCGACCTCATGTATGCCAAGGCGCCGATCTCGACGCTCGCGCGGGCGATGCACATTCACCCCAATGTCTCGGAGTTGCTCCCCACAATCGCCCAGGAGCTTAAGCCGCTGACCTGAGGCTGGCCCGTCGGCCGGTGGCGAAGGGTCGCCCTCGCCTTTCTGCATTGCTGCATTGCGACAATGTCGCTTGTGTGGGGGCATGCCCAAAGCCAGTTTCGATTTTTGAACCGATTCAGTCCGGACATCCCATGCCGCTGCCGATCCTAGCGCTAGCCATTGCATCCTTCTGCATCGGCACTACCGAATTCGTCATCATGGGTCTTCTGCCGGAAGTCGCTGGAGACCTCGGCGTCTCGATCCCTTCGGCCGGCCTGCTGGTCACCGGCTATGCTCTGGGCGTGGTCTTCGGCGCGCCGATCGTCGCCATGGCAACCGCCCGCCTGCCGCGCAAACCGGTGCTTGTCGGCCTTGCCACGCTGTTCGTCATCGGCAACATCTTCTGCGCCATCGCGCCGAACTATTGGCTCTTGATGGCGGCGCGCGTGTTCACCGCTTTCGGCCATGGCGCCTTCTTCGGCATCGGCTCGGTGGTTGCGGCGGGCCTCGTGCCGCGCAACAAGCGGGCGAGCGCCATCGCGCTGATGTTCGCCGGCCTGACGCTCTCCAACATCCTCGGCGTTCCCGCCGGCACGGCGCTTGGCGAGGCTTTCGGCTGGCGCGCGACTTTCCTCGCCGTCGTCGGCATCGGCCTGATCTCGGTCGCAGCCATCGCCTGGCTGGTGCCGTCGGATGTCGCCAAACCCAGCGGCGGCGGCCTGGTCGGCGAACTGCGCGTGCTCGGCAAGCTGCAGGTCTGGCTGGCGATGCTGATCGCCTCGCTCGCTTCCGCCAGCCTGTTTGCCGTCTTCACCTACATCAAGCCTTACCTCACCGACGTCTCCGGCCTGTCGACGGCGACCGTCACCTGGGTGCTGCTCTTGTTCGGCGCCGGCATGACCATCGGCAACGTCATCGGCGGCAGGCTGGCAGACTGGAAGCTGATGCCGACGGTGATCGCCACGCTGCTCGCCATGGCCCTGCTGTTCCTCGTCTTCACCGAGCTCGGCGCCATCGCCAGCGTGGCTGTCGCCATCGTTTTCCTGTGGGGCATGCTGATCTTCATCGTCGTGCCGCCGCTGCAGATCCGTGTCGTCGAGGCGGCCGCCGAAGGACCGAACCTTGCCGCCACGCTCAACCAGGGCGCCTTCAATGTCGGCAATGCCGGCGGCGCCTGGATCGGCGGCCTCGCCATTTCCTGGGGCGTATCCTACGCCAATCTGCCGCTGGTGGGCGCGGCGCTCGCGCTTCTGGCCGTCGCGGTGGCCATGCTGTCGCAGGCGCTCGACCGCCGAACTCTCCTGCAGCCGCAACCGGCTGAATAACGCTCGGCGTCTTCGCCGTAGCGGGCTCGGCATCTTCGCCGTAGCGGGCTCGGCATCTTCGCCGTAGCCAGCTTCTGCCCCGACGGGCCGGCCCGTCTGGACCACTCGACAGTCCTGCCGCAAACATGCATGTCTGGCCCTCCATTGGAGGTACCCCATGCAGAAGACGATCGAACGCATCGCCGGCGACAGCGAGGGCGTCGCTTACGAATTTCCGGTCTTCCGCTTCGAGGGCAAGGACAAGGCGGCTCCTTCCGCCTATCTGCAGGCGGCGCTGCATGCGGGCGAACTGCCGGGCGTTGTCGCCATCGACGCGCTGATGCCGATGCTGGCCAAGGCCGAGGCCGAGGGCCGCATCAAGGGTCCGATCACCATCGTGCCCTGGGCCAACCCGATCGGCCGCGCGCAATATCATTTCGGCGAGCATCAGGGCCGCTTCAATCTCGGCACCCGCACCAACTTCAACCGCTCATTTCCGCTGCTTGCCGCGCCCGACGCGCGGCTCTTGCCCGATGTCAGCCTCGGCGGCGCCGATCGCCGGCTGAAGAACCGGCTTGTCCAGCTCTCGCTCGGCAACGACATCGTCCTTGACCTCCACTGCGACGACGAAGGCCTTGCCTATCTCTACATCCACACCAGCCTGTGGCCGCATATGGCCGACTGCGCCGCCGCCATGGGCGCCGAAGCCGTCCTGCTGTGGAGCGAGGACAGCACCGGCACCTTCGAAGGCGCCTCGATCATGCCCTATCAGAACGTGCCTGCGAGCGTCTCGCGCTTCGACCGCCGCGCCGTCACCACGGTCGAATATCGCGGCATGCTCGATGTCGACGGCGCCCTGGCCGCGTCCGATGCCGCGGGACTCTATCGCCTGCTGGTGGCGCGAGGCGTCGTCCAGGACTCGTCCATGCCCAAATTCGAGACATTTTCCGGGCCGGTCGTGCCGCTGGAAAACATCGACATGATGCCCTCGCCCAAGTCCGGCGCTATCCTCTACGACGTCAAACCCGGCGACCGCGTCAAGAAAGGCGACAGGCTGGCGACGATCGTGCATGCGCCCGGCGAGACCGGCGGCCGCACGGAAGTATTTGCCCCTCAGTCGGGCTTCATCCTGACCCGCCGCTCCCGCCGCATCATCCGTACCGGCGAGGATCTTTTGAAGCTGGCCGGCGACGGCAGGAGCGGCGACGCGCGTTCCGGTACGCTGGAAGACTGAAGCCTCTGTCTTCCGTGCACGTGAAATCCAGTTGCACCGACCTCCATTCGCCGCTATGGGAGTCGCCATGAACATGCGTTCGAACAAGACCGTTTGGTGGTGGGCTCGCTGACAGCGGCCTGTTCGTGCGTGTGCGCGTGAAAGTAGAGGGTGGCCGCAACGGAATGTCCGGGCGGCCATTTGTTTTTTAAAGCCATTCCCGGGTCCGTTGCCCAAAACGCTGATGGAGACGGCAATGACGACTAGAGTTCTCGACAACGGGGCGGAGCGCTTCGTTACCGCGGGCGGCGTGACGATCACCCGCGAGCGGCACGACAGGCCCTATGAAGGCGCGATCGATGCCTATGTCGACGGCCTGAATTCGCGCCGCGGCGCGGTGTTCTCCTCCAACTACGAATATCCGGGCCGCTACACGCGCTGGGATACGGCCATCATCGATCCGCCGCTGGTGATCTCCGCGCGGGGCCGCACGATGCGCATCGAAGCGCTCAACAAGCGTGGCGAAGTGTTGCTGCCGGTGATCGGCAGGGCGCTTGGCGAGCTCGACGACGTGACGATCGCCGAGACCTCGAAGACGCTCATCCGCCTCGATGTGGCAAAACCCGGCCGTGTCTTCACCGAGGAGGAGCGCAGCCGCGTTCCCTCCGTCTTCACCGTGCTGCGCGCCATCACCGCGCTGTTCAAGACCGCCGAGGACGCCAATCTCGGCCTTTACGGCGCCTTCGGCTACGATCTCGCCTTCCAGTTCGACCCTGTCGACTACAAGCTCGAGCGCAGAGAGAGCCAGCGCGACCTGGTGCTGTTCCTGCCCGACGAGATCCTCGTCGTCGACCACTATTCGACCAAGGCCTGGACCGACCGCTACGACTATTCCGGCGACGGCTTTTCGACCGAAGGCCTGCCGCGCGACGCCCATGTCGAGCCCTTCAAGACCGCCGACCGCATCCCGCCGCGCGGCGACCATGAGCCCGGCGAATACGCCAACCTGGTGCGGCGCGCCATGGAGAGCTTCAAGCGCGGCGACCTGTTCGAGGTCGTGCCCGGACAGATGTTCTACGAGCGCTGCGAGACCCAGCCCTCCGACATCTCGCGCAAGCTGAAAGCGATCAATCCGTCGCCCTATTCCTTTTTCATCAATCTCGGCGAAAACGAATATCTGATCGGCGCCTCGCCGGAGATGTTCGTGCGCGTCAACGGCCGCCGCGTCGAGACCTGCCCGATCTCGGGCACGATCAAGCGCGGCGACGACGCCATTTCCGACTCAGAGCAGATCCTGAAGCTGCTCAACTCGAAGAAGGACGAGTCCGAGCTCACCATGTGCTCGGATGTCGACCGCAACGACAAGTCGCGCGTCTGCGAGCCGGGCTCCGTGCGCGTCATCGGCCGCCGCCAGATCGAAATGTATTCGCGCCTGATCCACACCGTCGACCACATCGAGGGGCGCCTGCGCGAAGGCATGGACGCCTTCGACGCTTTCCTGTCGCATGCCTGGGCGGTCACCGTTACCGGCGCGCCGAAACTGTGGGCCATGCGCTTCATCGAGCAGAACGAGAAGAGCCCGCGCGCCTGGTATGGCGGCGCCATCGGCATGGTCAATTTCAACGGCGACATGAACACCGGACTGACGCTCCGCACCATCCGCATCAAGGACGGCATCGCCGAGGTGCGTGCCGGCGCCACGCTGCTTTTCGACAGCGTGCCCGAGGAAGAAGAAGCCGAAACCGAACTGAAGGCATCCGCCATGCTCTCCGCCATCCGCGACGCCAAGACCGGCAACGCCACCGGAACCGAGCGCACCACCGCGCGCGTCGGCGACGGCGTCAACATCCTGCTCGTCGATCATGAGGACAGTTTCGTCCATACCCTGGCCAACTACTTCCGCCAGACCGGCGCCAATGTCTCCACCGTGCGCTCGCCGGTGCCCGAAGAGGTCTTCGAGCGGCTGAAGCCCGACCTCGTCGTGCTATCGCCCGGCCCCGGCACGCCGAAGGATTTCGACTGCGCCGCCACCATCAAGAAGGCGCGCAGCCGCGACCTGCCGATCTTCGGCGTCTGCCTCGGCCTGCAGGCGCTGGCCGAGGCCTATGGCGGCGAGCTCAGGCAGTTGCACATCCCCATGCATGGCAAGCCGTCGCGCATCCGCGTCTCCAAGCCCGGCATCATCTTCTCCGGCCTGCCGAAGGAAGTGACCGTCGGCCGCTACCACTCGATCTTCGCCGACCCGGTGCGCCTGCCCGACGGCTTCGTGGTCACCGCCGAGACTGAGGACGGCATCATCATGGCTTTCGAGCACCGCAAGGAGCCTATCGCGGCGGTGCAGTTCCATCCGGAATCGATCATGACACTCGGGCACAATGCCGGCATGCGCATCATCGAGAACGTCGTCGCGCATCTGCCGCGCAAGGCCAAGGAAAAGGCCGCGTAGGAGAACATGGCCGCAACGCAGGACATGACGGCGGCCGCGGCGAAAGCCGCGACCCGGGAGAAGGTTGCCAGGCTCGCCTTCTGGTCGATCGTCGTCGCCTGCGTCGTGCTCGCGCTCAAGGTCGCCGCCTGGTACATCACCGGTTCCGTCGCCCTCTATTCCGACGCGGCGGAATCGATCGTCAACGTCATCGCCTCGATC
Organism: Mesorhizobium sp. CNPSo 4661; assembly: GCF_057784215.1. Taxonomy (NCBI): domain Bacteria; kingdom Pseudomonadati; phylum Pseudomonadota; class Alphaproteobacteria; order Hyphomicrobiales; family Phyllobacteriaceae; genus Mesorhizobium; species Mesorhizobium sp. CNPSo 4661. The sequence goes on along the minus strand of NZ_JBWGIO010000006.1, from coordinate 140,227 downwards.
GCCGCCTACTGGGCGATCCAGGTCAGCTACAAACCCGCCGACCAGGACCATCCCTTCGGCCACCACAAGGCCGAGTATTTCTCCGCCGTTCTCGAAGGCGTTCTGATTATCGTCGCGGCCCTCTTGATCCTCAACGAGGTCTGGCAGTCCTGGCAACATTCCGCGCCTTTGGAACAGCCCTGGCAAGGCCTGGGCGTCAACGGCGTCGCGACGGTGGTCAATGCCATCTGGGCCTGGGTGCTGATACGCACCGGTCGGAACGCGAAGTCGCCGGCCCTCGTCGCCGACGGCCAGCACATCATGACCGATGTGGTGACATCGGTCGGTGTGTTCGGCGGCCTCGTCGGCGCGGTGCTTACCGGCTGGCAGATCCTCGACCCGGCGCTTGCCGTCATCGTCGCGCTCAACATCCTGTGGCAAGGCTGGCATGTCATCGGCTCGTCGATGAACGGGCTGATGGACCGCGCAGTCGACAACCACGAGCACATGCAGATCCGCGACATCATCTCGGCCAATTCGAAGGGCGCGCTCGAGGTGCATGACCTGAAGACGCGCATAGCCGGGCGCGCCACCTTCATCGAGTTCCATCTCGTCGTCGACGCCGACATGACGGTCGGCGCCAGCCACGTCATCTGCGACCGCATCGAGGATGCGCTGAAGGCCGAGATCCCATCGGTGCGCGTCACCATCCATGTCGAGCCGGACGACGAGGCCAAGCTGCCGAAAGGCACCACGGCGGTGCCTTTCGCCTGAGCCGAGTAACCACCTTGGAAATTAGCTGAAGCCTTCAGACTTCGTCATGTATGGACGGCCCCTCTCGGGCAAGAGGGGCCGTCCATACATGACGAAGCGCTGGTTACGGCGCGCACGCCGATTGCGGCATCGGCTGCAGCCGATAGACCTTGTCGTCCGACCTCGTCTTGCCGTTCGCCGCCTTCGAGCAGAGATCGAGGACCGCCACCGCATTGTTGGGGTTCGCGACCATCATCGTGCCGTTGGCGCCGCGCTTGAGGAAGATTTCCTTCTGCGAGATGTCGCAGGAAAAATCGCTCATCTTCGAGCTGGCCGAACAGCGCCACTGGTCGGCCTCGCCCTGGCAGGAATAGGTCTGCGTGACCTTTTTCCCTTTCTGCCTCGTCGTCACCGAAACGGCGATATCCGCCCCGTCGGGCCAGTTCGCGGCATCGCCGCCGGCGGCGAAGGAGGCGAGCTCGACCGGGCCGCGGAAGACGCGGATCGATTGCGTGAGCTGGTTGGGATGCGACTTCAGATGCGCATCGTCGTAGTCGCGCCCGAAGCAGAAGGGCTGATCGGACTTCAGCCGCACGCGCAGCGGATCGCCCAGCGCCGGATCGATCGGGTCGATGCGCGCGAACTCCGCCCTGCAGCTGTCGGCCGGCATCGGGTCCAGCTTGAAATTGTCGTCCTCGCTGCCCAGTTGCTGCCTGGCATACTCCGCCTTGCTCATCGACTCCGACGCATCAGGGTCGAGATAGACATCCGGCGACAGGCCGGAGAGCAGAAGCTTGCCCTTGTCGTCGACCTTCAGCGAGGCCAGCGTCCGGTCGCAATCCATGCCGCAGCGGATGCCGCTCGCCTTGTCGCTCGGGTCTTCCTTGTTGCACCAGCTGCTCGCCCATTCCGGTTTTTTGGCGCCACGCACCGTGGTGGTGAGGAAGCCGTTATAGGAAGTATCCTGGTTGGCGGGAGGTTCTTCATTCGGCCGGCTGACCGGGTCATGGCCGTAGAGGAAGAAGATGCGCGCCACCTTCTGGTGCGGATGCGCCTTGAGATGGGCGGCATCGTACACACGGCCGAAGCAGGCGTCGGCGCCGGTCGGGCTGAGCTCGGGAAGTTTGGGCGGCTGTTCGGCGCGCGCCGCGCCGGCAAAAGCGGCAAGGGCGGCGCAAAGCGCCGCGCCCGCCATAGTCCTTGCCCTCGATGTCATGTGATCCTCCTCCCACCGACAGGACTGGCGTATGCTAGTCTAGGAGTGCCGCCCGGACCATGCAAAATCATGCGAGGCGGCGAGGCAAGGAGGATAGGATGCTGCGCCGTGACATTTTTCGCGCCGGTCTCGCAGGCGCCGCCGGCCTGTTCGGCCTGAACCGGGCAAATGCGGCAACGGCCGAGGGAAGGCTGAAAGTCGCCTATCACCTCAGCGACACCGACAAGGTCAACTTCGTCCTCGGCAACATCAAGAACCACTATGAGGGCACCGGCGGCAATGTCGACATCGTGCTTGTGGTGCACGGCCCGGCCCTGGCCGCCTTCAAGTCCAAGGGCGCTTCCGGCGCCGTTTCCAGCCGCTTTGCCGGCCTCGTCCAGCAGGGACTTGTCCCGCAAGCCTGCGGCAACACCCTGCACGGCATGGACATCACGCTGACCGACCTGCTGGCGGGCTTCGAGCTTGCCGAGAAGGGTGGCGTCGTGAAGCTCGCCGAGCTGCAGCATCAGGGCTATGTCTATCTCAGACCCTGAATGCGCCCACACTGAACGCCAACACTTGAAGGCCAGGCCGGCAATGGCCTACGAAGGATGGGAGCCCGGAGGCCAGCTGACATGACGACACCTGCCATCCCCGATCTTGCCGGAAAGGCGGTGCTGGTCACCGGCGCTTCGACCGGCATCGGTGCCGCCCTCGCCCGCGCCTATGCGGCGCAAAAATGCCGGGTCGCGCTGCATTACAATGCGAGCCGCGCTCCCGCCGAAGCCGTGGCCAGGACCATCCGCGACGATGGCGGCGAGGTGTTTCTGGTCCAGGGCGATTTTTCGATACCTGCCGACGTCGAGCGCGTCGTCGAAGAGAGCGCAAAACATTTCGGCCGGCTCGACGGCCTGGTCAACAATGCCGGCGGCATGCTCGGGCGCGTCGCCTATGCCGATCAGGACGAGGCGCATTACGACGCGGTCATGGATCTCAATGCGCGCTCCGTCCTGACCGCCTCGCGCAAGGCGATACCGTGGCTGAAGCGCCAGGGCGGCTTCATCATCAACACCACCTCGATCGCCGCCCGCAACGGCGCCGGCGGCGGCGCCGGCCTCTATGGTTCGTCGAAAGCTTTCGTCTCCAACGTGACGCGCGGCATGGCCAAGGAACTGATCGGCTTCGGCATCCGCGTCAACGCCGTGGCGCCCGGCACGATCCTGACGCCCTTCCACGAACGCTATTCGAACGCCGAGCAGATCAAGGCTATGGTCGCCACCATACCGCAAGGCCGCGCCGGAACGCCCGAGGATTGCGTCGGCGCCTATCTGTTCCTGTCGTCCGACCTCTTGAGCGGTTACATCATCGGCCAGGTGATCGAGGTCAATGGCGGCCAGTTGATGCCGTGAGCCGAGACCGGCATACTCTTCGCGTAATCCGGAGGGAGACAGGCAATGTACGGACTGATCGGCAAGATGCGGGCGGCGCGCGGCCAGCGCGATGCGGTCATGGACGTGCTGCGCGAAAGCACCGGCGCGCTCCCCGGTTGCCTGAACTACATCATCGCCACCGATCCGGCCGACGCCGACGCGATCTGGGTGACCGAAGTGTGGACCGACCAGGCGAGCCACAAGGCCTCGTTGCAACTGCCGGAAGTCCAGGCCGCGATCGCCAGGGCTCGTCCCTTCATCGCCGGCTTCGAATTCCAGGTCGAGACCCACCCGGTCGGCGGCTTCGGCCTTCCCGCCTCCGAGAAGGCCGGCTAACCGCGCGGACGCGGAATTTCCGCGAAAAGCTGGTTCGCATTTGTCTTTATCCGGTCTAAGAGCCGACATGGACTCTTCACCAGAGCAGCCATCCCAGAACCAAGCGCCCGTCGAGCGCATGGAGCGCCTGCGCCCGCCGCGGCAATGGCTGGTGCTTCTGGTATTCTCGCTGCTCTTCGCCGGTGCGCTGGAGTTCGCCGCCCTGCCAGCGGCCCTGCTGATCGGCCCGATGCTTGCCGCGATCCTCGCCGGCACCAACGGCGCCACGGTGCGCGTGCCGCGACCGCTGTTCGGCGCGGCCCAGGCGATCGTCGGCTGCCTGGTTGCCGGTTCGATCTCGGCCGACATCTTCCCCGTGTTCTATGCCGAATGGCCGCTTTTCCTCGCCGTGGTGATCGCGACCGTCGCCGCCTCCAGCCTGCTTGGCTGGCTGATCAGCCGCTGGCGCATCCTGCCCGGCACCACGGCAGTCTGGGGCTCCTCGCCGGGCGCCGCCACCGCCATGGTGCTGATGGCAGGCGCCTTCGGCGCCGACCAGCGTCTGGTTGCCTTCATGCAATATCTGCGTGTCATCTTCGTTTCGATGACGGCGGCGATCGTTGCCAAGATGTGGGTCGACACATCCGGCGTCGAGGTGCCGCCCATCGTCTGGTTTCCGCCGATCGACGCCTTCGCCTTCGCCGCCACCATCGGCATTGCGATCGTCGGCGGCCTGCTCGGAAAGCTGGTCAGGCTGCCTTCGCCGTTCTTTCTCGGCACCTTCATCTTCGGCGCGGTGATCCATCTCGGCCTCGGCGTGCCGATGCAATTGCCGCCCTGGCTGCTGGCGATCAGCTACGCCATGGTCGGCTGGTCGATCGGGCTCAATTTCACCCGGCCGATCCTGCGTCACGCGGCGCGCGCCCTGCCGCAGATCGTCGGCTCGATCGTCGCGCTGATCACCTTTTGCGGCGGCATGGCCTTCGTCATCAGCCGCCTGCTCGGTATCGACCCGCTGACCGCCTATCTGGCGACCAGCCCTGGCGGCATGGACAGTGTCGCCATCATCGCCGCCGCGGCACGGAACGTCGACATCTCCTTCGTCATGGCGCTGCAGTCGGCGCGCTTCCTGGTCGTACTGCTGATTGGGCCAAGCGTAGCCAAGCTGGTGGCGCGAAACGTCGGGGCCTGATCCGGGCTATCCAATGCCTGAGCAGTTCCAGGAAAAGCGCTCGGCGGTTGGGCTCGGCGCATTCGCCGTAGCCTTCCGTCCGGAATTGCGTGAAACAGAAAATTGGAGCGGCTCAGCAATCCTGTCAGGATGCTGAATTGCTCTAAGCAAACGAGGGGGAATTGCCGATGAACCGCCGTTTGAACGCCGTCGATCTGTCCGGCCGCGTCGCCGTGGTGACCGGCGGCGCGCAAGGCATCGGCCTAGCGGTCGCGCGACGCCTGTTGTCGTCGGGCGCCGGTGTCGCCATCTGGGACGTCGACCAGGCCGCGATGGCCAAGGCCGTCGCCGAACTCGCTTTGCTCGGCCGCGTTGAAGCGATCCTTTGCGACCAGTCGCAGATCGAGGCCGTCGATCGCGCCGCCACCCAGACCGAGCGGACGCTTGGCCCCGTCGATCTCCTCGTCAACAATGCCGGTATTGCCGGGCCGGCGGCGACCGTTGTGAACTACGACCCCGCCGCCTGGCGCCAGATCGTCGACATCGACCTCACCGGCGTCTTCTACTGCTGCCGGCGCCTGGTGCCCGGCATGGTCGCGCGCAACTATGGCCGCATCGTCAACGTCTCATCGGTCGCCGGCAAGGAAGGCAATCCCAACGCCGCCGCTTATTCCGCTGCAAAAGCCGGCGTGCTGGCGCTGACCAAGTCGCTCGGCAAGGAGCTCGCCGGTCACGACATCGCCGTCAACGCGCTGACGCCTTCGCCCGCCCGCACCCGCATCCTCGAGCAGCTCACCGAGGCCCAGGTCGCCTATATGCTCGGCAAAGTGCCGCGCGGCCGCTTCGTCGAGGTGGAAGAGGCGGCCGCCATGGTCGTCTTCATGCTGTCTGACGAGAACTCCTTCACCACCGGCGCGACCTTCGACCTCTCCGGCGGGCGCACGACCTACTAGAGCAATTCCAGGAAAAGTGTGAGCGGTTTTCCGTCCGGAATTGCGTACGGCCGAGCCGCAAGATGTCGCGTCGCTGCCGGCCTGCCAGGAAGGATAGCCGTCCACCAAATCAGCCGATGGCGAGAGAGGTCAACTGATAACCAGGCTTGCGATCCGGTCGCCGTCGAGCGTGAAGGCCATGTCGCCCTCGCCATTGAAGCCATTGCCCGTCACGGCGACGCGGGCATGGTAGACGCCGTCGCGCTCGGCGACGCGAACGATGCGAAGATTGGACTGTACGCCGATATTGTCCGAGCGGTTCCACCGCGCGACCCCGTCGCGGCCATGGAAATCGCGGCCCCAGTCGGTGAGGATGGCGTTGTCGGTGAATGTCGCCAGAAAGGCTTCGGTATCACCGACGTTGGTGGCTTCGACAAAGCGGCGGATCGGATCGGGCGTGGTCATCAATCCAGTCGCTTCATCAGATCATCGTCCAGCCAGCGGCCGAAGAAATAGACAAGCTGCTTGTGCCACCACGGCCAGTCGTGGCTGACGTCGCCACCCCAATAGTCGACCCAGGCCGGGATGGATTTGTCGCGCAGCACCTGCTCCAGTTCGCGCGTCTCGACCAGCATGCGCTCTTCCCAGGCGCCCTGGCCGCAGCAGAAGATCAGCCGCAGTGCTCTGACCCGCCCGAGCAGCTTCTGGTCGACGATGCCGGGCAGGTAGTCGAGCGGCGAGTTGAAATAGATATTGCCTTCCAGCGTCCGGCCGAAGAAGTCGCGGGCCGAATAGACGCCGGACAGCGAAATCACGCCGCTCGCCAGCTCCGGGAAGCGGAACACGAAGTTCGACGAGTGGTAGCCGCCCATCGAGCAGCCGCAAAACAGCGGCTTCAGAACGCGACCGCCATTGGCCTTGGCGGCGACCGCCTGCAGCTCCGGCAGCGCTTCCTCGCGCACATAACGGAAATAGGCCTCGTGGCGGGCGATGCGATGCGCCGCGTCGGCATGCTTGTTGAAGAACGACTCCGAATCGATGCCGTCGAGCGTGAAGAGCTGGATGCGGCCGGTGTCGATGAAGTCGGCAAGTGCTGCGACCCCGCCGGAATCCTCGAACTGGTAGAACCGCCCCTGCGAAGTCGGGAACACCACCACCGGGCGCCCGGCATGGCCGTAGCGCTTGTATTCCATGTCGCGGCCGAGATTGCGGGCATGGCCCTTGTGATAGGAGACGTCCATCGGCTCAGGCCTTTTCCGCGTGGATATAGTCGACCGCCTGGCGCAGCGCCTTCGGATCCTTCGAACGCATCTGATAGGCGTAGTTGCCCATGGCGCGGCTGAAGACCTCTTCGATGGCCTGGTGATGGACGATCTTGTCGCCGTGGGCGGCTAGCACGTCCGCATGGCTGTGCAAATAGTCGATATGGCGCTTGCGACTGGCATAGGCGGTGAAATACTTGCCCTTGTAAGGGCCGCCGGCGGCATCCTTGACCACCATGTCGGCCCAGGCGGCATAGACGTCGATGTCGAACGTGTAGTTGATGGCGTCCGTCATCCAGGCGCCGGGCGGGCGCATGTTGACCTCGAGCGCGATGACGCGCTTGTCCCTGGTTTCGAACAGCTCGATGTGGAAGAAGCGCTCGCGCACGTCGAACGCCTTGAGTATCTTGCGGCCCGCCTCCTCGACCTGAGGGCTGATCTCGGGGAAGCAGGTGTAGCTCATGTGGCGGTCCTTGTTGACCGCATCCATGATGCTCTGGTCGTAACGGTGGCTGGCCGCCAGCACCACCTCGCCATCGCGGTTGACCAGCCCGTCGAAGGTCACCACCAGCCCCTCGATGAACTGCTCCATGACGAAGGTGACGCCCTCGGGCTTGTCCCTGAAGAACTGGTCCAGTTCTTTGGCGTTTGAGATCTTGAAGGTGTTCGAGGCGCCGGAGCCCGAATCCGGCTTGACCACCACCGGGTAGCCGACACGACGGATGAAGGTCATGGCGCCGGCGCGGTCGGAGCATTTGCGCTGCGGAATGGTCTCGACGCCGCTCTTGCGGAAGAAGGCGCGCATGCGGCTCTTGCGCTTCAAATTCTTCACGAAATCGACCTTGGTGCCGAAGATGTTGAAGTCGGTTCGGATGTTGGCTTCGAGTTCGAGCCAATGCTCGTTGAGCGACTCGAAGCGGTCGATGCGGCCCCATTTGTGGATGAAATGCCCCATCGCGCGGAACACGGCATCGTAATCTTCCATGTCGGCGATGCGGTAATATTCCGAAAGCGCCGTCTTCAGCTTGCCGTTCAGCGTCTCGTAAGGTGCATCGCCGATGCCGAGCACGGTGGCGCCTGCCTTTTTCAGCCGGTCGCAGAAATCCGTGCCGTTGGCCGGGAAATGCGGCGAGAAGAACACGAAATTCATGCACAACCTCCCCCGGGGCACTATGGGCCGCGTCGGGCGAGTGTGGCGCATTTGCCCGATGCGGGGAAGAGCCAGCGCTAATGCATGTCGCCCAAAGTTTGCGCCGCTTTTGGGAAAACGACATGCATAAAACCAAAGGCTTAAAGCGCGTCGCTCGAATCTATTTCGATGCGAAGCGCTTTAAGCGCGGCCTGGCCGGCACTTGCCTCCCGATGGCCGCTCCTGTAAGAGAGCCGCCATGACCACGCGCGTCCGCTCCGTCGCTTCCTCTCGCACCGGCTTTGCCGGCGAGACCGCGTGCGCGCTCGCCTCGACCCTGCTTCTTCTCGGCCTTATCGGCGATCGCCGGGTTCGCTGAAGGAGCGCCCGGCGGTCGGTACCAGCCGCCTCAGGCGCATGCTCCTTGGCAAGGTCATAATCAAGCGAACGAAATTCTGGTAGAGGCGACGCTCGCCATCAATCCGCCCAAGGCGAACGCGAGCCGCCCGGAGAAGAGACGATGAACGCACGAGAAGAAATCAGCGCCGGCGAGGCTGAAGCCGGAAAGCGCACGGCCGGCCACATGCCGGATGCAGCACGCAAATACCAATCCTACCCGACGGTTGGCCTGATCGACCGCACCTGGCCGAACAAGATCATCGACAAGGCGCCGATCTGGTGCTCGGTCGACCTGCGCGACGGCAACCAGGCGCTGATCGACCCGATGGGCCATGAACGCAAGGCGCGCATGTTCGCCTTGCTGCTCGATATGGGCTTCAAGGAAATCGAGATCGGCTTCCCCTCGGCCTCGCAGACGGACTTCGACTTCGCCCGCTGGTGCATCGAGGAAGGCGGCGTGCCGCAGGATGTATCGCTCCAGGTGCTGGTGCAGTGCCGCCCCGAGCTGATCACGCGGACCTTCGAGGCGTTGAAACGCGCGCATCGCCCGATCGTGCATTTTTACAATTCGACCAGCGAGCTGCAGCGCCGCGTCGTCTTCGAGAAGGACGTCGCCGGCATCAAGCGCATCGCCACCGACGCCGCCAAGATGATCACCGACATGGCGGCCAAGGCCGGCGGTGGCTATCGCTTCGAATATTCGCCCGAAAGCTTCACCGGCACCGAGCTCGACGTCGCGCTGGAGATCTGCAACGCCGTCACCGAGATCGTGAAGCCGACGGCCGACAACAAGCTCATCATCAATCTGCCCTCGACGGTCGAGATGTCGACGCCCAACGTCTATGCCGATCGCATCGAGTGGATGTGCCGCAATCTCGACAACCGCGAGAACCTGATCATCTCGCTGCACCCGCATAACGACCGCGGCACCGGCATCGCCACCACCGAGCTCGGCCTGATGGCCGGGGCCGACCGCGTCGAGGGAACGCTGTTCGGCAATGGCGAGCGCACCGGCAATGTCGACATCGTCACGCTGGCGCTCAACATGTTCACCCAGGGCGTCGATCCGGAACTCGACTGCTCCGACATCAACCGGATGAAGGATGTCTACGAGTATTCGAACCAGCTGAAGATCCCGGAGCGTCACCCTTATGTCGGCGAACTGGTCTACACGGCTTTCTCCGGCTCGCACCAGGACGCCATCAACAAGGGCATGAAGGCTCTGAAGAAGGCCAACACGCCGATCTGGGAAGTGCCTTATCTGCCGATCGATCCGGCCGATGTCGGCCGCACCTACGAGGCGATCATTCGCATCAACTCGCAGTCGGGCAAGGGCGGCATCGCCTATGTGCTGCAGGCCGATTACGGCCTCAATTTGCCGCGCAATCTGCAGATCGAGTTCAGCCAGGCGATCCAGGCGATCACCGATGCGGAAGGCAAGGAAGTGCCGGCCAAGCGCATCCATGACCGCTTCCTCGAAACCTATGTCGACCAGCCCGGCGCGCGGCTGAAGTTCCTCGACCATCGCACCTATCCCGACACCGAGGTAAAGGGCCGGCGCATGGTCGAGGCGGATATCCTCGACAATGGCAAGGAAGTGACCATCACCGGCTCGGGCACCGGCCCGATCGACGGCTTTGTCGATGCGCTCTCGCGCCATGTCGGCGTCGACATGTCGGTGCTCGACTATTCCGAGCATTCCTTGCAGCGTGGCTCCAACGCCTCGGCGATCTCCTATGTCGAAATGGAGTATCCGGGCGGCAAGCTGTTCGGCGCCGGTATCAACACCAATATCGTGGCCGCCTCGCTGGAGGCCGTCGTTTCGGCCGCCAACCGGATCATCGGCCATAAAGCCGGCTGAGCGGCAACTCGATCGAAGTGTGGCGCATCCAACATGCGCCGCACTTCAAAGACAGACGCGAAAGACAGACGCGAAAGCCTGCCATTCGTTAACCGCCGGAGGAATTTCCGGTGGCTTACGCGATCGCATAATAGAAGCATCCTTGTGCGCCGGCGCCGGCGCTATATTATCGCGTCCTAACCTGTGCCGACTTCGAAAGGCTCGACACTTGGAGCATGCCCCGCCTGCCGCCCCCGCAGTGCGCGAGACATTGGAGCGACTGCTTGCCAGCGAAACGTTCGGACGATCCGAGCGTGCGCGTAGGCTTTTACGCTATCTGGTCGAACGCGAGCAGGCTGGCGAGGCGGACAGGCTGAAGGGTGTTTCCATCGCCATGGACGTCTTCGGCAAGGACGGCGATTTCGACGCCTCCACCGATGCCGTGGTCAGGGTCCAGGCCGGCCGCCTGCGCGAGCTCCTGGACCAGTACTTCGCCAATGAAGGCATTGCCGAGCCGGTGCGCATCGCGATCCCGCGCGGCGGTTATGTCCCGTCCTATGAGCTGAACGCAATCCGCTTGCCTGGCAACGCCAGGTCCGCCTCCGACGGCACCGCGCGGCCCGACGTGTTGGCCGAAGCCGAACATCTCGACAGGCCGACGCTGGGCGAGCCTGCCGCCCCCATTGCCCCGGCCACACCTGCACAATCGCTGACGCGGCAACTGCGTTTCTTCTGGGCTGCCATGGTCCTGGTCATTGCCATGCTCGGCGTGCTCATCCTTCGCCAGGGCGATGTCTTCCTCGGCGGCGGCGACACGGTGGCAACGGCCGAAACGGCGGGCGTTGCCGGCACCGCCGCCCAGCCGGTGTTCGACTCCCTGCCGCTGATCTACATTGCCACGAAAGCCGACGGAGCAGAGGCGGCTCGCGTCGCGTCGTCGCTGCGCGCCGGGCTCGCCGGTTTCGACACCATCGACTTCATCGGGCGCGATGCGGATTCGACGCGCGATCAATCGGCCGACCCGATCAGTTTCGTCTTCGATATTGTTCCCGGCCCCGCCGCCGGCGACGTCACGGTCGAACTGCAGAGCGTCGCGACCGGTCGGGTTCTCCTGTCGCGCAACCTGACATCGGCCGAAACCGCGCCTGGCGTGGTTGAAAGCAACATAGCCAGCCTTCTGACATCGACCGTTCCCGCTTCCGGCGCGATCTACAGCTACATCGACCAGAGCGACATCCGGACCAGCCAGATCGGTTGCCTGGTGCTCGACGACCGCTATTTTCTCGACATGAACGCCCAGACCCATGAAGCTGCCTATCGCTGCCTGGAGAAGCTTGCCGCCGAAGGCACCAAATCATCGCTTGTCTATGCGGAACTGGCCGCGCTTCATGGGGAGGCCGTCACCGCGCACTATTCCTATCCACCGGAAGCAACGCTCGAAAAGGCCATGTCGCTTGCGCATCGCGCCGTCCAGATGGGGCCTATGAACCCGCACGCGCATCGTGCCCTCGGCTACCTCAACTCGCGCCTCGGCAACGCGGACGAAGGGATCCGCTTGACGCGCAGGGCCTACGAACTCAACCCGTATGATCTCGGCATGGCCGCCGCCTATGGCTACGGACTGATCTTCGCCGGCAAATATGATGAGGGAACACCGATCCTGAGCCACGCGGTCGAGGCCTTCAGCGGGCATCCGACCTGGTGGGATTACGGCCTGTTCGTCGGAGCCTTCATGCAGGGCGATATGAAACGGGCCGCGATCGCCAGCGAGTCGCTGCGCACGACGGCATCCAAGTCGCATTACCTGGCCGCGCGCCTGATCGGCGCCAGGATTTCGGGCCGCGACAAGCTGGCGGGCGAGCTTGCCAACGAACTCACCGCCGAATTCCCGAAGTTCGCCGCCGACCCGCGGGCGACATTCGTCGACCGCAAATACCCCGCCGATCTCACCGATCGGCTGGTGCAATCCTTGCGTGCGGCCGGGATCGGCAACCCGAGCTGAACACGCCTTCGGCCCATTTCGGCGGCCGATCGAGCGCCTGACGGATCGCTTCGGTCGCGAAAATTTTACTGGCCAACGGTCCGGATCAGGAGCAATCCAGCCACAATTCGAAAGTGTTGCCCTCTTTGCTCACTGCTCCATTTTTCATGCTTCCATTCCCCTATGCCGTCGAGAGCGGCGCTGGCCTGAAGACGATCGTCTTTCTGCACGGCTTCGGAGGCTGCAGCGAGATTTGGCGTGACGTCGCGCTGTCGCTCGCGACGGAGGCAAGGATATTGGCCTACGATCTGCCGGGCCATGGTCATTCGCTGGAGTGCGAAGGCATGGGCGGCGCCAAGCCGGCCGCGCAAGCCATCCTCGCCGATCTCGCCGCGCGGCGGCTAGGCAGAGTCCATCTTGTGGGTCACTCAATGGGCGGCGCGATCGCGACATTGATGGCACTTGCCGACCCCGACAGGGTGGCCTCGCTCACACTGTTGGCGCCCGGCGGCTTCGGCTCGGAAATCAACGCAGGCTTGTTGCGCCGCTATGCCGCCGCGACCGGCAGGAGAGAGGTCCGCGCCAGCCTCGCGGCCATGTCGGGTCCGCGGAGCGTGCCGCCAGACCACGTGGTGGATGCATTGTGCCGGATGCGCAAACAGCCGGGCCAGTTGCAGGCTTTGATCGATATAGCGGCCGCGATGACAATGGATGACCGGCAAGGGGTCATCCCACGCGCGCAGCTGGATACGCTTGACATGCCGGTGATGGTCGTTTGGGGAGCGGAGGACCCGCTGCTGCCAGTCGAGCAGGCCGAGGCGTTGCCCTCGCATTTCCATCTGCACCATGTTCTCGACGCGGGTCATATGCTGGTCGAGGAGGCTCCGGGCCTGATCGCCGAAATCGTCCGCCGCAACACGCGCCGGCGCCGCAGGCGGGTGCGCCCATCACGGGACGCGGCGGCGAGCTGATCGCTGATTGTCCTGCGGGATTGGCCCTTCGGACCGGCCTCGAAAATATCCGCAACCCGCTCCGCCAGACCGCAGCGGTCGCACTGCTCGTCACCGGCAGTGCATTTTGCCGGCGATTGTGTTAACTCGCTGTTAACCAACAGTGAGGCAGCCGCCATGAAGGATGCAGGCGACAAGATCACCCCTATCGAGCCGTCGCGGAAGCTCGCCGATGCCGTACGCGACGTCAAGAACGCCTTCGCCGACCGCGACGACGTGGTCGTCGACATGCGCGAGGCGCACCGCATGCGGCTCGATCTTCTGGCAACCGAGCTTGCCCCGATCTTTGCCGATGTTCCGGCCGACATGGACAGCTTCGACTTCGCCGTCTCGTCCGGCCTGCAGCCGCGGCTATGGATCGACGCGGTGAGCCACGTCGCCATGGGACGCGACCGCCGCACCTACCGCTTCCTCAAGGATACGCGCGTCGGCCGTGTTGTGCTGGCCGAGACGACCGAGATGAAGGCCGTCGCCGATGCGGTGACGCGCTACGTGGCCGAGCGGGTCGTCGAGCGGCAACGCATGATGGAAGGGAGCATGGAAAGCGCCGTTCCCGGCCTGCATCGCCACGTGGTCCAGGAAGCGGAACCGCCCATCCGATCCGAAACCCGCCGCAGCAATGGCTGGACCACCTTCTTCGCCGGCCTCGGCCTGATTACCGCCGGTGCCCTTGTCGGCCTGGCGGTTTCGCTGGCGATGTTCTGGGACCGCATCGTGCACATGAAGATCAGCTTCTGACGAGTTCGCGGTCCTTCGCGACCGGCACGTCGAGATCCGTCGTTTGCAGGTCTGACGGCGGCAGCGCCGGCCCCGTCAGGCCGCGCCGGATCAGGCGGAGACGCCAGTCACCCTTTTCGCCGTCGATCTCGAACAGATTGTACTGAGCGGCCGGATGTTTGCCACCGGGCGCCTGGCCTGCGGCGGCGACTCCGACCACGGGCACCTTGGCGCCACGTGCGCCGATGGTGAACAGCGACGGCAGATGCGAATGGCCGTGCAGGACGAGTTCCGCGCCATGCCGGCGAATGACCTTGTGAAAGCGAGCGATGCCGAACAGTCGCTTATGCTGGGTGACGGCGCCGCGCACCGGCGGGTGGTGGATCATGATGGCGCGGAACAGCCCTTGTTTCGCCGCGTCGTCGAGAACCTTGCCGAGCCGCTCGGCCTGTCCTTCCATGAAGAAGCCGTTGGCCATGAAGGGCGCGGTGGCGCGCGCCGTGGTGACGCCGATCAGCGCGACATTGCCGCGCACGCGCAGATACGGAAAGGAATTGCGGTCGACCGGACTGTTGACCCCGTCGCCCGTCATCCAGGGAGCCCACGCCCGGCAGACCTTGTCGAAGGCGCCCGGCACATAGGCGTCGTGGTTGCCGGGAACCACGGAGACGTCGTGCGGCGATCCGAGCGTCTCCAGCCAGTGCTTGGCCATCTCGATCTCGCCGTCGAGCGCCAGGTTGACGAGATCGCCTGTCACAGCGAGGTGGTCCGGCGCGTTCGCCTTGATGTCGGCGACGATGGTATCGATGACCGCGTCATGCATATGGCGGCGCCGGTTGCGCTGCCAGTTGACGTAGCCCAGCACGCGCTTGGACGCGAGGTCGCGATAGGTTACATCGGGCAGCGGTCCCAGATGAGCATCGGAAATATGCGCGAGCCTGAACATGGTCCCTTCTTAAGCGACGCTGACGAAGCTTTCCACTCACCCTTTGCTGTTCGCCCAAGCAGGTTCCGCAAAAGTCTCCCACGGTTTTGCGGCCAGAATCTGCGAAAAACAAGGAAAGCCAAGCAGATGTTCGTGGGGCAACCCACGAACATCTGCTTGGGGATCGTTGCATGAACCGCCGAGCCGATCCGGAAGAGGCATTCCGCCAGACCGGCTGGCCGGGGTTGCGGGCAAGGTTGTTCCATTTCTACTTCCTGCTGCGCCGCCCGATGACGCTCGGCGTGCGCGGGCTGGTTTATGACCGTGCCTCCAACGCCGTCTTCCTGATCCGCCACACCTATGTGCCAGGTTGGCAATTGCCGGGAGGCGGCGTCGAGGTCGGCGAGACCCTCGAGGAAGCGCTGGCCCGCGAGCTGGCCGAGGAAGGCAACATCACCCTGACCGCTCCGCCGGTGCTGAAGTCGATGCATTTCAACCGCCGCTCCAGCAAGCGCGATCATGTCGGCCTTTATCTGATCGACACCTTCAGCCAGACGGCGCCGAAACTGCCTGACCACGAGATCGCCGAAGCCGGCTTCTTCCCGCTTGGTCGGTTGCCGGAGGGCACGACGCCGGCGACGCTCCGGCGGATAGCGGAGATTTTTGAGGGCGAGCGCATCTCGGCTTACTGGTAATCAAGCCGCCTTCCTGAACCGTCCCCGGTCATGCGGCGCGGCATAATCGAGTTCCGGCCCCGCCGGAACGATCCCCGTCGGATTGATCGACCTGTGGCTGCCGTAATAATGCGCCTTGATGTGATGCAGGTTGACCGTGCCCGAGACGCCCGGCACCTGATAGAGATCGCGCAGATAGTTCGACAGGTTCGGATAGTCGGCGATGCGGCGCAGGTTGCATTTGAAGTGGCCGACATAGACCGGATCGAAACGAACCAGCGTCGTGAACAGCCGCCAGTCGGCCTCGGTGATGTGTTCGCCGGTCAGATAGCGCTGCTTCGAAAGCCGCTCCTCGATCGTATCGAGCGCTAGGAACAATTCGCCGAACGCTTCCTCATAGGCTTTCTGCGCGGTGGCGAAGCCGGCGCGATAAACGCCGTTGTTGATCGCCGGATAGACCAGCGCATTGATCTTGTCGATCTGCGCGCGCAGCGCCGCCGGGTAGAAGTCGAGACCCGCGTCGCCCCATTGGTCGAAGGCCGAATTGAGCATGCGGATGATCTCGGAGGACTCGTTGTTGACGATGGTCTCTTGTTCTTTGTCCCACAGCACCGGCACCGTCACGCGGCCCGAATAGCCCGGATCGGCCTTGGCATAGACCTGGTGCAGGAAATCGAGGCCGTAGAGCGTGTCCCCGGTCGCGCCGTCCTCGGCTTTGAAGGTCCAGCCGTTTTCGCCCATGAAATGGTGCACTACGGAGACGGAGATGATGCCCTCCAGCTTCTTCAGGGCGCGGAAGATCAGCGTGCGATGCGCCCATGGGCAGGCGAGCGACACGTAGAGGTGATAGCGGCCGGGTTCCGCCTTGAAGCCGCGCGTGCGGCCTTCCGCCGGCGCGCCGTCGCGCGTGATCCAGTCGCGCCATTGCGACTCCGTGCGTATGAACCGCCCGCCGCTGTCGGTGTTGTGCGGCCGGTCCTGCCATTTGCCTTCAATCAGCAATCCCATGCGAAAATCTCCCTGGCGGTTGCCATTATCTAGGCTGATGACTGGGCTGGCGAAGCCCTCAGGCGCTGAACAGTTCGTCAAATGGCGAATAGGTCCAGCGATGGACCGGTTCGTCATGCAACGCAAAGAAAGCCGGAAAGCACCGATTGCAGCGGCACAAAATTGGTGCTAGCGGAGGCGCCCATGTTCGACTTTGCCTCGATCCGGTTCGACCGACGACGAAAGGGCGCCCGCGCTTAAGAGCGCTGATTGGCGAACGCTGCCGCTTGCAGCAAACCTTCCTCGCATGCCGGAACGCAAAGACCATGAGCCTTGCCGACGTGAAATACCTGCCGGAAACCCCGGCGCATGATGCTGAAATCGAAGCCATCAACGACGAGGCCTTCGGCCCGGGTCGTTTCGTGCTCGCCGCCTACAAGATCCGCGAGTCGGGCGGACATGACCGCTCGATGTCCTTCGTCGCCGTCAAGGACGACACGGTCATCGCTTCGGTGCGCATGACGCGCGTGGCAGCAGGCGCCGGTCGCGCCATGATGCTCGGCCCGCTTGCGGTGCGCCCCGCCTTCAAGAATCTCGGCATCGGCCGCAAGCTGGTGGCTATCGCGCTGGAGGCGGCCAGGAAGGCCGGCGCGCCCGCCGTCATCCTGGTCGGCGACGAGCCATATTATGGGCCGCTCGGCTTCAAGCGCTTTCCGCGCGGGCAGATCGCCATGCCGCGCCCAGTCGATCTCGACCGGCTGCTGCATCACGAAATCAAGCCGGGCGCCGTCGCCCGCTTTGCCGGCGATGTCTGCCACGCCAACATGGCGAGGGTTGCAGAATTTGCCCCGGCCCTGGCGCGGCCTGCCGCCAATGCGCAGTCGTCGATCGACCCGGCTATTGCGGTTGCGCCTCCTTTGCGCGCCTCATAGCATAATTCGAAATCCAGGGAGGCTTGCATGAACCCGAACGGCCAGATCGCGATCGTCACCGGCGGGGGATCCGGTCTTGGCGAGGCGACGGCGCGCGCCTTGGCGGCCAAGGGCGCCCGTGTCGCCATCCTCGATGTGGGCGTCGAGCGCGCTGCCAAAGTCGCGGCCGACATCGGCGGCATTGCCGTCCAATGCGATGTCAGCAGCGGCGACAGCGCTGCCGCCGCGATCGCCGAAGCGGCTGAAAAGCTCGGGCCGCCGCGCATCCTGGTCAATTGCGCCGGCATCGCCATCGGCGTGAAGACGATCGGCAAGGACGGGCCGCATCCGCTCGACCAGTATCGCAAGGTGATCGAGATCAACCTGGTCGGCACCTTCAACATGATCCGCCTCGTCGCCGACCGGGCGGCGAAACTGGATCCGCTCGCCGGCGGCGAGCGCGGCGTCATCGTCAACACCGCCTCCGTCGCCGCCTATGACGGCCAGATCGGCCAGGCCGCCTACGCGGCTTCCAAGGGCGGCGTCGTCGGCATGACGCTGCCTGTGGCGCGCGATCTCGCCCGCTCCGGCATTCGCGTCTGCACCATCGCGCCCGGCATCTTCAAGACGCCGATGATGGCCGGCATGCCGCAGGAGGTGCAGGATTCGCTCGGCGCTTCCGTGCCCTTCCCGCCGCGACTCGGCGAGCCATCGGAGTACGCGGCACTTGCCCTCCACATCGTCGAGAACCAGATGCTGAACGGCGAGACCATCCGCCTCGACGGCGCCATCCGCATGGCGCCGAAATAAGCGGGGATGCCTGGCTCGCCTACAGGCGCCGGTGCTTCCACCGGAAAGATCGGCCCGCTCGCCGGCCTGAAAGTGATCGAATTGGCCGGGCTCGGCCCAGTGCCGCTTGCCGCCCTGATGCTGTCCGAGATGGGCGCCGAGGTGCTGCGCATCGAACGCGCCGACGCCGGCCAGCCGCTTCTAAGCCTGCCGGAAGAATACGATCTCGACCGCCACGGTCGTTCCATCCTCAAGTTCGACCTCAAGCGCCCGGCGGGCGCGGAACTGCTGCTGCGCCTTGCGGCACAGGCCGACTTGCTCGTCGAAGGCTTCCGTCCCGGCGTGATGGAGCGGCTCGGGCTGGGGCCGGATGTCGTTCTCCAGCGCAATCCGGCGCTGATCTATGGTCGCCTGACCGGCTTCGGCCAGGACGGGCCGCTGTCCGGGCGAGCCGGGCACGACATCACCTATCTCGCCTATGCGGGCCTCTTGCATGCGATCGGCAGGCAAGACGCGCCGCCGGTGCCGCCGCTCAACCTCGTCGCGGATCAAGGCGGCGGTGCCATGATGCTGATCGCGGGCGTGCTCGCCGCTCTTTTCCAGCGCTCGCGCAGCGGAAAGGGCCAGGTGGTCGATGCCTCGATGATCGAGGGAGCCTCGATGCTCGCAGCACCCATCCATGCCTACATGGCATCGGGTCTGTGGAGCGACAGGCGCGGCGAGAACCTGCTCGATTCCGGCGCGCCTTTCTACGACACCTATGAGACGGCGGACGCAAGGCACATTGCCGTCGGCTGTCTCGAACCGCGCTTCTTCGCCGAATTCGCCAGGCTGCTGCCGCTCGACGGGCATTTTGTCGACAGCCAATACGACAAGTCGGCATGGCCCGCGATGCGCGCCGCCATTGCCGGCCGGATCAAGGAGAAGACGCGCGACGAATGGGCCGCGCATTTCGCCGCGACGGACGCCTGCGTGGCGCCCGTACTGTCCCTGGTCGAAGCCAGGAACCATCCGCACAATCGCGCCAGGCAAAGCTTCGTGAAGTCCGGCAAACTCGACCGCCCGGCGCCGGCGCTGCGTTTCTCGCAACGCGTACAAGCGCCTGCCGCAGCGCCGGCCGTCGCCGATCGCGAGCCCTCTGGCATATTGACCCGTTTCGGCTTGAGCGAAGAGGAGATCGGAGCGCTTGCAAAGACGGGTATACTCGGTCGATAACCGGATAACGAAAATCAACTTATCTCGGGTGAGCTTGTGACCGAACCGAAAAAGGACGTCATCCGCGAGACCGACGCTGAGGCGATCAGGCTGGCGAAAACCTTGGTCCGCGCGGCACGTTTCGGCGCGCTCGCGGCGATCGAGCCTGGCACCGGCGCGCCGCTGGCAAGCAGGGTTGGTGTCGCCACCGACATAGACGGCGCGCCGCTGATCCTGATCTCGATGCTGTCCGCGCATACCGGCGCGTTGCTCGCCGATCCGCGCTGTTCTCTGCTGCTTGGCGAACCCGGCAAGGGCGATCCGCTGGCGCATCCACGCATCAGCCTGGCATGCCGGGCCCTGCGACTGGAGCGGGGATCGGCCGATTACATCCGCGCCGAGCGGCGCTACCTCAACCGCAATCCGAAGGCGAAGCTCTATGCCGGGCTCGGCGACTTCTCGTTCTTCCGGCTCGAGCCCGAGCGCGCCAGCCTGAACGGCGGCTTCGGCAAGGCCTTTCTTCTCGACCGCGATGATCTCATCGCCGGCGCCACCCTTGTCGAGGAGTTCGCCGGCAGCGAGCAGGCAGCGCTCGATCACATGAATGCCGACCATCGCGACGCGCTTGCCCTTTATGCCCGTCATTTCGGCCGCGCCGAGGGCGACGGCTGGATCGCGACCGGTTTCGACCCCGATGGCATGGATCTCGCCGCAGCCGATGCGACCTGCAGGATCTTCTTTCCCCGGCCTCTGCAAGGCGCGCGCGAATTGCGTTCGGCGCTTATCGAGATGGCGAAGGCAGGACGCGCAGCGGAGCAAGAGCGATAGTTGATCGCTCGCCGGCGAAAGCAACGCTTGAGATTTAGACGAAATGAATTACCTTTGTAGTGACGCTGATTCAGCGCCCATCGACATCTGAACATTGCGGAATCAGGCGCCATTGCCCCCTGGCGCCTGGATGAGCCAAGACCCTTGGGGGATCTATGATCTCAAATAAGCTAATCGCCAATGCGGAATCTGCGGCCGCGTTTCTCACCCTCATGGGCAACGAAAAGCGCTTGCTGATCGTGGCCCATCTGATCGACGATGAAATGTCGGTCGGCGCCATCGCCGAGAAGGTGCAGCTCAGTCAGTCCGCGCTGTCGCAGCATCTCGCCAAGCTGAGGGCGCTCGATCTCGTCGAGACCCGGCGCGACCGCCAGATGATCTACTATTCCTGCAAATCCGAGGCGGTGCGCGAATTGCTGCGCATGCTGGAAGGCATTTTCGGCGACGGCGACCTTTCCCAGATGGCCTATCGGCTGCGCCGCGCCGGGGCTTGACCCGCGCCATCCAAAACCCCTTACCTCGCTGGCAATTTTTCCAGCGAGATTTGCATGAACCTCATTCCGATCGACGACCCTAAGGACCCGCGCGTCGCCGCCTATCTCGACATCCGCGAGCGCGACCTCGTCGGCCGGCACGGCCGCTTCGTCGCCGAAGGCAAGGTGGTGCTGGACCTCCTGCTGTCGAGCGGGCGCTTCGCCGCCGAGTCTGCCCTCATCCTCGAAAACAGACTGGCCGGCGTGCAGGAAATCCTGCGCAAGGCGCCCCCGGAGTTTCCGGTCTATGTCGCCGCGAGCGAGGTCATGGACCGGATCGCCGGCTTCCACATGCATCGCGGCATCCTGGCGATCGGCATGCGTGGCGACCCAGTGCCCGCCGAGATTCTGGTGGAGACCTTGCCCCGGCGCGCGTTGGCCGTCGTCCTGGTCGGCATATCCAATCACGACAACATGGGAGCGATCTTCCGCAATGCGGCCGCCTTCGGCGCCGACGCGGTGCTGCTCGACCAGACGTGCTGCGATCCGCTCTACCGCAAGGCAATCCGCGTTTCGGTTGGCGCGGCGCTGAAGGTTCCCTTCGCCGCCTTCGGCGATACCGGAACCTTCACCGCGACGCTCGATCGGCTGGGCTTCGGCCAGTTCGCGCTCTCGCCAGGCGGAAACGTCGACATCCGCGCCGCGGAACGATCAGCGCGCCTGGCGCTCTATCTCGGCACCGAAGGCGAAGGCCTGCCGCGAGACCTGCTTGCCCGGCTGCAAACGGTGAGGATCGCCATGGCGGAAGGTTTCGACAGCCTGAATGTCGCCGCCGCGTCGGCAATAGCCCTGCATCACTTTTCGATGGCTAGCGACCCTCAGAACGACCCCACATCCCGAGTAGCTGCGACGCTTTGAGGTGCGTCGTGATTCAGGTCAGGCCGAGTCGGAGTCGAAGACGGGCGCGAAGCGACCAAAATGGTGGGTTCCGAGAACCGGAGCGGAGCGTACTTAAAGTACGTGAGCACCGGAAGCGCAGGAAGCCGCCATTTGCAGGCCGGCCTCACCTGAATCTCAACACACCTCAGTTGGTCGAGCCGGCTTTCTGCAAGGCCCTCACCCGGTCCGCAAGGCTGACGCCGCGCCCATTTTGCTGCCCCTCGCCCGCCAGAGCCTTGGCGATAGGCGAGTCCGGCCCGTCGAGCTTCATCGTCAGATTGACCACCTCGGCGGCCAGCTCGTTCATTTGTTCGCGAAGGCCGGCGCCGGAGCGTGCGTCGCCCGCCGATTCGGGCATTGCCGTTCCCGAGGCGGCAAGATCGGTTTTCAGCCGCTTGTTCTCGCGCGCCAGCGCCGTCAGCCTTGCCTCAAGCCGTTCCCGGTCGGCCTCGAGCCTGGCGATTGCCTTGTCGACATCGTCGCCTTTCGCATCCGCGCCGGCCGCGAGCCGCGCGACGCCGTTTGCGGCGCTCTCCTTCGAACGTTCGCGCATTCGAGCGAGATCCTTCTCGCGCCGGTCGAGCTTTTCCTCGCGGTCGGCAAGCGTGGCAAGCAGCCGCTCGACCTTCTTGTCGAGCTCGGCCGTTTTCTTCTTCTCCGCCTTCAACGCCTCGCGCGCGGCCTTGCTTTCCGACGCGACCTCCTGGTTGCGTCGGTCCGCCTCCTTGCGCTGGCCCTTGAGCAGCGCAATGTCGCTGGCGAGCTTTTCCAGCTCCGATTCGCGGGCAACCAGTTCGATCTGGCGGTTCGAGGACGAGAAGCTGGCGTCGTCATACATCTGCTCGAGCTTCTGCAACTCCAGCGCGCGCTTCTCCAGCGCCCGCTCCGTCTGTGCGAGCTTTTCCGACAGCCGATGCAAGTCCTCCTCGCGCTGCCTGAGCTCCGCATTCTTTGCCTGCAGATCGGAGAGCGCCTGGTTCTTGTCCTTCTTTTCGACCGCGAGTCCCTTCAGCGCCTCGCGCCCGCGACCGATCTCCACCAGCTGTTCGGCCGTCTTTTCCTGCAGGTTCTTGACGGTGATCTCCAGTCGGCGCGTCGTCATGGCATATTCCGCACGGACCCGGTCCTTGTCCGCCTGGATTTCGGCTTGTGTCAGCGGCAGCGAAGCCTCGAGGCGCCTGCGCGTCAGGACAACGGCCCGCCGCCAGACCGCCGGCGCCACCAGCGACACCAGAAAAACGGCGCAGAGGAAACCAAGAACGAAGAACAGAACCGACTGGACCAAGGCGTGCTATCCATTTTACGGAGCGGCAATCGCTGGATTGTGCCACCTTGGCATGGCCGAAATTCAACGCCGCGGCAAGGGCTTGCCACGGCGCGATCAGCACTGTCCGAGCGATTATAGCGGGCGCAATCCGATCAGAACGGGTTCCAGGTCGGCCTTTCGGTGAGCTTCAGATAGCCGAGATTGACTCCCAGACGCGCGCCGACACCAGTGCGGATCGGCACGAGCAACACCCGATTGGACTGCAACACATTGAAGCCTACGCCCGCAATGACATAGGCGGAGCCCGCGACGCCGCCGAAGCGGTTATAAAGGCTGCTGATATCGTCGAGGTTGTAGACCAGCATCATCACCCGCGATCCCTCGCCGCCGAAATCCCAGCCGAGCGACGGACCTTGCCAGAACACCTTATGATCGCCGGCGTTCTTGGTGTAGAGCGTCCCTTCGCCATAGGTCAGGCCGCCGATCAGGGCGCCGGAACCTTCCTCGCCAAGCAGGTAGCCGTTGGGCAGGCCGTAGGAGGCAAAGATCTTCTCGACGACGGTGGCCAGGCCGCCGGACGTCTCGCCGAAGAATTTATGACCGGAATCGACGATCTCCTGAGCGGTGTACTGCTGAGCCCGCGACGCGGCGGTCGAAAGGACCAAAGCCCCCAGGAGTGTGATGGTCATGGTGAGGACGCGGACGAATGTCCGGTCGTAGTATCGGGAAAACATGCTTCCAATCTCCGTCAGGGAGCACTTTCGCCGACGCCTCGCACCCCTACGGCTCTTGCCGGCCGTTCAGGATGGCTGTTACGGGCAAACTATGCCGTAATCCTTTTTCAACCATTAAACTCCCACACGAAGATGGCGGTTCGAAGGCTGCACTTTTGCCGCTGCGGCGGGTTTCCCCCCGCGAACACACCATTTTTGCCGTCGACAATTTTGGATTTGTTGATGCGCGCTCGGGCCCTGTGTATTCAGAAAGCCTTGGAAAAGAGCGTGATTCGTGCGGGCAGGCGCGAAAACGGTCGCTCGGCCATGAACAGATGACTTGAGCAGGGATTTCGCCGATGGCCGAGCTTTTCACCCTTTCCGCGCCAGATCTCGCGGCACTGCTTTGCAGCCGTGTCTGCCACGACATCATTTCGCCGGTCGGAGCCATCAATAACGGCCTCGAGTTGCTCGACGAAGGCGGCGCCGACGAAGACGCCATGAAGCTCATTCGCCAGAGCGCCAAGAACGCCTCGGCGCGATTGCAGTTTGCTCGCATCGCCTTCGGCGCCGCGGGTTCCGCCGGCATGATGATCGACACCGGCGATGCCGAGGCCGTGGCCTTCGCCTTCTTGAAGAACGAAAAGCCGGAACTGTTGTGGAACGGCCCCCGTGCGCTGCTGCCTAAGAACAAGGTCAAGCTGCTGCTTAACCTCATTCTCGTCGCCAACGCGGCCATACCACGCGGCGGCAAGCTGGTGGTCACGCTGGAAAGTCCCGAAACCGAGCCGCGTTTTTCGCTGTCGGCCAGTGGCCCGATGCTGCGCGTGCCGCCGAAATTCCTCGAGCTGCATTCCGGCCACAAGCCGGAGGAGCCGATCGACGCCCATTCGGTCCAGCCCTACTACACGCTGCTTCTGGCGCGCGAGGCCAATATGACGATCTCGATCCACGCAACCGCCGAGGAGATCGTACTGAAGGCTGCCTAAGAAAAGTCGAAGTATCTTTTCTTGCCAATATTTGTGCTGGCAGTGCCGGTCGAGCAATGCCAGCTGCAATCCATATAATTGGCGTCGGGAGCTAGAGCGGCGCAAGATGCCCGTTTGGAAAAACTTTACCTAACGGCTTTTCAGCTTCTTTACCAGATTGGCCTATGGTGCCTTGCAGTTACCCGGAGATTGCCGGTGCGGCAGATGGCAAAGAGGACCCGGACATGAAGCGCTGCCTGTTCGTCGATGATTCGAGCGTCATCAGGAAGGTCGCAAAACGCATTCTTGGCGGCTCGGACTTGATTGTCGTCGAGGCCTCGACAGGAGTCGAGGCCTCCGAGATTTGCGCCGACGCCATGCCCGATGTCATCGTCATCGACGGTGGTCTTGCCGACGTCCCGGCCGTGGACCTTATTCGCCGCATCCGTGCTATCGAAGCTCCCATCAAGCCGCAGATCCTGGTCTCGCTGGTCGAGGTCGACGTCGCGGCGATCATGCGCGCCAAGCGCGCCGGCGCCCAGGGCTATCTGCTGAAGCCCTTCAACCGTGCGCAACTGCTCGAAAGCTTCCGCGTCCTGAAGATAGCCGCCTGATTCGCCAGGGCTTGTTCCAAACAAAAAACCCGGCCTGAGCCGGGTTTTTCGTTCGAATCACTTGGATCGTTTACGCGCTGACGCGGATATCTTCCGGCTCGCGCAGCACATAGCCGCGGCCCCACACCGTCTCGATGTAGTTCTGGCCGCCGGACGCCGCGTCGAGTTTCTTGCGCAGCTTGCAGATGAAGACGTCGATGATCTTCAGCTCCGGCTCGTCCATGCCGCCATAGAGATGGTTGAGGAACATTTCCTTGGTGAGCGTCGTGCCCTTGCGCAACGAGAGCAGCTCCAGCATCTGGTATTCCTTGCCGGTCAGGTGCACGCGCTGGCCGCCGACCTCGACCGTCTTGGCGTCGAGATTGACCACCAGGTCGCCGGTGGTGATGACCGACTGGGCATGGCCCTTGGAGCGGCGCACGATCGCATGGATGCGTGCCACCAGCTCGTCCTTGTGGAAGGGCTTGGTCATATAGTCGTCGGCGCCGAAGCCCAGGCCGCGCACCTTGTCCTCGATGCCGGCCATGCCGGAGAGGATCAGGATCGGCGTCTTGACCTTGGAAAGTCGCAGGGTGCGCAGGACTTCATAGCCCGACATGTCGGGAAGATTGAGATCCAGAAGGATGATGTCGTAATCGTAGAGCTTGCCGAGATCGACACCTTCTTCGCCGAGATCGGTCGTATAGACGTTGAAACTCTCCGATTTCAGCATCAGTTCGATGCTCTGTGCGGTTGCACTGTCATCTTCAATCAGCAGAACACGCATTTCATTCCCCTTTTCTGCTGCCGGACCGTGTCACGACCCGTCCGGGACCCGGAGCAGTGATTGCCTGAACAGAAGGTGCCACTGACTGGTTAACAAATCCTAATTTCGTGCCATCCACGATACCAGATTTTTTAACCCCTTTCTACACCCACTTGAATCTAATAATGAATCACAGACCAAAACCGCTAATGCACCACATTAATAAGTCAGCCTAAGTGACTCCAGAGACTCGCTGGCCAGGGCTTCCGCCGAGAGCCGGAATTTTTACCCGGCCTTAAGTCCTCGCCCGTATGATTAACAATGCCCGTAAACGAATGGTTACCGCCGGCAAAAATCTTTAGGGCTTTGTTTCCCATAGCCCAGGGAAAGCCGGTGGAAACGGGTGGCGCTTGGGTCGTTCCGGGCGGACTGGACGGTATTGCAAGTGTGCGTTTGCGGAGTATCGAGTCATGAAGTCACGTGAAAACCTCGTTCGGCTGAAGCAGTTTCAGGTGAATGAGAAGCGGCGCCAGCTCTTGCAGCTGGACATGATGATCGCCGAGTTCGAGCGCATGGCCGTGGAGCTGGAAGCGCAGATCATCGCCGAAGAGAAAAAAGCCGGCATCACCGACATCAACCATTTCGCCTATCCGACCTTCGCCAAGGCGGCTCGCCTGCGCCGCGACAACCTCAGGAACTCACAAAGCGACCTCGCCCAGCAGCGAAGCGCCGCCGAATCATTACTCGGCGAAGCTGAAGCGGAGCTGTCCAAGGCGGAGATGCTGGAATCGCGCGACACCAAGATCCGCGAGGCCGAAACCGGCGGCCGCAGCGCCATGATCGGCTGATTGCCGGGCATATTCGCAATCATGCCGGAGACCTGCCGGCACCTTCAGATCGGCAATCGGCAGAAATCGGCCCCGCGGTGTTCAGGACGCAGCGCCCATCTCGCCGTGATCGGCTGAAGCCCGGGCCCGGGCATCCTTGATATCCGGCGCATGCTCTTCCGCCCAGGAGCGTATCTGGCTGAGCAGCCCCGCAAGGTTCTGGCCAAGTTCCGTCAGTTCGTATTCGACGCGTGGCGGGATGACCGCGAACACCTCGCGCCGGACAAGGCCGTCACGCTCCAGCACCCGCAGCGTCTGCGTCAGCATCTTGGGCGTGATGCCCTCCAGCTTGCGCGCCAGCTCGCCATTGCGCAGCCGGCCGCGCCGCAACGCGCAGACCGTGAGGTAAACCCATTTGCTGGCCAGCATCTCCAGCACCGTATGCGACGGGCAGGTGCGCCGGAATGCGTCGTAGCCGAGTGGCGATCTGTCTTCACTATCCATAAGGTGCCTATATATAGAAAATGTGCATACTCGACAAATGAATATTACTTTCCAAATGATAGCGGCACATCCAATCGAACCAGGAGGCGTTCATGCGTGCCGTTACCCAGACTTCCGTCGGCGGACCCGAGGTCCTTTTCGTGGCCGAGCAGCCCGACCCCTCGCCCCGGCCCGGCGAAGTGCTCGTCCGCGTCAAGGCGGCGGGCATCAACCCGGTCGACGGCGCCGTGCGCGGCGGTTTTTATCCCCTGCTCGGCGAACCGCCATTCATCCTTGGCTGGGACATTTCGGGGACCGTTGCGGCGCTCGGTCCCGACGTGACCGCCTTCAAGGTCGGCGACGAGGTGTTCGGCATGCCGCGTTTCCCCAAGCAGGCAGCCGCCTATGCCGAGCTCGCCGCGGCGCCGGCAGACGAGATCGCCGCCAAACCTGCCGCCATCGACCATGCGCATGCCGCCGCTTTGCCGCTGGCCGGCTTGACGGCCTGGCAAGGCCTTGTGCGCCATGGCGGCCTGCAAGCGGGGCAACGCGTGCTGGTTCATGCCGGGGCCGGCGGCGTCGGTCATCTGGCGGTTCAGATTGCCAAGGCGCGCGGCGCTTACGTCATCGCCACAGCCAGCCCGGACAAGCTCGATTTTGTCCGCTCGCTCGGCGCCTACGTCGTCGACTACACCAAGGGCAACTTCGTCGAACAGGTCGGCAATGTCGATCTTGTGCTGGACCCTATCGGCGGCGACCATGCCGACGAGTCGCTGAAGGTGGTGCGTGACGGTGGCGTCCTGGTGTCGCTGCTCAACGTTCACGACGCCACCAGGGCGAAGGCCAAGGAGCGGAACATCCGCGTTGAACGAATGTCTGTAATCCCCGACCGCGAAGGGCTTACCGGGCTCGCCAGGCTCGTCGATGCCGGAAAGCTTGCGCCCCATGTGGCGAAAGCCTTTCCGCTCGACCAAGCGGGAGCTGCCCATGCTTTTCTCGCCACGCGGCCGATCGGCAAGATCGTGCTGACGGTCTGAGGCTTTTGCAAAAAGCGAAAGGGCGCGGTGTTCCGCGCCCTTTCGTACTGTGTCTGTCCAGCCTAGAGCAATTTCAGGAAAAGTGTGAGCGGTTTCCGTCCGAAATTGCGTCAAAACAAGGAGATAGAGCGGTTCGCCGTTTCCGTGAAACGGTGAAACGCTCTAGTGCCGGTACTGCTGGATCCGCGTGGTGCGCAGCCCGGCAAGGCCGTATTCGTCGATCGATGCCTGCCAGGAGAGAAATTCTTCGGTGGTGAGCTTGTAGCGCTGGCAGGCTTCCTCAAGGCTGAGCAGGCCGCCGCGTACTGCAGCAACCACTTCCGCCTTGCGCCGGATAACCCAGCGCCGGGTGTTCGTCGGCGGCAGATCGGCGATCGTAAGAGGGCTGCCGTCAGGCCCGATAACATACTTGACTCTAGGTCTAACCAGATCGGTCATCGTACTCTCTACTAAAAACTCAAAGACCCAATCCCCGCCACACTACCGCCACAGCTTTAAAAATTGCCTAAGCGAACCCTAATCACTAGGTAAGGATCGTGAACGCCCGGTTAGGATTTCGTTTAGAATTCGAAACACCGGCCTGCGGGCCTTGATTTTGCCGGTGAACTCGTCCTGGGCCGCAAGCTGGCGCATGCGTGGCGCTTGACCTATATTCCGGCCATTGGCATTGAGCGCCACACAGTGAAAGCACCATGAACAGCCTCGATCTTCCCCGCCGCCCCGAAGAAACCCGCGTCGTCGTCGCGATGTCGGGCGGTGTCGATTCGTCCGTCGTCGCGGGCATCCTGAAGCACGAGGGCTATGACGTCGTCGGCGTGACGCTGCAGCTTTACGACCACGGCGCGGCCACCCATCGCGCCGGTTCGTGCTGCGCCGGGCAGGATATCGATGATGCCCGTCGTGTTTCGGAGACGCTCGGCATCCCGCATTACGTGCTCGACTATGAGGAACGCTTCCGCAAGGCGGTCATCGATCCCTTCGCCGAGAGCTATGTCGCCGGCGAGACGCCGATCCCTTGCGTGTCCTGCAACCAGACGGTGAAGTTCGCCGATCTTCTGGCGACAGCCCAGGATCTCGGCGCCGACGCGTTGGCCACCGGCCATTACATCCGTTCGCGCGCCAGTGGCGCGCATCGCGCGCTCTACCGGCCGGTCGACGCCGACCGCGACCAGAGCTATTTCCTGTTCGCCACCACGCAGGCGCAGATCGACTATCTGCGCTTTCCCCTCGGCGGCCTGTCGAAGCCGCAGGTCCGCGCCATTGCCGAGGAGATGGGGCTGACCGTCGCCGCCAAGCAGGACAGCCAGGACATCTGCTTCGTGCCGCAGGGCAAATATTCCGACATCATCGCCAAGCTGAAGCCGGCCGCCGCCAATCCCGGCGACATCGTCCATATCGACGGCCGCGTGCTCGGCCGTCATGAAGGCATCCTGCGCTACACGATCGGCCAGCGCCGCGGCATCGGCATCGCGTCCGGCGAGCCGCTCTACGTCGTCCATCTCGACGCCGACCGGGCCCGCGTCATCGTTGGGCCGCGCGAGGCGCTGGAGACGCACAAGATCTATCTGCGCAACATGAACTGGCTCGGCGACGGACCGCTGTCGGACGTCCCGGCCGGCGGGATCGAGCTGTTCGCGAAAGTCCGCTCGACCAGGCCGCCGCGTCCAGCCGTGCTGCATCACCGCAACGGCGTGACGTCGGTCGAGCTGGCCGACGGCGAGTCGGGCATCGCGCCCGGACAGGCCTGCGTGCTTTATTCCGACGACGGCAACGAGGCGCGCGTGTTCGGCGGCGGCTTCATCGAGCGCTCCGAGCGCGGCGCCGAGGCCGAGGCCATGCTGTCCAGGCTCGCGGCCAGGCCGGCGCAGATTCCCGCCGAGTAATTTCTCAGTCTATTGCTGCCGTTTCAGCACAGATTCACACGGACGAACCGGTATGGATCACCGTGCCGGCAGTCAGGATGCGCAGCACCCTGATCGCTTCCTCGCCGTCGGTGCGCGGCTCGGCGCGCGTCTCGATGCATTGCATGAAATGGGCAAGCTCGCGCGTCAGCGGCATGCCTTCGCCGACCGGCACGTAGGAAGGCTCGTTGGCCGTGAAGGCCCATTGGCCGCTGTCCTGCCAGACCGCGTGGCGGTAGACGGCGAGCTTGCGCTCCCAGGGCTCGACGTCGTCGAACACCGCCATCGCCTTGGTGCCGACGACCGTCAGTCGCCGCTCGCGGTAGGGATTGAGGCGCGAGGCGAAGAGATGGCTGCGCAAGCCGTTCGGGAAGCGCATATGCAGATGCGCGAAGTCGCTGAGATTGTCGAGGAGTGCCGCTCCCTCGCCCCTCACCTCAATCGGCTCGGTGCCGGTGATGGCGAGGATCATCGACAAATCGTGCGGCGCCAGGTCCCAGAGCGCGTCGTTTTCGGTATGGAACTTGCCGAGGCCGAGCCGATGCGAGTGGATGTAGCGCACCTCGCCCAGCTCGCCATTGTCGATCAGCGCCTTCAGCGTCTCGAAGGCGGGATGGAAGCGCAGCACATGGCCGACCATGAAGACCCGGCCATTGTCCTTTGCCGCCTTCACCGCGCGCTCTGCGTCGGCGACCGTCAGCGCGATCGGCTTTTCCACCAGCACGTCCTTGCCGCTTTCGACGGCGCGCACCGCGGTGTCGGCATGGAATTGCGGCGGCAGCGCCATGACGATGGCGTCGATGTCGTTGCGTTCGAACAGCCTGTCCGGCTCGATCGCCAGGCAATCCTGCTCGCTGGCGAAACCTTCGGCGCGAGCGCGGTTGACGTCGGAGACGGCATGGAGCGCGCCAAGCGCCTTGAGGGTGCGGATATGGTTGCTGCCC
Source organism: Mesorhizobium sp. CNPSo 4661 (assembly GCF_057784215.1). Lineage (NCBI taxonomy): Bacteria > Pseudomonadati > Pseudomonadota > Alphaproteobacteria > Hyphomicrobiales > Phyllobacteriaceae > Mesorhizobium > Mesorhizobium sp. CNPSo 4661. The sequence goes on along the minus strand of NZ_JBWGIO010000006.1, from coordinate 108,895 downwards.
CAGTATCCGCAACCGAGGACGGCGATGCGCGGCTTCATTCGCTCAAACTCTAGAATTTCATGGCCGAGACATAGCGACGTGCCCCGCCGAACTCAACCCCGGGACATGCCCTGAGTGTCTGTCCGGCAAAGCTTTTCTGGGATGAGATTATGCCGGCTGGATTATGCCGGCATGTCGGCCGCTTCGAAGCTTGACAGGCTCACCCTCGCAACCTTATATCCGCGCGACCTTGGCGAACGCCTCGCGACGCCCGTCCATTCAGGACGGTTTTCCGGGCCATTTGCCACCCTGGCGGGGTAGCTCAGTTGGTTAGAGCACGGGAATCATAATCCTGGGGTCGGGGGTTCAAGTCCCTCTCCCGCTACCGTCTCCTTACATTTTTGGCTTTCGCGCTCAGGATTATCCCTTGCGTTCCTGCAGGATGTTGCCGCCGTCCACGACCAGAACGGCGCCGTTGACGTAGCTCGCCGCGTCGGATGCCAGGAACAGCACAGTGGCCGCCACTTCCGCGGGGCTGCCGGCGCGGCCAAGCGGCGTGTTGCGCGCGGCGACTAGCTCCTCCGGCGTCGAAGCGCCCGTCGCGATCCAGCCAGGCGCCACGGCGTTGACGGTGACGCCGCTGCGACCGACCTCAAGGGCGAGCGCATGCGTCAGCCCGATCATGCCGGCCTTGGCCGCCGAATAGGCGGCCTCGCCTTCATTGGACACGTAAGGCCCCGTCACCGAGGCCATGTTGACGACGCGCCCATGGCCTCGCCGCACCATGCCGGCCAGAAATCCGCGCGTGCTCAAAAAGGCGGTTTTCAGGCTGACGTCGATGCCGCGGTCCCATTCGATTTCGCTGAGGTCGAGAAACCGCCGCTGCAATGCCGGCTGGGCGACGGTGCCCATCCCGGCATTGTTGACGAGGATGTCGATTTCGCCGGCGTCGGAGCATAGGCGCTCGACATCGCCCGAAAGCGTCAGGTCGGCCACCACAGCGCGGACGTCCAGCCCATCCGCCCGCAATTCCTCCGCTCGCTGCTCGACCCGTGCGGAAGAAGCGGTGAGGGTGACCGAAAGACCGGCCTCGCCCAGCGCCCGCGCGATCGCCATGCCGATGCCGTCAGCGGCGCCCGCGCCGGTCACCAGAGCCTTGCGGGATTTGCGAAACACGATCATTTGCTCTCCAGAGTGCGGATGCCGGCATGCCGGCGCGGGCAATCATAACCGCGATGAAACCGATCCCACGCGGGTTCAATAGCCGGCGCTGACGCCGAAATCGATCGAAAGCGCGGCCCCGGTGATCGGCGCCGCGCCCGGTTGGCAAAGGTAGTGAATGAAGGACGCAATCTCCTCCACCTGGATGAACCTTGCTTTGTCCCCTTGCGGATAGTGCCCCAGGAGCCGGCGCTTGTAGCCGTCGGGATCGTCCGCCCCATAGGTCTTGGCCTGATATTCGATCATCGGCGTTGCCGTGTCGCCGGGACAGACTGCGTTGACCCTGATGCCTTGCGGCGCGAGTTCCAGGGCGAGAGCCTTGGTCAAAAGCACCAGCCCGCCCTTCGAGGCGCAATAGACGGCCGCCCCATTGTTGCCGACGATGCCGGCGTCGGAGGCGATGTTGACGATCACGCCTTGCGCCGTCGACAGATGCGGGATGGCCGCCGAGATCAGGAAGAACGCGCCCTTGAGATTGACGTCCAGCACCAGGTCCCACTGGTCCTCCTCGACCTCGTTCGCTGGCCCCTCGAGCCAGACTCCTGCGGCGTTGACGAGAATGTCGATCGCGCCGCCCCAGTCCCTGGCCTTGCCCACCACGCCGCGGCAGGCGGCGACCGAGCGGATGTCGAGCGGCAAGCCGATTGCGTCCGCCCCGGTCGCGGCAATCCGCGCAACGGCGGCGTCGAGCTTGGGGCCGGCAAGATCCGCAAGCGCGATCCGCTCACCGTCGGCTGCGAAACGCAGCCCGGTCGCCAAACCCATTCCCCCGGCGCCGCCGGCGATGAGGACCGTCCTTCCAGCCATTCGATGACCTCCGCGAAACGCAGCCCGGCAAAGGCAACCACGTCATGGAGCCATGTCGCATGGACCAGCGAGACAAAACAATGATCTCAGCGCGCGATCAGCCCAGCTCGAGCGTCGTGACGCCGAAAACCGTCGAGGGGGCGTTGCCGGGCTTGCCGCCCTTGTACATGCGTGTCGTCGTGAAGCCCGCCACCATGCCGGCGGCCTGAAGCATGGCGGTGAATTGAACCTGGCCGGCCGGCACGTCGATATGCAATTCCTCGCCGGCGGTGGCGTCCGAGAGGTCCGCCACCATTGCCAGGGCGAGCTGCGTCGCGTCAGCGAACAGCGGCCCGACCTTGAAACCCTCCCGGCACCGGCGCGCCACGGCATAACCGGCGATACGGTCGGATCCGGCTGAGAGCAGCGCAATCCTGGGCTGCCGCAGCCACTCGCCAAGGAAGACCTCGCGCGGCGCCGGGAAGCGCTGGCGATCGTAGGCGAGTATCCCGGCCATGTCGGCGGCCGTCACCGGCCGCATGTCGCCACCGTCCGGCAAGCCGGCGGGACGGCCGCTGTAGCGGACGGTCTCATAGGCTGGCACGAAGCCCATGCGCCGGTAGTTGGCCCGCTGCTCGGCCACCCCGTCGAGACCGATGATGCGGTTGCCGAGGCGCGCCATGCCCGCGTTCCAGACCGCCTTGCCGTGACCTTCGCCACGCCGGTCGGGCCGACAAATATAGAGGCCGATGAAGCCGAAGCCCGAGCCGTATGCGACGGCCGAAATGCCCGCCACCATCTCGCTGCCGACGAAGGCGCCGATGAATCCATCCGGATCGGCCGCTCGAAACGCCGTGGCATCGTCCATCCCCGGATTCCAGCCCTCCCTCGCCGCCCAGTCGACAAGCGTCTCCACTTCACTGGCGGTCAGGGTCCTGATTGATCTCGGCATCGTTTCACTCTGTGGCAAAGGCCGCACCATGGTCGGCCATCGACCGCCACGATAGGCCGCCATCCGCGGGCTGCAAAGGCCGCGCGGAGCCGCATATCGGCGCATTGTCGACTGGCATCTGCGGTGACTGCGTCGAGGGTAAACGCACGGTTGTTCCAATGGGCAACTGGACACAATCGGCGAAGACTGGGAATCTTCATTTGTCGTTGCTTGGAATCGCATGGAGTGCCGCAGGAAATGCCGCTGAGTGCCGCAGAGATCGCCCGTCATCCGGCAGCGCTTAGCAATGTCCAGGAACAGGCCAAGGCGCTCATCCATATTTATGAAACGAGCCCGCGGCTGGCGGCGGTGTTTGCCACCCAGCAGCGATGGCTGCTCGCTCATGTCGGCCTGGCGCTGCATTTCCGGCGCGATCCCAACGACCGCCGCACCGAAATGACGATGGCGCGTTTCATCGAGGTCGTGCGCCGCAATTCGGTGGCCAGCCGCAACACCGCCGAAGCCTTCGTCAAGGAGATGCTGCACTACAACATCGCCGAATATATTTCGGCCAGCGGCGACGGACGCGCCCACCCCATGCGGGTCACGGCGGGCACCATCGCGACCTTCACCGGCTGGATTTACGCGCATCTGAGGACGCTCGACCGCATAGACGGCGGAACCCGGCTGGCAGCCTTCCTCGACCAGCCCGGAATGCTGCCTGTCTTGCAGCCGTTGATCGCCGACGGATTGCTGGCCAGCAACGGCGTGCGGGAGCCTGGACAAACTTTCTCGTTGTTTATCTGGCTAAATAACGGCGGTATCGTCATGGACTGGCTGATGTCCGGCATCGACCCCGAAGACGTCCATCTCGACAGGATCCCGACCGGCGTCATATCGGTCAGCGAGTTCGCGCGCTGGCTGAAACTCTCACGCACCCATCTGGCGCGCAAGCTCCATGATGCCGAGGCGCTCGGCAGCATCGGCTGGGTCGGCCAGCGCGGCCATTCCGTGATGTGGGTTTCGCGGCAGTTCTTCGACGAGTACATGGCCGTCCAGGCAGCCAAGCTCGCCGTCGTCGACGAAGCCTTCGAAGCCTGTCACTCGGCTCTGAAGGATCGCTGACCGTCAAACTCCGCGCTGCGGCGCGCAAAACCGGCGCCCACGCTGGCGGGTGCCGGCCAAAACTGCTATCCGCAACTTGCGAGACTACAGCATCTTTGGGTGGAAGCTGGGAGGGTGCGTGACCTACGAGGACATTGCCGGTCACCCGGCACTGCATGCTTGTGTGCGCGCACAGGCCATGGCGATGCAGCAGGCCTATGAAAGAAACCCGCGGGCATCCTCGGTCTTTGCCACCCAGCAACGCTGGCTGATGGCCCATATCGGCCTTGCCCTGCATTTCCGCAGGGATCCGAGCGACTACCGGAAAGAAATGACGGCAGCGCGTTTTGTCGACGTCACCGTTCAGCACGCGGTGGCAAGCCGGAACACTGCACATGCCTTCATCAAGGAAATGCAGCACTATAATTTCATCGAGGTCGGGCCGGCGGGCGATGACGGCCGCATTCGCCCCTTGCGACTGCCCGCCATGACCTTGGAGCCGTTGATCGGCTGGATTCATATGCATCTGAGCACGCTTGACGCGCTTGACGGCGCGAAGCGGCTGGAAACATTTCAGGCAAGGCCGCAAATGCTGGCCAAGTTGCAGCCGCTGATCGCGGACGGCCTGATTTCCTCGGTGCCGGTGCGCGAGCCGCAACAAACCTTTTCGCTGTTCACCTGGCTCAACAATGGCGGCGTCGTCATGGACTGGCTGATCGCCAGCGTCGACCCGCAAGATGCGGGCCAGGAGCGCATCCCCACCGGCGTGCTGTCGATCGGTGATTTCGCCAAATGGCTGAAGCTGTCGCGCACCCATCTTGCGCGCAAACTTCGCGACGCCGAGACGCTCGGCAGCGTCGGCTGGCTCGGGCAGCGCGGCCATTCCGTCATGTGGATATCGAAGGAATTCTACGGCGAATATATCACCGCGCAGGCGGTCAAGCTCGCCATCATCGACGCGGCTTTCGCCGCCTGCACAACACAGGCGACGGACTGACCGCTTTCCGTTTTCTGGTGCATGTCGCCCAGAAGTGTGCAGCGGTTCTGGGACAACGACATGCATCAAAACAAGACCTAAAAGCGCGTCGCCTGAATCCATTTCAGCGCTACGCGCTTTAGAGCGGCAATTCCGGACGGAAAACCGCGACGCACTTTTCCTGGAATTGCTCTATCCGGCCTTCAGGATCGCGGAAAAACGCGGATCGAAGGCCCGGCTGATCGGCTCGGCCGCGGCGCCCACGGCGATCGCCCATGGATCCGTGATGCCGAGTTGCAGGCGCGGCAATCGCCTCCCGGGGCGGTCGGCGATCGACGGCAGCAGCGGATGTATGGCCTGCAGCAAGCGGCCCGCCAACGCCTCGGGTGCGCCGCTGGTGAGGATGACAGTCTGCGGATCGAAGATCGTTTCGATCAGATGCACGCTCCAGCGCAGATCGTGCGCGGCGCCCTCGATCCAGCCCATCACCTTCGCATCCTCGGCGGCGGCCAGAGCGCCTATTTTTTCATAAAGATGCTCATCGGCCGGGTTGAGGCCGAGATGCTGGTACAGCGAGGCGAGCGAGGCACGGTGCTCGAGCGGCGTAGCTCCAGGCCCGGCCGGCGACAGCAGTGCCCTGCCGATCTCGCCGGCGTTGCCGTTGCCGCCATTGTAGAGTTCGCCATTTAGGATCAGCCCGGCAGCGATGCCGTAGCCGACATAAAGGCAGACTGCATGATCGACACCGTGCGCGGCGCCGACGATGCGCTCAGCCGTGGCGCAGGCGGCGGCGTCATTCTGCAGCCCGACACTCAATCCGGTCCCGGCCGTAAGCGTCTCCAGCAACGGGAACTGCTGCCAGGCCGGCATCATCCATTTGTCGTCGGACTCTTTAAGACCGAACGGGCCCGGCATGGCGACGCCAAGCCCGACCAGCCGCCGTTCGGACTGGGCGGAGATGTCCGCCAGTTCGCGCCTCGTATGCGCGATGAGACCCAGGATGGTCTGGACGCCCGGCGACGGCTCGTCGAGGGGCAGGCCGGCCTCGGCGCGCGCGATCACCTTGCCGACAAGGTCGACGACCACCACCCGTGTCAGATGCCGGTCGATCTGCAGCCCGATGGCGAAAGCTCCCTCGGGAACCAGCCGGTAGGGCGTGAAGGGCTGCCCCCTGCCCTTGCGCACCGCATCCAGCGCGACAACCAGTCCATCGCGATCGAGATCCTCGATGATGTTGGAAACCGCCTGCTTGGTAAGCTGCGTAGCCCGCGCCAGGTCGGCGCGCGAAAGCGCGCCGTTGAGCCGCAGCGCCTCGATCATGACGCGGCGGTTATGCGCGCTGGTGCCTTCCTGGTTGGTGCCGCTTTTGGCACGGATCGGGCTGATGTCGTGCACCGTCGTTTCCCCTCTTGACTCCATTAAAGGATTGATCGACTAATTAAGTCAAGCGAATTGACTTAATAGGCGAGACCCTCGCGGCTCTACAAAAAGACGGCAAAGCTTTCGGGCTCAGCCGCACGCCGTTGGGGACGGATCCGGTCAGACGCGATGCGAATTCGAGGAAGCGGCACGGCCTTGGCCGCCCACTCGCAGCTGTCGAAAATGGGAGAAAGACAAATGCTGAAATCGATCGGTAAGACACTTCTGGGCGCAGTGTTCGTCGGCGGACTGTTCGTCCCTCACGCCTTCGCCGAAACCACCTTGAACGCGCTCTTCATGGCGCAGGCCGCCTATAGCGAAGCCGACGTGCGCTCGATGACGGAGGCCTTCACCAAGGCCAATCCGGACATCAAGGTCAATCTCGAATTCGTCCCCTATGAAGGCCTGCACGACAAGACCGTGCTCGCTCAAGGATCGGGCGGCGGCTATGACGTGGTGCTGTTCGACGTCATCTGGCCGGCCGAATATGCGACCAACAAGGTGCTGGTCGACGTATCGTCGAAAATCACCGACGACATGAAGAAGGGCGTGCTGCCGGGCGCCTGGACCACCGTCCAGTATGACGGCAAGTACTACGGCATGCCGTGGATCCTCGACACCAAATACCTGTTCTACAACAAGGAAATCCTGGAAAAGGCCGGCATCAAGGCGCCGCCGAAGACCTGGGAAGAGCTTGGCCAGCAGGCCAAGATCATCCAGGAAAAGGGCCTGCTGAAGACGCCGGTCGCCTGGAGTTGGTCGCAGGCCGAAGCCGCTGTCTGCGACTACACCACGCTGGTCAGCGCCTATGGCGGTGATTTCCTCAAGGACGGCAAGCCCGACTTCCAGAACGGCGGCGGCCTCTCGGCGCTGAAATACATGGTCGACAGCTACAAGTCGGGCCTCACCAATCCGAATTCCAAGGAATTTTTGGAGGAAGACGTCCGCAAGGTGTTCGAGAACGGCGATGCCGCCTTCGCGCTGAACTGGACCTACATGTACAACATGGCCAACGATCCGAAGGACTCCAAGGTCGCGGGCAAGGTCGGCGTCGTGCCGGCGCCGGGCGTTGCGGGCACCAGCGAGGTCTCGGCCGTCAACGGCTCGATGGGCCTCGGCATCACCGCGGTGTCGAAGCACCAGGACGAAGCCTGGAAATACATCGAGTTCATGACCTCGCAGGCGACGCAGAACCAGTATGCCAAGCTCTCGCTGCCGATCTGGGCCTCGTCCTATGACGATCCGGCCGTGACCAAAGGCCAGGAAGAACTGATCGCCGCCGCCAAGCTCGGTCTCGCTGCGATGTATCCGCGCCCGACCACGCCGAAATATCAGCAGCTGTCGACGGCGCTGCAGCAGGCGATCCAGGAATCGCTGCTCGGCCAGACGACACCGGAAGACGCGCTCAAGACTGCTGCGCAAAACAGCGGCCTCTGATCTGGCGTTCCCCGACAAGCGGGCGGCCTCATACACGAGCGCCGCCCGTGCTATTTCTGATCGGATGAAGGAAGAGAGGCGCCTCTGATGTCAGGCACCTGGATGACGACTCGCGCGTGGCTGTTGATGCTGCCGCTCCTGGTGATCATGGTCGCAATTATCGGCTGGCCGTTGGTCGATACCGTCAGGCTCTCCTTCACCGACGCCCAACTGGTTGGCACGGCGGGCAATTACGTCGGCTTCGACAACTACACCAGGATGCTGACGAGCTCGAATTTCACCCGCACGCTCTCGACCACCACTTGGTTCGCGGTCGTCTCGGTCGCCGCCGAGATGGTGCTCGGCGTCCTTGCGGCACTTCTGCTCAATCAGGAATTCCGGGGCCGCGCCGTCTTGCGTGGGCTGATAATCCTGCCCTGGGCGCTGCCCACCGTCGTCAACGCGACGCTCTGGCGGCTGATCTACAATCCCGAATATGGCGCGCTCAACGCAGCGCTGACGCAACTCCATCTCATCGACGACTATCGCTCCTGGCTGGGTGAGCCCGGCACGGCGCTTGCGGCGCTGATCGTCGCCGACTGCTGGAAGAATTTTCCACTTGTGGCACTCATCGCGCTTGCCGCCCTGCAAGCGGTACCGCGCGACATCACCGCCGCGGCGCTCGTCGACGGCGCCGGCCCGTTCAACCGCTTTCGCTTCGTCATCCTGCCCTATCTCGCCGGTCCGCTAATGGTGGCGCTGGTGCTGCGCACCATCGAGGCCTTCAAGGTCTTCGACATCATCTGGGTGATGACCCGCGGCGGCCCGGCCAACAGCACGCGCTCGCTGTCGATCCTCGTCTACCAGGAAGCCTTCTCCTTCCAGCGCGCCGGCTCCGGCGCTTCGCTGGCGCTGATCGTCACCTTGCTCGTCACCGTGCTCGCCGTCGCCTATGCGACGCTGGTGAGGAAGACCGCGGGGAGCGCGACCTGATGGAACGCAAGAGCCCGCCCTTCACCGTTTTCGTCTATGCCTGCGCCATCCTGCTTGCCGCCGTGATCCTGGCGCCGCTCGCTTGGCTCTTCGTCATGAGCATATCGCCGGCGGCCGACCTTGCCGCCAAGCCGCTGCGCTGGTGGCCGCAGGCGGCCGACTTCTCCCGTTACGCGCAACTTCTGTCGACGGCCGAGAACAGCGCCGGCGCCGCCTTCACCGCCTCGCTGCGCAACAGCCTGGAGGTCGCCGGCATGGCGACGCTTGCCGCTGTTGTCCTCGCCGTGCCGGCCGGCTGGGCCGTCTCGCGCACGCCTTCGGTGGGCTGGTCGCTGTCGATGGTGATCGCCACCTACATGCTGCCGCCGGTGGCGCTCTCGGTGCCGCTTTACATGGGCCTATCCTGGCTCGGCCTGCTCAACAACGTCTTCGGCCTGGCGCTGATCTATCTGACGATCCTCGCGCCCTTCACAACATGGCTGATGAAGTCGGGTTTCGATTCCATCCCGCGCGAGATCGAGGCCGCGGCGATGATCGACGGCGCCGGCCTGTTCCAGACCTGGCGCATCATCACCTTGCCGCTGGCGGCGCCCGTGGTGGCGACATCGGCGCTGTTTGCCGTGCTGCTTGCCTGGGACGAGTTCTTCTACGCCCTGCTCTTCACCTCGGACCAGCGGGCAAAGACGCTGACGGTCGCCATCGCCGATCTCGCCGGCGGCCGCGTGTCCGACTACGGACTGATCGCCACCGCCGGCGTGCTCGCGGCGTTGCCGCCGGTGCTGATCGGCCTCGTCATGCAACGCGCGCTGATCTCGGGCCTGACCAGCGGCGGAGTGAAAGGATAATCATGACTGCAGAAAAGAACCGCCCGGCGGGGCTTGTCGCGATCGACCGCGAGATGGCGCGCCAGCATGAGGATGCGCTTGCCTCGTTCGAGAGCAATCGAGAGGCAGCCGCCAAGGTCGCAGCCTCCATCAGGAAGAACGGCAGGCTCGTCCTGCTCGGTATGGGCGCCTCGCATGCCGTCGCGCGCGCCGTCGAGCCGCTCTATCGCGCGCATGGCATCGACGCCATCGCACTGCCGCTGTCGGAACAGCTTGGCCAGCCGCTGCCGCTTGATGGCAAGACGGTGATCGTCACCTCGCAGTCCGGCGAGAGCGCCGAGGTGCTGCGCTGGTTTGCCGAGATCGGCGACCGCACGGAGACCTTCGGCCTGACGCTGGAGGCCGGCTCGTTTCTTGGCCGCACCGTGCCTTGCCTCGTCGGCGCCGGCGGAACCGAGCTTGCCTTTGCCGCGACCCGCAGCCTGACCGTGACCTTCGCCCTGCATCTCGCCATCCTGGCCTCGCTCGGCGACGATCCCGCCGCCGCCCTTACCGCGCTCAAAATGCCGGAAACGGTTGCGATCGATGCGGCGCTTGCAGCGCTCCACAATGTCGCGACCGTGGTCACATCCGGCCGCAGCCTGCAAGGTGTCGCCGAAGCACTGGCGCTCGGCCTCACCGAACTGTCGCGCCTGCCCTGCTACTCGCTCGAAGGCGGCCAGCTGCGCCACGGGCCGATGGAGATGCTCGGCCCGAAGATCGGCATCGTGCTTTTCCGCGGCAAGGACCCGACCGCCGACCTCGTCACCGCAATGGCCCTGTCCGTCGTCGAAACCGGCGCGCCGCTGATCGTCTTCGACGCCTCGGGCATGTCGCCGGTCGCGGGCGCCGTCACGTTGAGCTTCAACCCCGCCTCCGGGCTGGCGGCGGTCTTCGCCATGCTGCCGGTGGCGCAACGCCTGATGATCGCCTTTGCCGATTCCCGCGTCGAGAATGCCGGAACGCCGGTGCGCACCACCAAGATCACCCGGAGCGAGTGATGCGGCCGCTCGCGGTGATCGGCAACGTCAATGTCGACCTGATCGTCGGGCCGGTCGCGCCCTGGCCGAAGGCGGGCACGGAGACCGTCGTCGATCACGACGATCTGCGCGTCGGCGGCCAGGCCGGCAACACCGCACTTGCCTGGCAGGCGCTCGGCGTCGACTTCGAGATCGCCGCCAATATCGGTGACGACCAGTTCGGGCGCTGGCTACGCGAAGCCTTCGGGCGCCGCGCGCAAAATTGGCCGGTTCGTCCCGAAGGCACGACATTGTCGGTCGGCATGACCCATCCCGACGGAGAGCGCACCTTCTTCACCACGCGCGGCCACCTGCCCCGGTTCGGACTGGCTGACGTGCTCTCCGTCCTGGACGGCAATCAGCTTTCCGGCGGCTATGCGCTGCTCTGCGGCTCTTTCCTCACCGACGACCTGACGCGCGATTACGACGCCTTCTTCGACTGGGCCGAAGCGCATGGCATCGCCGTCGCGCTCGACACAGGCTGGCCGATCGACGGCTGGACGCAAGCAAACTGCACCGCCGCGCGCGGCTGGCTGTCGCGCTGCGAACTGGCCCTCTTCAACGAAGTCGAGACGACCACGCTGGCCGGCCTGGCAAGTCCGGCGGAGGCGGCGCGCAAGATCCGCGCCGGCATGAGGGACGGCGCGACGGTCGTCGTCAAGCGCGGGCCGGACGGCGCGATCGCCATCGGCGCCGACGGCGAGCTCATCAAAGCAACGGCGCCGCGCGTCGCTGTCATCGACACGATCGGCGCCGGCGATGTCTTCAACGCCGCCTTCCTGGCCGCGTTGGCACAGGGCAGGCCGCTGGAGGACTGCCTGATCGCCGCCATCCTGGTGGCCTCGCGCGCCATATCAACCTTGCCCCGCGACTATGGCGGGCCGATCCAGTTCGAGGATGCCGTCCATGAGCGCGCTTGAAATCCGCGATGTCCGCAAGAATTACGGCAACGTCGAGACGCTGAAAGGCATCGACATCGCGCTTGAGAACGGCGAGTTCCTGGTGCTGCTCGGCTCGTCGGGCTGCGGCAAGTCCACCTTGCTCAACATCATCGCCGGTCTCGCCGAGGCAACCAGCGGCGACGTGCTGATCGGCGGCCGTTCGGTGCTTGGCATGCATCCGAAGAACCGCGACATCGCCATGGTCTTCCAATCCTACGCGCTCTATCCGAACCTCACCGTCAGCCGCAACATCGGCTTCGGCCTGGAGATGCGCAAGGTTCCCGCCGCCGAGCGCGACAAGGCGGTGCGCGAAGCAGCGAAACTCCTGCAGATCGAGAACCTGCTCGACCGCAAGCCCGGCCAGCTCTCCGGCGGCCAGCGCCAGCGTGTCGCCATCGGCCGCGCGCTGGTGCGCAAGCCGCAGGTCTTCCTGTTCGACGAGCCGCTCTCCAATCTGGACGCCAAGCTGCGCATGGAAATGCGCACCGAATTGAAGCGCCTGCACGAGATGTTGCGCACCACGGTCGTCTACGTCACGCACGACCAGATCGAGGCGATGACGCTGGCGACCCGCATCGCCGTCATGCGTGACGGCCGCATCGAACAGCTCGGCACGCCGCAGGAGATCTATAACCACCCGGCGACGCTCTACGTCGCCGGCTTCGTCGGCGCGCCGGCGATGAACATGCTGGAAGCGGTTGTCGAGGACGGCAGGCTCGCCATCGCCGGCTCGGATGCGCGGCTGGCGCTACCGGAACGCTACGCCAGCGCCGTCCGCAACGGTGCTTCGGTTGTGGCCGGCATCAGGCCCGAGGCACTCCGCCTTGGACCGGCCAGCGGCGCCGACATGTCGCTCCCGGTCGAGATCGACGTCGTCGAGCTGACCGGTCCCGAGCAGGTCACCACCGCCCGGATCGGTTCGCAAAGGCTGACGGCAACCTTGCCGCCGCAAGCCCGCGTCGCCAAAGGCCAGCCCTGCGCGTTCGTCTTCGACGCGGACGCGCTGCGCCTGTTCGATCCGGCAACCGGCAAGGCTCTCTGATGAACGAATATCAGGCGCCGCAGTTTCGCGGCGCCTGGTGCCGTCCTTAGAGCAATTCCAGGAAAAGTGCGTAGCGGTTTTCCGTCCGGAATTGCGTAAAAACAAAGAGATAGGGCGTCTCGCCGGTTCCGTGAAACGGTGAAACGCACTAGTCGATGTCGAACGACACGCCCTGCGCGAGGGGCAGCGCCTTGGAGAAGTTCACCGTGTTGGTGGCGCGGCGCATATAGGCCTTCCAGGCGTCCGAGCCGCTCTCGCGACCGCCGCCGGTTTCCTTCTCGCCGCCGAACGCGCCGCCGATCTCGGCGCCCGAGGTGCCGATATTGACGTTGGCGATGCCGCAGTCCGAACCGTCGACGCCGAGGAACCGCTCCGATTCCTGCAAGTCGCGCGTGAAGATCGACGACGACAGGCCTGCGCCGACCGCGTTGTGCTGCTCGAGCGCCTCGTCGAAATCGGTGTATCTCATCACATAAAGGATCGGCGCGAAGGTCTCCTCCGTCACCGGCGAAACCTGCTTCGGCATCTCGACCAGCGCCGGATGCACATAGTAGGCGTCCGGATGGCCGTTTTCGAACCGCGCGCCGCCCGTCACCTTGCCGCCATGGGCGGTGGCTTCCTTGAGCGCCTTCTGCATGCCGTCGAAGGCGGCCTTGTCGATCAGCGGACCGACCAGCGCCTTGCCCTCCAGCGGATTGCCGACCGAAACGGACTGATAGGCCTTCTTCAGCCGTGGCAAGAGCGCGTCATAGACGCTGTCATGCACGAACAGGCGCCGCAGCGTTGTGCAGCGCTGGCCGGCGGTGCCCATGGCGCCGAAGGCGATGGCGCGCAGCGCCATGTCGAGATCGGCGGTGGGCGTGACGATGCCGGCATTGTTGCCGCCGAGCTCCAGCACGGCGCGGGCAAAGCGCTTGGCGAGTCTGGGACCGACCTCGCGGCCCATGCGCGTCGAGCCGGTGGCCGAGACCAGCGGCACCTTCGGATGGTCGACCAGCACCTCGCCGGCGACGCGGTCGCCGATCAGCACCTGCAGCAGTCCTGCCGGCGCATCCGCGCCGAAACGCCTGGCGGCGCGCTTGAAGATCGCCTCGCAGGCAAGTGCGGTCAGCGGCGTCTTTTCCGAGGGCTTCCACACCACGGCGTCGCCGCAGACGAAGGCGAGCGCCGAATTCCAAGACCAAACAGCAACCGGGAAATTGAAGGCCGAAATCACGCCGACCACGCCCAGCGGATGCCAGGTTTCCATCATGCGATGTCCTGGACGCTCGGTGGCGATGGTGAGGCCATAGAGCTGCCGGGAGAGACCGACGGCGAAATCGCAGATGTCGATCATCTCCTGGACTTCGCCGAGCCCTTCGGACGGGATCTTGCCGACTTCGATCGACACCAGCCGGCCGAGCTCGTCCTTATGCGCGCGCAATTCTTCGCCGAGCAGGCGCACCAGTTCGCCGCGCTTCGGCCCCGGCACCAGTCGCCAGGACTGGAAGGCCTTGTGCGCGGCATCGATGGCCTTGCCGGCATCGGCGGCCGAGATCGACTTCAGCGCCGCGATCTGTTCACCCGTCACCGGGCTGCGCACGATAAGATCGCCTCCTGAAAGCGCATCCTTGGCGACGCCCAGTTTCTCAAGAAGTGCGGCCGTTTCCTTCGCTAACGTCATTTTTGTCCCTTTCAGATCCCGCCTCGCAGGGCGGAATGAAGCCACGCGCCATATCTTGGACGTGCCGTCGGGCACGACCGGGCGCTTTGATGGCGTGGCATTACTCGTTTCGGGGAAAAACCGCCACCCCGGTATGGTCCAAGGCCGGAGCGCGGAATTGGGCCAGACAGCAAACCACGGCCAAGGCGTGTTGAGATTCAGGTCAGGCCGAGTCGGAGTCGAAGACGGGCGCGAAGCGACCAAACTGGATGGGTTCCGAGAACCGGAGCGGAGCGTACTTCCGGTATGTGAGCACCGGAAGCGCAGGAAGCCGTCATTTGCAGGCCGGCCTCACCTGAATATCAACACGCCTTAGCGCGCTTTCTGGATCGTCGGCTTCTGGGCGCTTTCCTTGATCAGCCGGTCGATATGCATGCGAATATGCGCCGCCTCGGCGGCGGTGTTGGCCAAGGCGATGGCGCGGTCGAAGGCGACACGCGCCTCCTCGTTGCGGCCAAGCTGCATGAGCAGCCCGCCCCTCAGCCCGAAGAAATGGAAATAGCCCGACAGCCGCTCTTCCAGCGGCTCGATCATGGCAAGCGCCGCTTCGGCACCCTTCACTTTGCTCACCGCGACAGCCCGGTTCAGCGTCACCACCGGCGACGGCTGCATCTGTTCCAGCAGGCCGTAGAGCAGGTCGATCTCGGTCCAGTCGGTGTCCTCGGCGACAGCAGCCCGCGCATGCAGCGCCGCGATCGCCGCCTGCACCTGGTAGGGGCCGGGCTTGCGGTGGCGCAGCGCCTTGTCGACCAGCGCCAGGCCCTCGTCGATCATCTTGCGGCTCCACAGCGAGCGGTCCTGGTCCTCGAGCAGGACGATCTCGCCATTCTCGTCGAACCGTGCCGGCGCCCGGGCATGCTGCAGCAAGAGCAGCGCGGTCAGCCCCATGATCTCCGGCTCGGCCTGGAAGAGCCTGAGCAACAGGCGGGCAAGGCGGATCGCTTCTTCGCACAGCGGCGCCCGTGCCGGCGCCTCGCCGCCATTGGTCGAATAGCCTTCGTTGAAGATCAGATAGACCATCGCCGCGACAGCGGCGAGCCGCTCCGAGCGCTCGACCGCGCCCGGCGTCTCAAACGGCACGCCGGCATCGGCAATGCGCGCCTTGGCGCGGGTGATGCGCTGTTCCATGGCGCTCTCGCCAACCAGGAAGGCGCGCGCGATCTGCTTGACGGTGAGGCCGGAGACGATGCGCAGCGCCACCGCGATCTGCTGCGTCGCCGGCAGATCCGGATGGCAGCAGATGAACAGCAGCCGCAGGATATCGTCGCGGTAATGCGCGCCGTCCAGCCGTTCGGCCATGTCGCTCTCCGCGTCCTCCAGATCGGAAACCTGGTCCTCTTCCGGCATCGGCGCCTGCTTGGCGCGCTTGCGCACGGCGTCGATGCCGCTGTTGCGGCCAACGAAGATCAGCCAGGCCGCCGGATCGCGCGGCGGCCCGTTCTTCGGCCAGTTGTTGAGCGCCCTCAGGCACGCATCCTGGAAAGCCTCTTCCGCGGCGTCGAGGTCGCGGAAGTAGCGCAGCAGCGCGCCCATCGCCTGCGGACGGGCGTTGCTGATCGCGTTGCTTATCCAGGCAAGCTCGGTCATACCGCGACCTTTGTCGGGTTGAAGATCGAAACCGGCCGGATCTCGTAGGAGCCGCCGCTCGGATTGACCTCGGAAAGCTCCCGCGCGAATGCGACGGCTTCGTCGAGATCCTTGCATTCGAGCGTGTAGAAGCCGAGGAACTGTTCCTTGGTCTCGGCGAATGGGCCGTCCAGCACGACCGCCTCGCCCTTGACCTTTCTCAGCGTGGTCGCCGCGGTCGTCGGCAAAAGGCGCGCCACGGGGCCGAGCCGACCCGCCTTGGCGTATTTGTCCTGCACGTTGAGGAGCTTTGCCATGACTTCGTCGTCCTGTTCCTTGCTCCAGGAGCAAACGACGTCTTCGGAAGCGTAGCAGAGGATGGCGTAGAGCATGGCAGGTCCTTTCCGTATCAAAGGACGCGACACTAAGGCCCTTCCCGACACAAGGTCGATAAAAAATTTATCGAGGGATCACGGACTTGGCGGTCTCCACGCCTGCCTGTCAGGCGCCGCGCGCCTGCAGCCATCCGAGCACCAGCGTTTCTTCCTCGTCGAGGCCGGATATCAGGCGTTTGCGCTTGTTGGCCTCGGCCATTTCGTCAAGCAGGCGCCCTTTGCTCCACGACTCGAACACCAGCGGATGGATGTAGCATTTGCGGCAGACCGCCCGCGTGTTGCCCAACCGCTCGGCGACTTTGTCGACGACACTGTTGATCACCCGTTTTTGCTGGGTTTTGCTCTCCGGCAGCTCGGTCTTCGCAAACAGCGACGCCGCATGGATCGTGCCGCCCCAGGTGCGGAAATGCTTTGAGCTGAATTCGGCGCCGGAAGCCTCGCGAATATAGCGGTTGACGTCCTCCGAGCGCACCGGCCGCCGGGCGCCATCTTCACCCAGATATTGGAACAGCTTCTGGCCCGGCAGATCCTGGGCGCCGCGCACGACCTTGGCGATGCGCCGATCGACCAGCTTCAGCTTCCATTCCTTACCCGACTTGCCCTTGAAGGCGAAGCGCAGGCTGGAGCCGGTGATCTCGACATGGCGGTCGCGCAGCGTGGTCAGGCCGAAGCTCTTGTTGTCGCGTGCGTATGCCGCATTGCCGATCCGGATCATCGTGTTGTCGAGCAACCAGACCACCGAGGCGACGACACGTTCCAGAGGCAGCCCGTGCCGGCGCAGATCCGCATCGATCTGCCGCCTGAGAGCAGGCAGGCTTTCGGCGAAGGCGACGAGGCTTGAATATTTGACGCCGTCGCGTTCCTCGATCCATTGCGGGTGATACCGGTACTGTTTACGGCCGCGCTGATCCCGGCCTGTCGCCTGGATATGGCCGTCCGGGTCGGGCGAGATCCACACATCGGTCCAGGCCGGCGGAATGACGATCGCCTTGATGCGTGCAAGAGTCCTAGCGCTCACTGCCCGCCCGTTCGGACCGGCATAGGAGAATCCCTTGCCTTTTCGCAATCGTCGAACGCCGGGATCGGCGTCGCTGACGTAGCTGAGCGACGCGTGCTCGGCTGAATCTTGCGCACCGTTCCTCCGGGTTTCCTCGTTCCGCGGCGAACGGTCCGAGGACAATTGTGAATGCTGCAACATGCCGGCTCCGCGAAATTGTCGTAGATAAATCCGCGCGCTGGTCACTGGTTCCGAAAGAGATTTCAGTCCCGCCGGTTGGCGGATAGATCAGCCATCCAAAGCCCACCGTCATCGGCATGGGCGGGAAGATACTCGCGGCCCTCCGGCACGGCCTCGAGGACCATTCCCGACTCGTCCGCCAGATAGTCGTAGCCGATCTGCTGCAGCCGGTGATCCGGATCGAGACGATTGTAGAGGTCGCGACGCGCCGAACGCCGTTTCGGCTCGATCATCTTCAGATGATAAAGATTGAGACCGCTGTCCTTGAGCCTGAAGTCGATTTCATCGGGAAACCAGGCGCCATGCAAATCCTGCGATCGATATCGATCAGGATGATAGGCGGAAAAAAGCCTGTGTTGCATCTTCTGGCCCCAGGTGCCGTCGACCCGGTAGCTGGCCGGCGTATACATCTCCCGGCAACGAAATCCCCAGGCGATGCGCCTGGACCCGCCGGTCAACCGGCCGATCCGGCCGGCGACGGCATTTTCCAGCCTTTCATCGGGATCCATGGCCAGAACCCAATCGGCGCCCGCCCCATGGGCCGCGGCGATAAGCGCGCGCCGCCTTTGCGGCTCGCTGCTGAAAACCCCTTCCGAGGCGCGGTCGTCATAGGCGATCCAGCCGTCGACGACAGGCTCGAGGTTGGCGATGAGGTCGGGCACGAGATGCTGATCGTAGCGATAGCTGAAGACGGCGACGATCTTGCGCCGCGACCAAGGCCATCGGCCGCGCCGCCGGTGCTGCGGCTTCATCTCGACGGTAATCATTGCCGGCCCTTCGGCATGCCGACGTGCCGGGCCCCGACCGACGCCCCCAGCGATTTGGCGAACAATGCCATCCACACGATCGGCAGCGACAGCCTGGCGAAAGTCCGGTCCCTGCCGGACAGCCCCTCCTTGACCAGCTTGCCGATATTACGCCGGTCGCGGAACACTTTTCGGAACGGGCGAACGGGTTTTCCGGCTTCGACTGACCCTAGATAGGCGCCATAGCGACGCCCGCGGCGATACTGGTCCGCAAGCAACCCGAACAGGCTCGTCTCGTTGCGATGAAGGGTCAGCACCCTCGGTTCCCAGACCGGCCGCAAAGCCTCCGGCAGTCTGGCCATGAATTCGGTGTCTTCTCCCGATATCAGTTGCTCGTCGAACGTCCCGTATCGATCGAACAGCGTCCGCTCGAACGATGCGCCGTAGCGCTGCGCCTTCTCGGCCGGCAAACCGGGCAGGCGTCGCATGGAGGTGACGAGATGCGCCGCGCAGGCGACCAGATTGCGCGGATGACTGTTGAGGATGGCGCTCGCCACAGCCGCGGCGCCTTCCCGATGACGCAGCAGCCGGACTTCGGCCCATCGCGGACAGGCCAGGCAGTCATCCGCGAGAAAGGCGATGAACGGAGCCTGCGTGGCTGCGATGCCCCGGTTCCGAGCGGCGCCGGCAAACAACCGCTCCCTCACTTCGATGACCCTCACATCGATGCCGCCATCGGCAAGAAGCGCCTTGGCGTTCCCGCCGCCGGAATTCACGACCACGATCTCGAGCGGGACACCCTGGTCGAGCACGGACCTCACCGCCGCCACCAGTGCGGCGGGTGCCTGGAAACCTATCACCACGACCGCGAGATCCGGCCTCCCGGCCATCAGGCGCGTTGCAGTTGGGCGGCTGGCGCCGAGAACCGGCGTCGCAGCGCGATCTTCAACCTGTAGCGCATGCACCGCCAGACATCCGCGCCCGCCCTTGGCGCGGCTTCGGCCACGTTGAGGAATCTTGCCGCCATATCGAAATCGCCGCGCGCGTAGTGAACGCGCGCGATCTTCAGGGCGACGAGGCCTTCCCTGGTCTTGAGCGATCGTTCCGCGATGCCGCAGGACCGCAGCCGGCGCAGCGCCAGGCGCCATTCGAGAAAACCCTTGGCAGGTCTGACAGTGAAACGATCGTCGGAGCGCTCCACCGACACGAAATAGATGAAGATGGGCCGTGTGACGACAGCAAGCGAGGCTTTAGCCATCACGCGCGCCCAGAACAGCGTGTCCTCATCATAGGCAAGGCCGGTCGCGAATCTTGTTTCGCCGACAACCCGCCGCGACACCAGCGCGCTGCCGACCGCGATCGACCGTATCCGCCCTTCGAGATAGGCGCAGGCGTTGGCCGGTCCGCTTGCCACGTAGCCGCCCGGCAGCTTGGTCGACCGCTCTTCGCCCTTGACGTGGCGGCGGTAGGCGCCGACCACCATGTCGGGCCCCGGTTGCGCGCTCGCCTTGGCCAGCAAGGCGCGCAGGCCGCCTTCGAGATGGAGGTCGTCGGCATCGATCAAATAGATCCAGGGAAAGCCGGCCTGCTCCAGCGCCAGATTCCTGGAACCGCCGGCGTCGCGGCAGCTCGACTTTATGATGCGCAAGGGCAAACCGCAGCGCAAGGCCGCATCCGAGGCGACAGTCGCGGTGGCGTCGGACGACGAATCGTCGACCAGCAGCACCTCACCGATAACTTCCTTTTCCGACGCCAGCGAAGCGAGCGTTCGGGCGATCGTCCGAGCCGCATCATGTGCCGGAATGATGACGCTTACCGCTTCCAAATCTCTCTCCGCGCCCGCTACGCGATCCGCAAGCGCTCGCCGATCCCCCGATCAATCCCAACGCCCACGATACCGGCCGCATCCGCGCTTGAGAAGCGCTTGTCGGCAATCGGGACTGCCCTCACACCTTTTCCACGGCGACCGGAATGACGTCGACCGCCTGCTCGCCGACCTGACCACCGGTCGTCTTCAGCACGCCGACGATCGGTGCCACGTCGGAATAGTCGCGGCCGTATCCGACCGTGATATGATCGTTGCTCGCCCGCATGCCGTTGGTCGGGTCGAACTCCTGCCAGCCGGCATCGCGTCCGCACCAGGCCATGACCCACGCATGCATGGCGTCCGCGCCTTCGAGCCGAGGCTTGCCCTTGGGCGGGATCGTGCGCAGGAAGCCGCTGACATAGCCGGCCGGGATGCCAAGCCCGCGCAGGCCAGCGATCATGATATGCGAGAAGTCCTGGCAGACGCCGCGTTTCAGGGCAAACGCGTCGCTGGCCCGGGTCTGCACGGTCGTCGCCTTGCCGTCATAGGTGAAATCGCGATGGATGCGATTGCACAGATCGACCGCCGTGGCGACGGTTGACCCCGATAAACTGTCCCGCGCATAGGCCGTGATCGCCGCGTCGATGCCGACATGATCGCTGGCGGCGAGGAAATGATGCGGCGCGGACGGCGAGAGCGACCGCACCAGATCGAGCTCCGACCTCAGCCCGTTTATATCGGGCGAGACATCGAGACCCGGCTCGGGCCGCGAGACAGAGACGCGCGCGCTCATTCGGATGTCGAGCGTCTCATGCGCGTCGCGAAAGGCGATCGATGTGACGTTGTTGCCGAAGAAATCGGAAAAATCGGCACGCTCGGCCGGCGGCGGCTGGAAGGATAGCGAGGCGGCGATCACGCGCTGCACGCCGGCGATCGTCTGCGGCATGACGCGCACCTGGTGCCGTCCGCCGCCGGCCGCGGACGCATAGTCGTAATGCAAATGGAGTTTGATGTCGTAGAGCATTAGAGCAATTCCAGCAAAAGGGCGTAGCGGTCAGGCTCGGCGGCTTTGCCGTAGCCTTGCGTCCGGAATTGCGCAAAAACAGAGAGATAGAGCATTGGAGGCGATCCTTTTCGCTGGAAATGCCCTAACCGAAATAGGCTCTGGAGAGGCTGTTGTAGAGATCGCCGATCTGGCCGGCGAAGTCGTCAAGCACCTTGGCGCTCATATCCGACGGCTCCATGACGGCGATTGCCGTGTTGAGCTGCAGGATTTCCTTGGCGGCGGGCGACATATGCCCCTCGCCGCCGATCGAAGGCAGCATGCCGATCTCGGCCTTCAGCCGCTCGAGCTGGAACAGGACCGAACGCGGGTTGAGCGGGTCGAGCGCCAGCAGGTCGATCACCGTGCGCCGCCCGGCCTGCACCGGATATTGCCGGCGATGGGTCATGACGCTGTCGCCGATCTCCAGCATCATGTCGAGCGCGCCTTCAGGCGCCCCATTCCGCGTCAGCCGGCTGAGCGTGCCGGCGATCTGGATGCCGCGCTCCAGGCGTCGGCCGATCTCCAGGAAGCGCCAGCCGGTGAAGCGGTACATGTTCTCATGCAGCAGGCCGGAAAAGCCCGCGAGCTTGCGCAGCATCACCGTCATGGCCCGCGTCGCGTCGTCTCCGGGCGCGACCGTCTCCGCGAATTTGTGGATGGTCTTCGACAGATCCTTCAGCGCCAGCCAGCCATCGGGAGAGAAACGGTCGCGAATCTGGCCGGCGCTGTAGACCGCGCTGTCCAAGGTCCCGATCAACCCCGGCGGTATCGCCGTTTCGACCTCGATGCCGTACGGCTCCAGATAGTCCCTGATATCGGCGAGCAGCGGCATGTCCGGATCGGACGTCTCGGCAAGCCGCACGTGATAGGCGCGCAGCACGCGCACCGTGTCTTCGGAACGCTCGATATAGCGCCCGAGCCAGGTCAGGTTCTCGGCCGCGCGGCTGGGCAGGCTGCCCGGCATGGTGCGGGTGAAGCCGTCATGTTCCTGCGGCAGCAATGTCTCGCGCTCGACCGGCCTGTCGCTGACCACCCAGACATCCGCCGCCTGGCCGCCGCGCTGCATGGCGATCGCCGTCGGGTCGAGCGAAAAGCCGACGCGGGCGAAGCCGCCGGGCATCACCGTCCAGCCTTCCGGCGTGCGCGCCAGATAGACGCGCAGGCTGGCGGGCCGTGGCTCCAGCAGGCCGCCGACGAACACCGGCGTGGTCGACAACGTCACTGCTTCCTGGCCAACGAAATCGGCGCCGCCAGTCTCGATCCGCGCGACGAGCTCGGCCCGCTCGCCGGCCGAAAGGGACGAGCCGAGCCGGGTCGCGCCATCGTCCTCGAAGGCAAGCCGGGTCGACAGCGCCGGGCCGACCACCATGCGGTCGATATTGGCCAGCACATGGGCGCGCTCGGCCTCCTGCCCGCACCACCAGGTGGCGATGCTCGGCAGCTTGAGGTCGTCACCTTGCAGTTCCCGCGCGATCCTGGGCAGGAACGACAGCAAGGCCCGCGTCTCCAGCAAGCCGGAACCCAGCGCATTGACGGCCGAAACGGAGCCGCGCCTTATCGCCTCGACCAAGCCCGGCGTGCCGATCTGCGAGTCCGGCCTGAGCTCCAGCGGATCGGCGAAGGCGGCGTCGAGCCGCCGCCACAGGACGCCGATCGGCAGCAGGCCCGAAACGGTGCGCACCACCAGCCTGCCGCCGGATACGGTCAGGTCCTCGCCCTCGAGCAGCATAATGCCGAGATAGCGGGCGATATAGGCGTGCTCGTAATAGGTTTCGTTGAGCGGTCCCGGCGTCAGGATGGCGACCCGGCCGCCCGATTCCCTCGCCATGCCGTTCAGCGCGTCGCGGAAACGGCGGAAGAAGCCGGCGAGCCGATGCACATGCATCTCGCCATAGATGTCCGACAGCGCGCGCGTGGTGGCGACGCGGTTCTCCAGCGCGAAGCCCGCGCCTGACGGCGCCTGGGCGCGATCGCCCAGCACCCACCAGCGCCCGTCCGGGCCACGGCCGAGCTCGAAGGCGACCATATGCAGGAAATGCCCGCTGGCCGGCCGGACGCCGGCGACGGGGCGCAGGTATTCGGGGCTCGCCGCGATCAACGCGGCCGGCAGTATCCCCTTCCCGACCAGCCGGTTCGGCCCATAGATGTCGGCCAGGATCGCCTCGAACAGGTCGGCGCGCTGGACGAGGCCGGCGCTGATGTCGGCCCATTCCTTCTCGTCGATCAACAGGGGGACATGCGCGAGCGGCCACTCCCGCTCATTGGCCCCGGCCTGTTCGTAGACGCGGTAGTAGACGCCGGCATCGCGCAGATACTGGTCGGCGCGCGCGAACCGCTGCCCGAGCCGCTCCGCCCCCAGATCGTCGAGCGCGTCGATGAAGAAGCGCCAGGCCGGACGCGGGCTTCCCGCGGCGTCGACCATCTCGTCGACGACGCCTTCGATCGGCCGATAGCGTTCCAGCAGGCTCTGCGCCCGCGGCCCGCCGCCTGCCCGTCTCTGATTCCCCTTGGCCATTGTCGATCAGAGTCTCGCCGGCCGCCTGAGGTCAAGGGTCATGGGGAACTCTTCAGAAGCTTCTTCGTCACGCAGCACATAGCCGCCCGGCGTGTGGCCGCGCGGTTCGAACCGGGCAAGCCGTCGCGCCTCGGCCTCGTTGCCGTTGACCGGGAAGGTGTCGTAATTGCGGCCGCCCGGATGCGCGACATGGTAGACGCAGCCGCCGACGGAGCGGCCCGACCAGCGGTCATAGATGTCGAAGACCAGCGGCGTGTTGACCGGCAGGGCCGGATGCAGGCCCGACGCCGGCTGCCAGGCCTTGAAACGAACGCCGGCCACCGCGACCTCGCGGTTGTCGGTGACTTTCATCGGCACGATGCGGCCGTTGCAGACGATGGCGTGGCGCTCCGCATTGAGGCCTTCGGTCCGTACCTGCAACCGCTCGACGGAAGAATCGACGAAGCGGACCGTGCCGCCGATCGCACCTTGTTCGCCCATCACATGCCAGGGCTCCAGCGCTTGCCTCAGTTCCAGCTTGACGCCGCCATGCTGCACCTCGCCGCAGAACGGGAAGCGGAATTCGAGCTGGGCCGCGAACCATTCGGGGCGGAAGTCGAAGCCGTTCAGCTTCAGGTCCTCCAGCACGTCGAGGAAATCCGCCCATACATAATGCGGCAGCATGAAGCGGTCATGCAGCGACGTGCCCCAGCGCGCGAAACGGCCATCCAGCGGGTTCTTCCAGGCCCGGGCGATGATCGCGCGCACCAGCAACTGCTGAGCGAGGGACATGCGCGCATTGGGCGGCATCTCGAAACCGCGGAACTCGACCAGACCGAGCCGCCCGGTCGGGCCATCCGGCGAGAACAATTTGTCGATGCAGATTTCCGACCGGTGCGTGTTGCCGGTCACGTCGGTCAGGAGATTGCGGAACAGCCGGTCGACCAGCCAGGGCAAAGGTGCCGCGCCCTTGTCCGGATGCGGCACCTGCGCCAGCGCGATCTCCAGCTCGTAAAGTGAATCGTGCCGCGCTTCGTCGAAGCGCGGCGCCTGGCTGGTCGGACCGATGAACAGCCCCGAAAACAGGTAGGACAGCGACGGATGCCGCTGCCATTGCAGCACCAGGCTCTTCAACAAGTCCGGCCGGCGCAGGAACGGGCTGTCATTGGGCGTCGCGCCGCCGACAACGACATGGTTGCCGCCACCGGTGCCGGTATGGCGGCCGTCGATCATGAACTTGTCGGTGCCGAGCCGCGATTGCCTTGCTTCCTCATAGATCGCCGTGGTGGTGGCGACGCATTCCTGCCAGTTGGCGGCCGGGTGGATGTTCACCTCGATGACGCCGGGATCCGGCGCGACGCGGATGACGTTGAGGCGCGGATCGTGCGGCGGACCATAGCCCTCGATATGCACCGGCACGCCGATGGCCTTCGCGGCATTCTCCGCCGCCGCCACCAGTTCGAGATAATCTTCCAGCGCCTCGACCGGCGGCATGAACACGCAGAGCCGGCCGTCGCGCGGCTCGACGCTGAGCGCAGTGCGCACCGCGCCGCCGATCTCGGTGATCTCCTGCTCGACCCGGTCCTGCTGTCCAGTCGCCGCGGTGAAGGATACCGCTTGCTGGCGGCGCGCCATTTCGTCGGCGCCTTCAAGTTCGGCTGGGGCCGCCATGGGCAAAATCGTCTCCCGCGCCGGCAGCGGACCGCGCGGCACCGACGGATCGACCGGTACGATATAAGGGAATTGCGCCGGCGGCACATAGGGCAGCGTGCCGAGCGGCAGTCGGTAGCCGACCGGCGAGTCGCCCGGCACCAGGAACAGGCGGCCGCGCCGCGTCTTCCATTTCTCCGAGCGCCAGCGCTGTCCGGCGGCCTGGCTGTTCCAGCGCTGCACCGGCAGCACATAGCCCGACGGCTTGGTCAGGCCGCGCTCGAAGACGCGGGCCATGCGGCTGCGTTCTTCCGGGTCTTCCAGCTTCGAATTGGACGGGTCGACATTGTCCGGCAGCTTGCCTTCCTTGAGCAGCCACTCGCCGGGATCCTCATAGGCCTCGCTGACCATCGATTGTTCGATACCAAGCCCGTCGGCGATTGCTTTGAGCAGGCTTTCGGCTTGCACCGGCCCGATATCCGCTTTGCCCGTCTCCCGTGCGATCAGCGAAGGATCGCGCCAGACCGGCTCGCCGTCTGTGCGCCAGTAGAGCGAGAAGGTCCAGCGCGGCAGGCTCTCGCCCGGGTACCACTTGCCCTGGCCGTAATGCAGGAAGCCGCCCGGCGCGAAGCGCTCGCGCAGCCGCCGGATGAACTGGTCGGCCTTGTCGCGCTTGGTCGGGCCGACGGCCGCCGTGTTCCATTCGGCGGATTCGAAATCGTCGATCGACACGAAGGTCGGCTCGCCGCCCATGGTGAGCCGCACATCGCCCTCTCCCAGCGCCGCGTCGACTTTTTCGCCCAGTTGATCGAGCGCCTCCCAGCTTTCGTCGGAGAACGGCTTAGTGATGCGCGGATGCTCGGCGATCCGATCGACCCGCATGTCGAAGCCGAAATCGACATTGGCGAAGCTTGCCATGCCGGAGATCGGTGCGGCATTGCGGAAATGCGGCGTCGCGGCGAGCGGCACATGGCTTTCGCCGGTCAGCAGGCCGGAGGTCGGGTCGAAGCCGATCCAGCCGGCGCCCGGAAGATAGACCTCGCACCAGGCGTGCAGGTCGGTGAAGTCGACGGTGGTTCCAGGCGGTCCGTCGAGCGCCACCAGATCGGGCTTGAGCTGGATCAGGTAGCCGGAGACGAAGCGCGCGGCGATGCCGAGATTTCTGAGGATCTGCACCAGCAGCCAGCTGGAATCCCGGCACGAGCCCTTGGCCGCGGCGAGCGTCTCTTCCGGCGAGAAGACGCCGGTCTCCATGCGCACGATATAGGCGATCTCGCGCTGGAGGCGGGCATTGAGGTCGACCAGGAAATCGACGGTATTCCTTGGGCTGCGGTCGATTGTCGCCAGGAAAGCCGACAACAGCGGACCGGCCGGTTCCGGCGTGCGGTAGATGGCAAGGTCGTCCCTGATCTCTTCGGGATAGTCGAACGGAAACGTCTCGGCCGTAGGCTCGACGAAGAAGTCGAACGGATTGTAGACCGTCATGTCGGCGACGAGGTCGACCTCGATCTTCAATTCACTCACCGGCTCCGGAAAGACGAAGCGGGCGAGGAAGTTGCCGTAGGGATCCTGCTGCAGATTGACGAAGTGGTTTGCCGGCTCGACCTTGAGCGAGTGGCTGAGCACCTTGGTGCGCGAATGCGGCGCCGGCTGCAGCCTGATCACCTGAGGACCGAGCACCACCGGCCGGTCATATTTGTAATGGGTCAGGTGATGAACGGCTGCCAGAATTGCCATGGGGCCCCGGAGTTCGGCGTTTCAGTCGCCGAACCCTGACATAAATGCTGGCCATTCTCCAAGCAGAGATGTTGCGCTGCACCTAATTTATGCAGCGTTGCCGGCTTAGAAGAACGCCTGGATACCGGTCTGCGCCCGTCCCAGGATCAGCGCATGCACGTCATGCGTGCCTTCATAGGTGTTGACCGTCTCCAGGTTCTGCGCGTGGCGCATCACATGGTAGCCGATCTGGATGCCGTTGCCGCCATGCATGTCGCGGGCCTGGCGAGCGATGTCGAGCGCCTTGCCGCAATTGTTGCGCTTGACGATCGAGATCATCTCAGGCGCCATCTTGCCTTCGTCCATCAGCCGGCCGACGCGCAACGAGCCCTGCAGGCCGAGCGCGATCTCGGTCTGCATGTCGGCGAGTTTCTTCTGGAATAGCTGCGTGCCGGCAAGCGGCTTGCCGAACTGTTTTCTGTCGAGGCCATATTGCCGCGCCCGGTGCCAGCAATCCTCGGCGGCGCCCATCGCGCCCCAGGAAATGCCGTAGCGCGCGCGGTTGAGGCAGCCGAACGGACCGCCGAGGCCCCTGGCGTTTGGCAGCAACGCGTCTTCGCCAACCTCGACGCCTTCCATCACCACTTCACCGGTAATCGACGCCCGCAGCGACAACTTGCCGCCGATCTTCGGCGCCGACAGCCCCTTCATGCCCTTTTCCAGCACGAAGCCGCGGATCTCATCCTTGCCGTTGTCGCCCTTCAGCTTCGCCCAGACGACGAAGACGTCGGCGATCGGCGCGTTCGAGATCCACATCTTGGAGCCGGAGAGCTTGTAGCCGTTCGCGGTCTTCTCCGCGCGCGTCTTCATGCCGCCCGGATCGGAGCCGGCATCCGGCTCGGTGAGGCCGAAGCAGCCGATCCATTCGCCCGAGGCGAGCTTCGGCAGGTATTTCTTGCGCTGCGCTTCCGAGCCATAGGCATGGATCGGATACATGACCAGCGAGGACTGCACGCTCATCATCGAGCGGTAGCCCGAGTCGATGCGTTCAACTTCCCGCGCGACCAGGCCGTAGGTCACGTAGCCGGCGCCGAGCCCGCCATATTCTTCCGGAATGGTGATGCCGAGCAGGCCCGCCTCGCCCATCTCGCGGAAGATCGACGGATCGGTCTTCTCGTCGGCATAGGCTTCCTCGATGCGCGGCGCCAGCTTGTCGGCGGCGAAGGCGGCGGCGCCGTCGCGCACCATGCGCTCGTCCTCGGAAAGCTGGTCCTCGATGAGGAAAGGATCGTTCCAGACGAAGGCGTACTTCTCGGCGGCCATGGCCTCGCTCCCGGTAAAAATCTTGGATTGCCCGGCTTATCCGCCTGCGCCGGCGAAAAATCAAACAAAATTGCATCACGCATCAATGAGCGTTAGTAATAGGTCATGAACGTTCAGCGCCGTCTTTTGCCGAACACCGCCGCGCTCGCCGCCTTCGAGGCGGTGGCGCGCCTCGGCTCCTTCACGGCAGCCGCCCGCGAACTCGATCTGACACAAGGCGCCATCAGCCGGCAGATCGGCCTTCTCGAGGAGCAGTTCGGGCGTCGGCTCTTCGAACGCGACAGCCGCAATGTCCGGCTGTCGACGGCAGGCGAGATCTATGCCGAGGCGGTTCGCTCGGCACTCGGCCAGTTGCGCGATGCCGCGCTCGGATTGATGAGCAATCGGCATAGCGGCGTTCTCAACCTTGCCATTCTGCCGACCTTCGGCACACGCTGGCTGATGCCGCTGATCCCGGATTTCGTCGCCCGCCATCCCGACATCACCATCAACTTCGCCACCCGCATCGGCCGCTTCGACTTTGCCCGCGAGCGGCTGGACGCCGCCATCCATCACGGCATGCCCGACTGGCCGGACGCAGACTGCACGCTTCTGATGCGCGAAACCGTGATGCCTGTGGCTTCACCCGAATTCCTCGCCAACCGCGCCATCGCCACGCCGGCCGATATCAGCCGCCTGCCGCTGCTGCACATGGCGACACGCCCCGGCGCTTGGAGCGAATGGTTCGAGCATCAGGGGCTGGAGGCGCCGACCGGACCCGGCATGCAGTTCGAGCAGTTCGGCACGGTCGCCCAGGCCTGCATGGCGGGGCTCGGCGTCGCGCTGCTGCCGGAAATACTGATTGCCGGCGAATTGCAGCGCCGCCAGCTGGTGCCGGCGCCGGGCACGCCGATGCAAAGCCGCAGCGCCTACTATCTCGTCGTGCCGCACGACAAGCGCGGCCACCCGCCGGTCGCCAGTTTTCGCGACTGGCTGCTGGGTCAGATCGGCAAGGAGCCGACTGTCCTGGCGTGGTAGCTACTTGCGCTTCATCGCCTCGGCGAGCGCCGCGCCGAACGCGCCCTGCGAGGGTCGGTCCGGCTGGCGCTGCGGCACCGGCGAGCGCGGTGCCGGCTTGCCGCCGCCGTGGTCGCGCTGGCCGCCACGAGGCGGTCCACCCTCACCGCCATCCTTGCGCATCGACAGCCCGATGCGCTTGCGCTTGATGTCGACATCGACGACCCGCACCTTCACCACATCGCCGGCCTTCACCACCTCATGCGCGTCCTTGATGAAACGGTCGGCCAGTTGCGAGACATGCACCAGCCCGTCCTGGTGCACGCCGATGTCGACGAAGGCGCCGAAGGCCGCGACATTGGTGACCGTGCCTTCGAGCAGCATGCCGGGTTTCAGGTCCTTGATGTCGTCGACGCCCTCGGCGAAGGTCGCCGTCTTGAAACCGGGGCGCGGATCGCGTCCGGGCTTTTCCAGCTCGGCGATGATGTCGCGCACCGTCGGCAGGCCGAAGCGCTCGTCGACGAAGACGCGCGGGTCGAGCGCCTTGAGCGCGGCGCCGTCGCCCATCAGCGCGCGGACATCCCTCCCGCAAGCGGCGACGATCTTCTTGGCTACGCCATAGGCTTCCGGATGCACCGATGACGCATCGAGCGGCTCCGCGCCGTTCGGGATGCGCAGGAAGCCGGCGCTTTGCTCGAAGGCGCGCGGCCCGAGCCGCGCCACCTTGAGCAGGTCCCTGCGGTTGGCAAACGGCCCGGTCGTGTCGCGATGCGCGACGATCGCCTCGGCGAGTGACGGCCCCAACCCCGACACGCGCGCCAAAAGCGGCGCCGACGCCGTGTTGAGGTCGACGCCGACCGCGTTCACCGCGTCCTCGACCACCGCCTCCAGCGAGCGGCCGAGCCGGTACTGGTCCACATCGTGCTGGTATTGGCCGACGCCGATCGACTTCGGCTCGATCTTGACCAGCTCGGCCAACGGATCCTGCAGGCGCCGGGCGATCGACACCGCGCCGCGCAGCGAAACATCCAGGCCCGGGAATTCCGCCGCTGCCGTAGCCGAGGCGGAATACACGGAAGCGCCGGCTTCGCTGACGATGACCTTGAGCGGCTTCGGCCCCGCGCCTGCCGGCATATCCGACAGCATGTCGGCAACCAGCTTCTCGGTTTCGCGGCTGCCGGTGCCGTTGCCGATCGAGATCAGCTCGACCTTGTGCTGGCGGATCAGGGCGGCAAGTTCGGCCTGCGTGCCGCGCACGTCGTTCCTGGGCGGGAACGGATAGACGGTCGTGGTCGCCACCAGCTTGCCGGTGCCGTCGACCACCGCCACCTTGACGCCGGTGCGGATGCCGGGGTCGAGCCCCATCGTTGGCCGCGAACCGGCAGGCGCGGCCAACAGCAGGTCCTTCAGGTTGCGGGCAAAGACATGGATCGCCTCTTCCTCGGCCCGTTCGCGCAGGTCGCGCATCAGATCGAGCGTCAGATGCAGCGACAGCTTTATCCGCCAGGTCCAGCCGGCCACGTCCATCAGCCATTTGTCGCCCGGCAGCGTGCCGCCGATCGCATACGCATTGGCGATCATGCGCTCGACCGGTTTCACGGGTGAGGCGTCATCGGCATCGACTTCGATGTCCAGGGACAGAACCTCTTCGTTGCGGCCGCGCAGCATGGCCAAGGCGCGGTGGCTGGGCACGCCCGCCCAGCGCTCGACATGGTCGAAATAGTCGGAGAACTTTGCGCCGGCTTCCTGCTTGCCGTCGACGACTTTTGCACGCAGGAAGGCGCGTTCCTTCATATAGGCGCGCAGCTTGCCGACCAGATCGGCATTTTCGGCGAACTGCTCCGACAGGATGTCGCGCGCGCCTTCAAGCGCCGCCTTGGCGTCGGCCACCTCTTCGGTGATGTAGGCGAGCGCCAATTGGGCAGGCACGGCGGAACGATCGGCAAGGATCGCCTCGGCCAGGGGTCCAAGCCCGCGCTCCCTGGCGATCTCGGCCTTGGTGCGGCGTTTCGGCTTATAGGGCAGGTAGATGTCTTCCAACTCGGCCTTCGTGGCGGCCGCGACGATCTTAGCCTCCAGCTCCTCTGTCAGCTTGCCCTGTTCACGGATCGAGCCAAGAATCGTGTCGCGGCGCGCATCGAGCTCTCGCAAATAGGCCAATCGCTCGGCAAGGTCGCGCAACTGCGTGTCGTCGAGCCCGCCGGTGACTTCCTTGCGGTAACGCGCCACGAACGGAACTGTCGCGCCCTCGTCGAGCAGCCCGATTGCCGCCGCGGCCTGCTCCGGCCGCGCGCCGATCTCGGCCGCGATGATTGCTGCGATGCGCTTGATGTCCGATGCCATGCCGATCCCTGTCGAAAAGAGCGGCGACCATAGGCCCGGAGAACCGTCACGCCAACCGCGCCGGTTTCATCATGCGCCGAAGGTCCACAGAAAACAGCCCTTGGAACCAATCTCGGGTCGGCTCAGACCATGCCGCTCAGCGCATCCAGGAACACCACAATATCGTCATCCAGCTTCTCATCCACCGGCTCCGGCTGCGACGACATCTTGGCGACGACCACTTCCGCCCTCGGATTGACGTAGAGCCACTGGCCGTGGATGCCGATACAGCAGAAGGCGCCGCTGTCATGGCCGGTCTGGTACCATTTGTTGCGGTAGCGCCCGTTCGGAAACAGGAAGGCCATCGTGCCCCGCTGCCAGGCTTCATGGCTGCCGCCGGTGGCGACCGTGTCGCGCACCCAGGCTTCCGGGACGATGCGGCGGCCATTGGCCGTGCCGCCCTGCCGCATCATCTCGCCGATGCGGGCAAGGTCGCGCGGCGTCATCGACATGCCGCCGGCGGTGCGCGCCGTGCCTTCCATGTCGACCGTCACCGACATCTCGCTTGCGGCACCGAGCGGCTGCCAGAGTTTTTCGCTGAGCAATTGGCTGACGCGCTTGCCCGAGGCACGCTCGACCAGGATGCCGAGCATATCGGAATTGGGCGAACGGTAGCGATAGGTCTGGCCATGCGGCTCGGCAAGGCGCTGGATGGTCATCAGGAATGCCGCCAAGCTCTCCGATCCGCCGCCGGGGTTCCACAGCGTCGAGCGCCGGTAGCGGGCGAACGCGCTCTCTGGATCGAGATAGGCTTCCTCGAAATCGAGGCTGACCGTCATGTCGAGCACGTTGCGCACGCTCGCATCGCCATAGGCCGAGCCCTTGGCTTCGGGAATGTATTGCGTCACCGGCGCGCCGGGGTCGAACACCCCTTCGCCCTCCAATATGCCTGCGAGGATCGCCGTCACCGACTTGCTGATCGAAAAGATGATGTGGCGGGCTCCAAACGGCATATGCGGCGCCGACCAGTCGCCAACCAGCTTGCCCGCCTTCAGGATCGCCAGCCCATCGGTGTCGGAACGCTTCAGGAAGCTCTCGACGGTTTCGCTACCGCCGGCGAGCGAGACCTTCTCCTCAAGCAAAGCGCCGAGCGACTTCGCCTGCTCCTCGCCGCCGGGCGCCGGCGCGACATGCGCGCTCGGCACCAACTCGCCGACATTCTGGAAAGACCATCGGTTGAACGGCGCCAATCGCCAGGTTTCGAGCCGCACAGCCTTGCGGGCAAAACCGTATTGGGCCTCGAACGCGGTCTTGCCGCTCATGATACTCTCCCGGATTCTGCTTGCGGCTTCAGGCCAGCGCGGCGGCGATGGCATGCACCGCCTTCTGCGTCGCCACCGAATAGGCGGCGTTGAGGAAATCCGGATAGGTCGAAAGCTTCACCACGACCATCCTGTGTTCCCAGCTCATATGGATCAATTGGCCGAATACGCCGCGGCACATCAGCGACCGTGAACGCGAATCCTCGATCCAGAACTGGTTGCGATAGCTGCCATCCGGAAGGCTCGGGCTGAAATTCGGTCCGTGCTTGCCGCTGCGCGTTGTCTCGATCCAGTCGGCCGGGATCACGCCGCCGCCATTGTCGAGTATCAGTTGTCCGAAGCGGCCATAGTCGCGCAGCGTCGCGTTGAAGCCGCCATCGGCCAGCGCGTAGCCGGCGCTGTCTACTGTAAAGCAGGCGCTTTCGTCAGCGCCGAGCTTTTGCCAGAGCTCTTCGGAGACGAGCTGCGCCAGGCGCTTGCCGCTCACCCGTTCCATGATGAAGGCGAGCACGTCGGTCTCGATCGAGCGGTATTCGAACGCCGCGCCATGCGGGCGCACTCGGTCCTTCAGCCGCAGGATCAGCTCGAACAGGTGCGACGGCCACGCAAAATCCGGATCGCTGCCCGGCGGGACCGGCTTCCAGCCAGTCGCGACATCGACCTGTCCGATCTCCGAATAGCGATCGGTATATTCCTCGGAGAAGCGCACGCCGGTCGTCATGTCGAGCACTTGCTGCACGGTGGCGCCGGCCCAGCCGGTCTCGCCGAGCTCCGGCAGATAGTCGGTGACCAGCTTGCCCGGATCGATCAGGCCGCGCCCGACCAGGATGCCGCACACCGATCCGGTGATCGATTTCGCCATCGACTGCGACAGGTGCAGCGTGCGCTCATCCATGCCGTTGAAATAGCGTTCATAGGCGACCTTGCCGTCCTTCAGCACCAGGAAGCCGTCGGCATAGGTTTCGTCGAGCAAGCCGGCGAGCGTCGTCGGTGCTCCATTGCTGTCCACGACAGCCAAGCCATCGAGGTCAACCTCGTTGCGCTCCAGGCGATGGCGATGGCCGTTACCGCGCCAGACTTCGACCGTCGGCAGGAATTCGCGCATGTGCTGGAAGGCCCAGCGGTTCCACGGCGGCCGGTCCCAATCGAGCTTCGGCGGCACAAGGCTGGGTGGCGAGCCCTGCATGATCGGCGGCCGCGGATCGGAGTTGCGGTACGATGTCATCAAATCCTCCCTAATGCATGTCGCCCAAAAGTGCGCGGCGGTTTTGGGAAACGACATGCACAGAAACAGTCACACGAAGGGGAGGCCGGAGCCTCCCCTCCTGTCATGCTTGCCTGCGAAATTACTTGCGCAGGTTGGTCCAGATCTTGTTGTAGATCTCCACCACGTCCGGCGGGCACGGCGGCACGAATTCGGGCGTCGGCGAGCCGGCCGGGGGACTGATTTCCGGCGAGTTGGCGAATTCCGGGGCCAGGAATTTGTGGCTGCCGGCGATGCCGTTGTCGTAGCCGGCGAACTCCGAGATCAGCGCCGCGTTCTCGGGCGCCATGACGAAGTCCTGGAACAGCTTGGCGTTGTCGAGGTTCTTGGCGCCCTTCAGCACCGCGACATTGTCCATCCAGCCTTCGATGCCTTCCTTCGGATAGGCATATTTGATCGCCGGTATCTTCTGGCGCGAGCGGTAGCTGGCGCCGTTCCACTGCTCCGACACGATGACGTCGCCGGAGGTGATCTTGGTGATGGTGTCGTAGCTGAAGGTCTTCCACGACGGCTTGGCGGCCATCAGTATGTCGTTGACCTTCTTCAGATTGGCCTTGTCGGCGCCGCAGCGCGGCACACCGGCATAACGCTCGGCCGCATGCAGGACGCTGTTGACGTCGTCGAGCACGTTGATCTGGCCCTTGAGTTCATCCGGCGGATTGAACAGGATGGCATAACTGTTGATGTCGCCCTTGAACTTGTCGGTGTTGACCGAGAACGCCGTCGTGCCGAACTGCCACGGCGCGGTGTAATGCCGGCCCTTGTCCCAATAGACGTCCACGAAGCGCGGATCGATGTTCTTGCCGTTCGGCATCGCGTTGGGCTCGGTCTTTTCGAGCAGGCCCTCTTCGACCATGATCTTCACGGTGTAGTCCGACGGCACGACGATGTCGTAGCCGGAATTGCCGGCGCGCACCTTGGACAGCATGGTTTCGTTGGAATCGTAGTCGTCCAGCGTCACCTTGATGTTGTACTGCTTCTGGAACTTATCGATCAGCTTCGGGTTGGTGTAATCGCCCCAGTTGTAGATATGCAGTTCGCCGTCGGCGAGCGCCGGCACTGCCCATAAAAGCACGGCCGCGGAAACGGCCGCCATCAGTTTTCCAGACATTTTATGTTCTCCTTGCCTTCCCATTGTTGTGTTTGGAACTCATTTGGCGCGTCGCCGCGCGATCAGGAACGAGATCGAGACGAACAGGATCGACACCATGAGCAGGATGGTGGAGATGGCGTTGATCTCCGGCGTCATCGGGCGCCGGATCTGGTTCCAGATGTAGAGGGGCAGCGTCGTCTGGCCAGGGCCGGCGACCAGCTGCGTGATGGTGAAATCGTCGAAGGAAACAATGAAGGCGAGTGCCCCACCCGACATGATGCCGGGAACCAGCAACGGCAGCGTGATGCGCCTGAAGGCATTCCACGGCGTCGCGTAAAGGTCCGCCGCCGCATATTCGAGCGTCAGATCCATATCCTCCAGCCGCGCCCGGATCGGCATATAGGCGAAGGGGATGCAGAACACGGTGTGGGCGAGGATAAGGTTGCCGATGCCGAAATTCAGCCCGAACGCGCCGGCGATCAGCGCGAAGAAGGAAAGCGTCGCCACTGCCGTGATGATCTCGGGCACCATCAGCGGCAAGTTGATCACCATGAAAGCCGCCGCAAGCCCGCGCCACGGCTTCACGCGTGTCATGCCGATCGCTGCAAGCGTCGCGCAGATGGTCGAGACGATCGTCGCGGTCACCGAGATGATCAGCGTGTTGCGTGCCGCGGCATGGAATTCCTCGTTGAGGAACGCGCTGCCGTACCAGTTGAGCGTGACGCCTTCCCAATGTGTGACCAGCGATCCGCTGTTCAGCGAGAAGATCATCAGGATCAGCACCGGCACATAGAGCACCAAAAGGCAGATGATGGCGATCGAACGGAAGCCCGGCTGGTCCTTGATGTCCATGATGCGGGGCTCAGCCATGCTGCACCTTGCCCGACGTGTTGCGGACATAGAAGAACAGCGCCACCAGCACCGCCGCCATCAGGATCAGCGCTTGCGCGCAGCCGAGCGGCCAGTTGCGGCCCGAGCCGAACTGCTGCGCGATGAGATCGCCGATCATCAGGTGGACCCCACCGCCAAGGATCAGCGGTGTCACATAGGCGCCGAGCGCCGGGATGAAGACGAGCAGGCAGCCGGCGATGATGCCTGGCTTGGACATCGGGATGATCACCCGCCACAGCACCTGCCGGCGCGTCGCGTAAAGATCATATGCGGCTTCGATCAGCCGGAAGTCGAGCTTCTCCAGACTTGAGTAGAGCGGCAGCACCATGAACGGCAAGAAGGCGTAGAGCAGGCCGAGTTGGATGGCGAAGTTGGTGTAGAGCATGGTGATCGGCTTATCGATCACGCCCAAGCCGATCAGCGCGTCGTTGATCAGGCCTTCGTCGCGGATGATGAACATGATCGCCAGCGTGCGCACCAGAAGGTTCGACCAGAACGGGATGGTGATCAGGAGCACCCACCAGTTGCGTTGCGCCGGCGGCCGGGTGGCCATGAAATAGGCGGTCGGAAAGCCGAGCAGCAGGCAGATGATCGTCGTCACCACCGCGAACAGGAAGGAGCGCAGGTAGATGACCAGGAAGTCCGGCGTGAATTGCAGCGTATCGTCGAAAATGTCGCGCTGGAACAGGAAGTTCAGATAGGCGTCGGTCGAGAACTGCCACTGCACGCCGCCATAGGGTGCGGCGACCAGGAACGAATAGACGCAGATGATGAGGAGCGGCAGCACGCCGAATATGCCGATGATCATCAGCGCCGGCAGCGACAGCAGCCGGTTGCGCCGGGCACCGGCTTTCACCGCCTGGGCTTCGAACAACGCGGCCTTGGAGAGCGTGGTCGGGGAGAGCGCGGCTGTCGTCATCAGTCTTTCAGGACGCGGGCGGCGTCCTCCTCGAACTGGATGCCGACCTTGGCGCCGGTCGCGTAGGTGACCGACGACGAGCGGCTGTTCTGGTGGCGCACGATGAAGTTTTCGCCGCCGTCGAGCTTGACGTGATAGTGCGTGTCGGTGCCGAAATAGACGATGTTGGAGAGCGTCCCGGCGATCGTGCCCTTGGCCGGATCGGGCACCAGGTCGGCGTGTTCGGGGCGAACCACAAGCGTCACCTCGCCGGTCGGGTCGAAGCCTTCCGGATAGCCCGCGGCGATCGTCGCGTTGCTGGCGAACTTGACCGTCGCCACGCCAGGCTTTTTCGACACCACCGTGCCAGGCAGGAAATTGGTTTCGCCGATGAAGTCGGCGACGAAGCGTTCGGCCGGCCGGTCGTAGATGTCGCGCGGCGTGCCGACCTGCAGGATCTTGCCGGCCGACATGACCGCGATGCGGTCGGACATGGTCAGCGCTTCTTCCTGGTCATGGGTGACGAAGATGAAGGTGATGCCGGTTTCGTTCTGCAGCCGCTTCAATTCGATCTGCATTTCCTTGCGCAGCTTATAGTCCAGCGCCGACAAAGGCTCGTCGAGCAAAAGCACCTTCGGTTGTGGCGCCAGCGCCCGGGCCAGCGCCACGCGCTGCTGCTGGCCGCCCGAGATCTGACTGGTGCTGCGCGCCTTCAGCGCCTCCATCTTGACCAGCTTCAGCATCTGGGCGACGCGCGCCTCGATCTCGGCTTTCGGCTTGCCGAGCATCTCCAGTCCGAAACCGATGTTCTGCGCCACCGTCATGTGCGGGAAGAGCGCGTAGCTCTGGAAGACGGTGTTGACCGGACGTTTGAAGGGCGGCAGCGGCGCGATGTCCTGGCCGTGCAGCAATATCTCTCCGGCTGTCGGGAAATCGAAACCGGCAATCAATCTCAGCAGCGTCGTCTTTCCGCATCCGGACGGGCCGAGCAAAGTGAAAAACTCGTTTTCTCGGATCGACACCGACACCGTGTCGAGAGCGGCTACCTGATTTTCGCCGGCACCAAAGACCTTGCGAACACCGCGAACTTCGATCGCGTTCTTACCCGGTTGTTCCGGCACGATTACCCCATTGAGAGAGCCTGCTCTTGTCGGCAGGTGTGTTCCTGTTTGATTGTCACCACAAGCTGGTCGGCTTGGCAACTGCGGAGCAGTGACTCGATCCGAGCCCCTATTCAATTAAGCAATTCCTATGCCATCGTTAGGCTTGGTAAGTGATCTTCCCCCCGCAGATGGTGGTCACCGGGCGCACGGTGTGCAGCGCTTCCGGCGCGGTCGCCTCGATGTCAGCCGACAAAACGACGATATCGCCCAGATACCCGGTCTTCAGGCGACCCTTGCGATCTTCCATGAACTCCGCGTAGGCGCCCTCGACCGTGTAGCCCTCGATTGCTTCCTGCAACGAAAAGCTCTGGTCCGGCATGCCTTCTGCCCAAGGTTTGCGCATGACTGCCGCCTGGATGGACAGGATCGGATCGATCGGCGAAACCGGCCAGTCGGACGCGAACACCACGCGCGCGCCGGCGTTTTTCAACGTGCGCCAGGCATAGCTCAGCGCCCACTTGTCACGGCCGATGCGCGAGATCGTCGGCTCCATCGGGAAGTTCAACGCGCCCGGCGGATGCGCCGGTTGCATCGACGCGAGCACGCCGAGCTCGGCGAAGCGCGGAACGTCGGAAGCCGTTGTCACCTCGATATGCTCGACGCGGTGCCGGCTGTCGCGCCTGCCGTTTTTCTTCTGCGCCGCTTCGTAGCCGTCGAGCACCGCCCGCACGGCGCCATCGCCGATCGAATGCACGGCGATCTGCAGGCCGCGCCTGTCGGCTTCGACCGCCACTTCGGCGAAATGCTCCGGCGAAAACAGCGGCTCGCCGCGCCATCCGGGCCGGTCGGCATAGTCGTCGACCATCACCGCCGTCCACGAATCCAGCACCCCGTCATAGAAGACCTTGACCATGCCGGACGTCAGCCATTCGGAATTGTAGGTCGAGGCCATTCGCGAGGCCTTTTCCAGCATGTCCAGCTTCATGAAGTTCTTGAAGTGGAACGGGATTTTGGTGCGGCAAAGCAACCGCCCCTCTTTCTCCAGCCCGGCCAGCAGCTCGAGCTGGTAGAGATTGCCGTCCATGTTCTGGATCGAGGTGATGCCGTGCTTGGCGCACCACTGCAGGCCGCGATGCATCAGGTCGCGATCGGCGGCCAGTTCCTCCTCCGAAGGATAGGGATCCGGCTCGGCGCCCTCGAGGCCGAGCCGCGTCCGGTTGGCCCCGTAATGGTCGAGGAGCGGCCCGAAAGCCTCGCCTTCGCGCAGCTCGCCCGCGGCAAGCCCGTCGGCGCCCATGACGATCTCGTTGCCCTGTCCGACCTCTCTGCCATTGAGCAGCCCGGCCTCTTCCAGCGCCTTGGTGTTCGCCCACATCGTGTGGTGGTCCGAAGCCGACATGGCGAAGGCCCGGTCGGGAATGATACGGTCGAGATCGTGTCGCGTCACCGGCTCCGGCAGGATCGCGTAGTCGACGCCGGCGCCGATCAGGAGCCTGACGTCCGGGCGCCTGGCCGCGAAATCCTGGATCGCGTCGCGCAGCGCGTCGAAGCCGTGCACGCCCGCCAGATGCAGGTTGTCGAGCTCGGCCGCGCCGCCGAACAGATGCATATGCGCCTCGATGAAGCCCGGCAGGACGGATCCGCCATGGGCGTCGACGACCTTTGTCGCCGGTCCCTTGAGTTCTTCGATGGAAGCGCGGTTGCCGATGGCGATGATGACGCCGTCCTTGACGGCAACAGCCTCGGCGGTGGGATTGTCATCATCCATGGTCAGCACTCGGCCGTTGACGACCACCAGATCCGCACCACCATCCGCAACCGACATCGCGACTCCACATTTGCTGAGGGACCGGCAACGCCACGTCCAACGGGCAGCCGCTCCACCGGGGCGACGCCATGGGACAAAAGTCGATGCCGATGCGCCGTCTTCGAAATTCCCCTTGTTATCGTGGAAGACAGCGTGGATAAAGAATGCGACTGTTTATTCGCGTTTGTCAACAGCCGGAATTTGGAATGTATAGTGGACTGCACCGCGCGCCGATGGTGAGGCCGGGCGGGGAACGGGGGCAACGAACAGTGAAGCGCAGTCTCGACCGCAAGACCAAGATAGCGCTCGAACCGCGCAAGCAGCCGCGGCAGCAACGGTCAAGCAAGGTGGTCGACAGGATTCTCGACGCGGCGCTGATCCTGACGCGCGAGCAAGGAACCAGAACGCCAACGACACTCGCCATCGCGCAGCGCGCAGGCCTGTCGGTCGGTTCGGTTTATCAGTACTTTCCCAACAAGGAGGCCATTCTTCTGGACCTGGCCCGGCGCTGGCTGTCGTCTTTTCCCAAGGTCATCCAGAAGCGCATCGACGTCCCACGGCCAACCAACCGTGACGAGTTTCGGCGCGAGGTGCGCAAGCTCTTCATCGACACGTCCAGGCTCTATCTCGACAACGCCACGTTGATGCCGGTGATCGAGGCCATATCCGGCAATGCCGACCTGAGGCCGATCCAGGACGAATATGACAAGGAGATCATCGCCCTCTACGCCGCGTGGCTGCAGCATGTGAATCCGGCTCTCGAAGCCAAGATCGCCAGCCGGCTCGGCGTGCTGATGATGGAAGTCGGCCATGTCTGCCGGCTTGTCGGGCTGAAGAGGGATCGCAGGACCTTCGACCTCATCGAGGACGATGTGGAAGCCATGTGGCTCGCTCTGGTAACCCCCCATCTCAATCTCGACTGAATTTTCGCACCTCCAACTGATTTCGCAGGGGAATTTCCATGAAAACTGTCTATTCGCCGCTTCATGCCGGCCATTCGGGCCAGATGGAACTGGTCACGTCGGCGATCGTGCCGGGCTTCGAGAAGCCGTCGCGGGCTGAATTCATCAGGGCGCGGGTGGAGAGCGAGAAGCTCGGGCCGATCATCGGGCCGGTCGAGCACGACCTCGCCGCCGCCAAGCGCGTGCATGAAGCCCACTACATCGATTTCCTGCCGACGGTGTGGCCGGAATGGGTCGCCGCCGGCTTCAAGGGATCGGCCATGGGCTTCACCTGGCCGACGCGCGGCCTGCGCGGCGACGTGCCGCCGAAGCGGATCGATGCCTTGCTCGGCTATTATTCCTTCGACGCCGGTGCCACTTTCGTCGAAGGCACCTGGGCGGCGATCAAGTCCTCCTATGACGTCGCGCTGACCGCCGCCGCCCTGGTCAAGGGCGGCGAGCCCACCGCCTTCGCGCTTTGCCGCCCGCCCGGCCACCACGCGGGTGCTGCCTTCATGGGCGGCTATTGCTTCATCAACAACGCCGCCGTCGTCGCGCAGTGGTATCGCGACCAGGGCGCCAAACGCGTCTCGATCCTCGATGTCGACTACCATCACGGCAACGGCACGCAGGAGATCTTCTATCGCCGCGGTGATATCCAGGTCCTCAACCTGCATGGCGATCCGATGGTCGAGTATCCGTTCTTCCTCGGCCATGCCGACGAGCGCGGCGAAGGCGAAGGCGAAGGCTTCAACATCAACTACCCGATGCCCTTCGGCACCAACTGGGACGGCTGGAGCGCGTCGCTGGAGGACGCCTGCGCCAAGCTCGTGGCCTACGCCCCCGACGTCGTCATCGTCTCGCTCGGCGTCGACACCTTCGAGAAGGACCCAATCAGCCAGTTCAAGCTGAAGAGCGAGGACTATCCCAAGATCGGCCGCCGCATCGCCAGCCTCGGCCTGCCGACGCTGTTCGTCATGGAAGGCGGCTACGCCGTCGAAGAGATCGGCATCAATGCCGTTGGCGTGCTGACCGGTTTCGAGGATCGCTGAACCAATCCCATTCAGGGACATACGCCCTCGGACGCAACCGGGGGCGTATTTTTTTGCGCTCCTCCGCGAAATCATCGGCTCAATTCGACTTTGAAATCACCGCCAAGTAACGCGAAGACCGGCTGCTGAGTCGCAAAGCGAGTCCACCGGATTCGATTTTGTCAAATCGCGTTTGATGTCGGATTCATCTGCGGGTAGATTAGACCCGAATCAGCCGGTCCATGGGGGGCGCGGCGACCACCCAAAGTCTCAAGTTCCGGCGCCAGGCCGGTACCAGACGCGGACGGTTTCGCGTTCCCTAGAGGGATTCGGCGCGGTTGGGCGCCGTTCGCGCCCGTGGGTGTGTCTTCGTAAACGTGACGCGTTTCGGGTCCGGCTGTTGGCTTCGCCAACACCGGGCACAAGGATCGATTCCGGCAAGAATCCAAGAATTAAAATGAGCAGTCCCGCCGCGCTTCTCCAACCCGACACTTCAGGCTCGCGCCTGACGTCGCGCGGCGATCTCACCTCCTTCTTCATGCAGCTTGCCGCCGATATCGGCGCCGACAGCTACATGCTGGTCGCCATCGTGCATGACCAGGACCGCAACGATGCGCGCATCGTCTCCTCCAACTGGATCTTCGATGCCATCGAGCTGATCGGCAAAAGGCTGATTGCCAATCTGGCGCTGGGTCCCTTGACCGTGGCGCCGGGCATACGCCCGAAGCCGTTGGTGGCGGCGCACGCGCCTGACGCCGGCGCATTGCTGACCGGTGAGGAAGCCCGCCTGCTCGACGTGCTCGGCCACGCTGAAATCTATTCGCTGAAGTTGAATGTCGGCCGGCAGCGCCTGTTCGTGCTGTTCTCGGCCGCCGAGGCGGGCAGGATCGACCTGACCGCCCTGATGAAGGCGCAGCTCAAATGCTGCTACGCGCTTTCCAGCATTCCGCAGCTGATCGCGGCGGCATCGATGCAGGATCCGCTTTCGGACCGCGAGCGCGAATGCCTCTTCTGGGTCTCGGAAGGCAAGACCACCGATGAGGTGGCCGTCATCCTCGGTGTCTCGTCGAACACCGTCAACAGCTACATCACGCACGCCATCCAGAAGTTCGCGGCCAGCAACCGCGCGATGGCGATCGCGACCGCGATCAGGAGCGGCATCATTTGAAGCACGCACAGGTCAGAGAGGCGGCAGCCGCCCTTTTCAACGATCAGCGCAATCCGTTTGGCGCCTTCTCGCTCGGCTCGGAGACCCATCACGCGGTCACCATTCCGGATGCCGTGCGGCGTTGCCGCTGGATCGCCGTCGATATCAACGCCTCGGCCTTCGGGCTCTATTTCGTCAGCCCCTCGCCCGAGCGCGCGCGACTGGTCGCGTGTTTCGATTCCGACTATCCCGGCACCGCGGTCGCGACCAAGTTCATCTCCGGCGCCAATGGCGAGGATATGGTGCGCCACAGCCGTCTCTCGACGGCGCCGCGCTGGTGGGCCGACGACGGCACCGCCGGGTCGCGACAGGTCTTTCAGTCGCTCGCCTGGGCCGAGCCGACCGCGCCGCTGGCGCCCGGCACCAACGGCATCGCCCTTCCGGTGCACGCCGATCGCGGTCAATGTGGGCTAGTCGTCTTCCTGGGCTCGGAGATCGCGTTGTCCGACGACATGCTGTGCGAGATCCATGCCCGCTCCTTCGCGCTTTTCGCGGCGGTCGCCCGCATCCGCCCCGGCGACGCCGGCAAAACGCGTTCGATCTCCAAGCGCGAGCTCGAATGCCTCAAGCTGACAGCCAACGGCAACACCAGCGAGGAGATCGCCAAGCTCCTCAAGCTCTCGGTACATACCGCCAACCAATATCTCACCCAGTCGACGCAGAAGCTCAACGCGGTCAACCGCAACCAGGCGGTCGCCAAGGCGTTGCGGCTCGGCCTGATCGAATAGCCGCACCAATGCATGCAGCGGTTTTGGGCGACATGCATCAAAACCAAGGCTTAAAGCGCGTCGCCTGAACCCGTCTCAGCGCGCGGCGCTTTGAGCGTGCCATAGCGAGGTTTGGGACGACTGCAATCAAAAGGCCAGCGGCTCGGTCCTGCGGATGCGAGCCTCTTCGATCGCGTCCTCGAGCAAGGCCGTGTTGTGCTCGGGCGTCTCGCCGGGCTTCTCGAACGAGACATAGTTGACCACCACGGACGCCTCGTGCTCGGTCAGCGTCAGCTGGAAATAGACCGTCACGCCGCGTGGCCGCAGCTCGAGATCGAGCACGATGCGCGGGCTGCCGCTCCAGTCTACATGCGCCTCCGCGCCATGGCCGAGGCGAAGCGTGCCTGGCCGGAAGTAAAGCTCGGCCGCCGAATCCACCAGATCCGACAGGCAGGCGAGATGCTCGAGCCGGATGAAGGCGATATAGTCGGCCACGTCGATGAGCCTCAATTCGCCCACAACGGGCTCGATGGCGCTGGCGACGATAAGCTCGCGGGAGTTGGCGTGTGGTTGCCGGTCCATGGATTAGCGGCGTCCGTTCATTGGGTTGCTTTGCGCGCGGCCTTTTTCGAGTAGACGATCCGCACCAACTCGGCGACCGCCTGGTAGAATTGCG
Organism: Mesorhizobium sp. CNPSo 4661; assembly: GCF_057784215.1. Classification (NCBI taxonomy): domain Bacteria; kingdom Pseudomonadati; phylum Pseudomonadota; class Alphaproteobacteria; order Hyphomicrobiales; family Phyllobacteriaceae; genus Mesorhizobium; species Mesorhizobium sp. CNPSo 4661. The sequence goes on along the minus strand of NZ_JBWGIO010000006.1, from coordinate 64,266 downwards.
ACGGGATCACGCTATCAACCGAAACTTGCTTGTACATGGAGCGCGCGAGCGCCACGTCCTCGAAGATCGGGATGTTGTTCTCCTTGGCGATCTCGCGGATCTTGAGCGCTACCAGGTCCTGTCCCTTGGCCAGCACGATCGGCGCGGAATCTTCCTCGCGCACATATTTCAGCGCGATCGAATAGTGCGTCGGATTGGCGATCACCAGCGTCGCGCGCGGCACGGCCGTCATCATGCGTCTGCGCGCCCGGTCGCGCGCCAGCGAGCGCAGCCGCGACTTGACGATCGGATCGCCTTCCGACTGCTTCAGCTCGTCCTTGACTTCCTGCTTGGTCATACGCAGGTCGCGCCGCCAGTGGAAACGCGACCAGACGATGTCGATCACCGCGATCAGCCCCATGACGAAGACGATCGCCACAAGAATGTCGACGAAGATGCCGCGTATGACCATGCCGAACGAGACCGGGTTGGTGATCATGCCGGCAAGCAGCTTGCGATGATCTTCCGAGAGCGTGAAGCTCAGCACCGCGATGGCGAAGCCGAGCTTGGCAAGCGACTTCAGGAATTCGACCCAGCCCTGCGCGCCGAACATCCGGCTCCAGCCCTTGGCGATCGAGATGCGCGACAGCTGCGGCCTGATCCGTTCGCCGACGATTTGCGGCATGTTCTGGAAGACCGAGGCGCCGATGCCGGCAACCGTCAGCAGCACCAAGAGGCTGACCACGGCGCGGCCGATCTCGGTCATCACCTGCTTGTAGAGCGAGATGACGTCGGTCTCGGTGTCCATCGGCCAGGCTTCCGGCTTTTCCAGGAACGTCGACAGGAACATGCCGAGATCGACGATCGCGTCCTTGGCGTAGAAGACGGCGAAAACCAGTATGGCGAGGAAGGACGCAAAGATCGCGGTCTCACGCGAATGGGGCAGCTTGCCCTGTTCGATCGTGTCGCGGATCTTCTTTTCTGTGGCTTCCTCGGTTTTGGAATCCTTGTCGACCGCTTCAGCCATCGCGCTCTGACCGGGTCGCTATCGTCAGGCGGCTTCGGCGGGGGCGGTCTGCGTCGAAGGCAGCTCGAAAGCTCCTTCGCGCGACAGCCGGATGGCAGCGACCGATATGCTCTTGCGCGCCGCCATGATGTCGGCAAGGGCAATGCCTTCCGATCCCTGTCCAAGCTCGGACTCGATCATGCGGCGAGAGCGTGCGCCGATCGCCGACAGCGCCGATTCGGCGAGTTCCGGCGGCGCGCCGCGCAGCGCCAGCGTGACGAGTTCGGTCGATAGCCCGTCGAACAGCAGAACCCGGGCTTTCTGCGGCAGTAGCGGCAGGTCGTCGAAGGCGAACAGACGCGACTTGACGCCGGCGAGATCGGGCGTGTTGGCGTTCTCCAGGTCCTGCATGAGTTCGTCCAGCTCCGGCTTCGCCATTTCGTTGAGCATGCTGGCAACGCGTTCCTGGCCGGCGGACGTGTCCCTGCTGGCCTTCTGCGACAGCACGCTCACGCGCAGCTGGTTCTCGACGATCCGCGATGCTGCGTCCGGGATGTTGGCCATCGTCACCATGCGTTTGGTGATCTGGCTGCGCATCGGCTTTTCCATGGTGAGCAGCACGTTGGCGGCTGTCTGCGGCGCGAGCTTCGACAGCACCATGGCGGACGTTTGCGGATGCTCGCCGGCAAGGAAGGCGCCAAGCCGCGCCGGCTCGAGCTTTTCGAGGTCCGGCCATATCGGCGCGGGTCCTTCCTGGACCGGCTCGAACTTCTTGTCGCCCATGATGGCGCTCATCTCCTCGGGCGACAACGATTCATTGAGGATCGTGTCCATCCGGTCGGCTGAATCGAGCAGGCCGGCGCCCTCGGTGAATTCGGCTTCGAACTCGGCGACGATGCGCTCCAGATCGGCTTGCGGAATGGTGCGCAAGAGACGCGCGCCCTCGATCAGCGCCTTCAGCTCGTCCTGTTTGAAGAATTTGAGCAGGCGGCTGGCCGCGGGCTTGCCCATGGCCACCAATATGGCCGCCGCCTTTTGCGGACGTGTGAGCGCCAATGCCGTCGTCATGCGTGTTGCCCTCGCTGCCGGTTGGTCCGCACGCCGGCCATTCTCAGGCGCTCTTCGTCGCGGCGATGATTTCGGTGAGCCGGATGCCGAAACGCGTCGGATCGCTTTCCAGCACCGTGATCTCGCCGCGCGCGATCTTGCGGCCGTTGACCACGACGTCGACCGGCTCGCCGATGCGGCGGTTGAGCGCGACGGTGGAACCCTTTTGCAGCGCCATCAGCTCCGACACCGGCATCTCGGTGCTGCCCAGGATGATCTGCACGTCGACCGGAATGGCCATGATGATCGAAGAATTCGCACCCGACTGCAGGGCGGCATCCGGGCGCTTTTCCTCTTCCCGCAGCACGCCGCGCAGCTCCTCGATGGCGCGGTCGAGCTGTTCGTCGGGCTGATCGGGTTCGGCTTCCACCTTGGTTTTTGCCATCTGTCGTCTCCATGAATCCCAGGCCTGGCGTCAGCCCGGCAGCAGTCCGTCGATGAAATCCTGCCCGGCATCATGCGGTTGGCTGATGCGGACGGTATAGTTCTGCCCCAACTTGCCGAACTCGCAGACAAACAGTGTCTTGTCGCGGGCGCTGAGCCTGGCGTTGACCTGCGCGTTCTCCTCGAATTCGATCACCTGGCCGGGCTCGAACGCGGCGAGGTCGCCGAGCGTCAGCCGGGCGAGCGGCATCGTCGCTTCGAGCCGGACGGTCGAGCGCATCACCTCTTCGGAGAAGCGGGCCCGCCAGTCGAATTCCGTGGCCTCGCCCCCCTCGCCCGTGGCGACGTCGCTGCTGCGCGCGGAAAGCAGCAGGCGCTGCGGGATCATCACCGTGAGCGTGCCGCTGTCGGACGGCGTCGAGAGGCCATAGACGATGCGCACGGCGGCGCCGTCGCGCAACACGCGCCGCCTCGCGTCGTTGCCGGACATTGCTTTCGGCACCGGTAGGCGCAGGTCGAGCGAACGTTTGCCGGATCCGTTGAGTGCCGTCGCGACCTCCTGGAAGACGGTGGTCGCGACATCGGCCTCGATCTGCGACAGGTCGCGCTCGATCGGCGCCACCGGCTGGTCGGGATCGCCGCCGAACAGTGCGCTCACCATCACGGCGACCGCTTGCGCATCCATCACCAGCGTCATGGCGTCGGCCGAAGCCGGCGACGAGACGACGCTCAGTGCAAAGGCGTCGCCGGCGCGCGAACGGGCCTCGGGAACGCGACCGACCTCCACCACTTGGAGATCCACGCTCACCGGCGCGCCGAGTTCGCCCGCAAGCGCCTTCTGCAGCACCGGCAGCGCTCGCTCGGCCATGCCGCGGCCGACGCCGATCACCTGCGCCGCCTCGCCGCTGTCGCCGACGAGCCGCTCGATGATCAACTCCCGGGTTTGCGAAGGACTGCCCGGACTTGTCATGACGGCAGGCGGCCCTGTCTGAGACGCTGCATGCTCAGGCCGCCTTCTTCTCGGCCGCGCCAGCGTTCATGGTGCTCTGCTCCACCGCATCGATCGTCGGACGCTCGTAGGAGGAGATGGTCTTGCGGCCGAACTCGATCGCCACCTGCGGCAAGGCGCCGTTCATATACGCAAGCAGCGTCTGCTTGACGATGATGTAGAGGCGGTTCTTCTTTTCGCGCACCGTCTTGATCTTGGTGGCGACCGGACCGACCACCGCATAGGACAGGAAGATGCCGAGGAAGGTTCCGACAAGTGCCGCGCCGATCAGGCCGCCGAGGATTTCCGGCGACTGGTCCAGCGCGCCCATCGCCTTCACCACGCCGAGCACGGCCGCCACGATGCCCAGCGCCGGCAGACCGTCGCCGACCGCGACCATTGCGTGATAGGCTTTCAGCTTGTCGGTGCGGATCGTCTGGATCTCTTCGTCCATCAGTGCTTCGATCTCATGCGAACGGGCATTGCCGATGATGATGATGCGGCAATAGTCGCAGATGAAATTCGTCAGGTCGTGGTTCTTCAGCACGGTCGGAAAGGCCTGGAAGATGGCCGACTCTTCCGGATTGTCGATATGCGCCTCGACCTCGCTGCGCGACTTCGAGCGCAATTCGCGCATCAGGCTGTGCAGGACGCCCAGCGTCTCCAGGTAGTCGCGCTCCTTCGGCACCGCCTGCTTGAAGGCCTCGAGAATGCCCTTGCCGGTGTCCTTGACCGTCTTCATCGGATTGGCGACGAGGAAGGTCCCGAGCGCGGCGCCGCAGATGACCACCGCCTCCCAAGGCTGCAGCAGCACATGCAGATGCCCGCCCATGGCCATGAAGCCGCCGAGAACGCAGCCGAGCGTCACCACAAGTCCGATCAGAATGCCCACGACAGGTCCTTCCGCATGTCACGTCGTGGATCAGGGATAGTCCTCGTGCCTTGTGTGAGGCTTGAATCGAAGGCAGCGAACGCGATTCAGCTTCGCGCAAGGAAGTGACGCTATTGTGCAGGGATAGCTTCGGCCGGAGGCGTCTCCTTGCTCAGTACCTACACCAGCTACCAGTTGATCGCCAAAGACATCAACAAATCGATCACCCAGGTCGAGCAACAGCCGACGGTCGATCGCGATACGCAATATTATCTGGCCAATATCGGCAAGGTTAAATCGATCGACGATTTCGTAAACAACGACCGCCTGTTCAAATATGCCATGAAGGCTTACGGACTGGAGGACATGGACTATGCCAAGGCCTTCATGGTCAAGGCGCTGAAGGAAGGCGTCTCCAACACCGACAGCTTCGCCAACAAGCTGACCGACAAGCGCTACGCCCAGTTCGTCGCTGCCTTCAACTTCGCCGCCGATGGCGCCAATGCGACGGTCTACAACCCGACGCAGCAGCAGGTTACAGCGAACTACGCTGCACAGGCCGAGATCGCCGGCCTCGATCCGAATTCGGACTATGTGAAAGGCGAGACGACCTACTATCTCGCCAACATCACCAAGGTGAAGTCGATCGACGACCTGATGTCGAACGACCGGCTCTACACTTACGCGCTGGCCGCGTTCGGCCTGGATTCGGCCACCGAGAACAAGGACCTGATCAAGTCCGTCCTGCAAGGCGGCGTGAAGGATCCCAAAAGCGTCGCCAACCAGCAAACCAACAAGGCCTATGCCGGGCTCGCCGCTGCTTTCAACTTCGCGCAATACGGCGACACGACCACCACTCGCGTTGCGGCGCAGCAGCCGACCGTCGACATGTATCTGCGCCAGACATTGGAAGAGAATGCCGGCCAGAGCAACGAAGGCGTTCGGTTGGCGCTCTATTTCCAGCGCAAGGCGCCCGACATCACCAGCTGGTACGACGTGCTGGCCGACACCGCTTTGGCCAGCGTGGTGCGCAGCGCGCTCGGCCTGCCCGATTCCTTCGCCACCGCCGACGTCGACAAGCAGGCGCAGTTGTTCGGGCAGAAGCTCGACATCAAGGACTTCACCGACCCGGCCAAGCTCAGCAAGTTCCTGACCCGCTTCACCAGCATGTACGAGATCGCCCATCCGACCTCGACGGCCGTGACGTCGGTCAGCGTGCTCTTCGCGCAGCCGACCACCGTCGGCATCTCTACCGATCTGATGATGGCCATGCAGCAGTTGAAGTTCTGAGAAGATCATGCAGGACAGCCTTTACGTCGCCCTTTCCTCCCAGATCGCGCTCGAGCGTCGTCTCGACACCATCGCCGATAACGTCGCCAACGCCTCGACCATCGGCTTTCGCGCCACCGGAGTGAAGTTCGAGGACGTGGTCTCGGGCACCGGGTCGAAGTCGGTCTCCTTCGCCTCCTCCGGCAAGACCTACCTGTCCGGTGCGCATGGCGCGCTGACCGAGACCGGCAACCCGTTCGACTTCGCCATCCAGGGCAACGCCTGGTTCGCCATCGACACGCCAGCCGGCACGGTGATGACGCGCGACGGCCGTTTCTCCATGAACGAGAACGGTGAACTGATGTCGATCGAAGGCTATCCGGTGTTGGACAGCGGCGGCGCTCCGATCCAGCTCGATCCGCGCAACGGCCCGCCCAAGGCAGGCGCCGACGGCTCGCTCAGGCAGAACGACCAGTTGGTCGGAGCCCTCGGCCTCTACGATTTCGACCCCGGCGAGAATTTCGTCCGCTATGGCAATTCGGGCATCGTTCCGGCGCGCACGCCCGAACCTGTCACCGATCGCTCGGACGTCGGCGTCGCTCAAGGGTTTCTGGAAGAGTCGAACGTCAACCCAGTGCTGGAAATGACCCGGCTGATCCAGGTGCAGCGCGCTTTCGAGAACACGGCGGCGCTGATGCGGCAGACCGATTCCTCCACCGACGACGCGATCAAGACGCTCGGCTCGAAGTGACGGCATGACGACCGGCTCGTCCCTGTTGCGCGCTTCGGAGAGCCCGGCGGATACCGGGCACACGGACAGGCTGGCCGCGCTCGAACGCGTCTGGCGGCGGTTCGACGATCCGCAGGCGCTGCTTGCGCGCGGCGGCCGCGTCGCCGAGATATCGCCGACGCACTACAAGGTCCGCGGCCTGTCCGGAATTGCCAGGCTCGGCGACATCGTCGAGCAGCGCGGCAAGGCCGGCACACGCCGCGGCGAGATCGTCAAGATCGGCAGCGACGAGGTGGTGGTCGCGCCATTCGACCGCAGCGCCGATGCCGGTATCGGCGACGCCGTCTTTCGCCGCGGCCCGCTCGCCGTCACGCCGCATGTCTCCTGGCGCGGGCGCGCCATCGATGCCTTGACCCGCGTCATTGACGGCGGACCGCCGCTGATCAGGCCGAATGCCGCCGAGGTCGGGCATGCCGCGACGCCGGGCGCCCTGGCGCGCCAGCGCGTCGGCACCGGCTTCCTCACCGGCGTCAGGGTGATAGACATCTTCACTCCGCTCTGCTTCGGCCAGCGGCTCGGCATCTTCGCCGGTTCCGGCGTCGGCAAGTCGACGCTGCTTGCGATGCTGGCCGGCGCCGAGGCTTTCGATACGGTGGTCGTGGCGCTGATCGGCGAGCGCGGCCGCGAGGTGCGCGAATTCCTCGAGGACACGATCGGCGCCGAGAGCATGGCCAAGACCGTCGCCGTCGTCGCCACCAGCGACGAAAGCGCCATGATGCGCCGCCGCGCGCCCGACACCGCCATGTGCGTGGCCGAGCATTTCCGCGACCAAGGCCATCGCGTGCTCTTGGTGCTGGATTCCATCACCCGCTTCGCGCATGCGTTGCGCGAGGTGGCGACCGGAACCGGCGAGCCGCCGGTCGCGCGCGGCTATCCGGCCTCGGTCTTCACCGACCTGCCGAAGCTGCTCGAACGCGCCGGGCCTGGAGCCGAGGGCCCCGGAGTTAAAGGAAGGGGTTCGATCACCGCCATCATTTCCGTGCTGGTCGACGGCGACGACCACAATGATCCCGTCGCCGACTCGGTGCGCGGCATCCTCGACGGCCATGTCGTGCTCGACCGCTCGCTTGCCGAGCAGGGCCGTTATCCGCCGGTCAATCCGCTGTCGTCGATCTCCCGCCTCGCCGACAAGGCCTGGAGCGCCGAGCAGCGCATGCTGGTGACAAGGCTGAAATCGATGATCGCGCGCTTCGAGGACACGCGCGACATCCGTCTGCTGGGCGCTTATCAAAGCGGTGCCGATGCCGAGCTCGACAACGCGGTGCGCCAGGTGCCGGTGATCTACGAGGCGCTCACGCAATCGCCGAGGGACCGCGCATCGGCCGATCCGTTCGCCGACCTCGCCCGCCATCTCAAGGGGAAGCTGAATGGCGATCAAGGAGACTGAGCTCCAATACACCGAGCGCATGTTGCGCGACATGCTTGCCGAGGCCGAGGCGGCGGAAAGAGCCGAGGCCGACGCGGCAAGGCTTGCCAAGGATAGGGCCGCCCGCGCCAGGACGGAGAAGGCAACAGCGCTTCTGACCAAAGCCGACAGGCCGCATCCACCGCGGACTTCCACCGCCGACGTTGCACAGGCCAGCCGCGATTCCTTGCTCGACGGCCTCTTTCCCCGGACCGAATGGCCGGAGCCGCCGAAAGCCCAGTTCCCGCGCCTGGCCGACAAGAGCGCCGATCGCCGCAGCGATTTCGTCATCGCCGCGCTTGGGATCACGCTCGGCCTGATCTGCGCGTTGTTCCCCTGGTATATCTTCTTCAATCAGGAGCAGTTCGGCGTTCAGGCGATCAAGTTCGGCGGCAGCGGCAGCAATTCCGGACGCGCGGGCGGTGGCGTCGTGGCCGAACGCAGCGGGCCACTGACGGCCAAGGACGTTCCCAACGCCGATATCGACCTGTTCGCCACCGGAACGGTGCAGGACGACCCCGCGCCGCCGCCCGGCGACCAGCCCTTCCCGGCCGCCGCTTCGGAATTCAAGATGGTGCATGTCGCCAACGGTCGCGCCATGATCGAGGACGATACCGGTCTGTGGATCGTCCAGCGTGGCTCTGTCCTGCCCGATTCCAGCCGCGTCGCCTCGATCGAGCAGCGCGGCGGCAAGTGGGTGATCGTCACCAGCGCCGACAAGGTGATCCAGCTCTCCAGGTAACGGCGCCGGGTCGCGTGACCCATCCCGCGCAAGGTCCGCGCAAGACTGGCCGCCTAGTCTTGTGCGTAATTGCCCGGGAGATTCCCATGGAACCCGTAAATCTTTTCGATCTTGCCACGCGGCAGTCGCAATGGCTGGCCGTGCGCCAGTCGGCGATTGCCTCCAACATCGCCAATGCCAACACGCCGGGCTACACGGCCAATGACGTCGAGCCCTTCGAAAAGGTCCTCGACCGGACCGCGGTGACGCTTGCCGCCACGCAGACCGGCCACCTTGGCGCCGAAACGGCCAATGCCGGCTTCAACGTCAAGCCGGAAGACGCTGACGGCGCGATCATGCCTTCGAAGAACACCGTGGTTGTCGAGCAGGAGTTGATGAAGGCCGGCGAGGTCCGCCGCTCCTTCGAGCTCAACACGGCGATCGTCAAAGCCTTCCACTCGATGATGACGATGGTGGTGAAGAGCTGATCATGGACGCCCTTACTGCAGCCCTCAAAGTCGCGGCATCCGGTCTTGGCGCCCAGTCGGAGCGCCTGCGCGTGGTCTCGGAAAACCTCGCCAACGCCCAGTCGACCGGCAGCACGCCGGGCGCCGACCCCTATCGCCGCAAAACGATCACCTTCCAGTCCGAGGTCGACCGCGCGACCGGCGGCTCGCTGGTGGAAGTCAGCGCGATCTCCCGCGACCCTTCGGACTTCCCGATCGAATTCCAACCCGGCAATGAAGCCGCCGACAGCAAAGGGTACGTCAAGATGCCCAACGTCAACACGTTGGTCGAAATGGCCGACATGAGCGAGGCGAACCGCTCCTATGAAGCCAACCTGCAGGTCATCAAGCAGGCTCGCGATCTGATTTCCATGACCATCGACCTGATGAGGAACCAGTAATGATCGGCGGTATCGGGGCAATACAATTCAAAACGGCGGTTGACGGGGCGGAGTCGGCCTCACCCAACCTGCTGCAGGGCGGCATCGGAACGCAGGCCAGCGAAGGCCTCGGCAGCACCTTCGCCGACGTCCTCAGCCAGGCGGCGACGAAGACCGTCAACACGCTGCAGGGCGCCGAGCAGATGTCGATACAGGCGCTCAAGGGCGATGCCGACACGCGCCAGGTCGTCGATGCGGTGATGAGCGCCCAGCAGGCGCTGCAGACCACCATCGCCATCCGCGACAAGGTCGTCTCGGCCTATCTCGAAATCAGCCGCATGAGTATCTAGGACCATGAAAGCCCTTGCCATCGCCGCCACCGGCATGAACGCCCAGCAGACCAACCTGGAAGTCATCGCCAACAACATCGCCAATATCAACACCACCGGCTACAAGCGGGCGCGGGCCGAATTCTCCGACCTGCTCTACCAGGTCGACCGCACGCAGGGCGTGCCCAACCGCTCCAACACCTCGCTGGTGCCGGAAGGCGTCTCGATCGGCCTCGGCGTCAAGACGACGGCGGTGCGCAACGTCCACACGCAAGGTGAATTGGCCAGCACCGGCAACAGTTTCGACCTGGCGTTGACCGGCAGGGGCTGGTTCCAGATCGAGGGCGCCGACGGCGGCACGCTCTACAGCCGCGCCGGCGCTTTCAACACCAATGCCACCGGGCAGCTCGTGACGGTCGACGGCGCCAATGTCATTCCGGCCATCACCGTGCCTACCAACGCCGTCGAGGTGATCGTCAACAAGACCGGCCAGGTTTTTGCCCGCCTGGACGGTCAGACTAACCTCCAGCTTCTCGGACAGCTCCAGATCGCCAACTTCGCCAATGAGGCGGGCCTGGCGCCGCTCGGCGACAACCTCTTCCAGGAAACGGCTGCGTCTGGCCCGGCCAATGTCGGCGTCCCCGGCGATCCCGGCTTCGCCACGATCCAGCAGGGCTATCTCGAATCCTCCAACGTCGATCCGGTCAAGGAAATCACCGAGCTGATCTCCGCCCAGCGCGCCTATGAAATGAACTCCAAGGTCATCCAGGCCGCCGACGACATGGCCTCGGTGGTCTCCAAGAACATCAGGTAACGGACGATGGCCGGGCCGATCTCCTCCGCACTGCGTCGCGCCGCGCTGGCCACGGTCCTGGTGGCCGCGGGCACGCCGGCTTTCGCGCAGGACGCGACCGGCCAGTCGGCGAACCAGATCGCCGCCGGCCAGGCCGTCGGCGAGGCCGTGCTGATCCCCAACAGGGTCATCTATCCCGGCGAGACCATCGAACCCGCCTCGCTCAAGCAGGTGACGCTGATCCCCGGCAAGCACAAGCCGGACGGCATGGCGACGCGTACCGAGGAACTCCAGGGCAAGGTCGCCAAGCGCACGCTCCTGCCCGGCCGCTACATCCCGGTCAGCGCCATCCGCGACGCCTGGCTGGTCGAGCAGGGCGCGTCCGTGCAGGTCTATTTCACCGCCGGCGCGCTCACCATTTCGGCGGCCGGCGTCACGCTGCAGCCAGGCGCCGCCGGCGACCAGATCAAGATCCGCAACATCGACAGCGGCAAGATCATCTCGGGCACGGTGATGGCCGACGGCACCATCCAGGTCGGCGCTTCGTGATGCGCGTGCTTGCCCTCCTGCTGAGCACTGCCATCGGCCTTCAGCCGGCATTGGCGGATGGGCTGACGCCCAAGGCCAAGCGCGAGCTCGCGCAGAAGAACGGCGGCGTCTACGACGATCCGGAATACGATCCGGCAACGACCCAGCGCATGTTCCGGGTCTCGACCGGGCCAAGCACGCTGCCGCCCGGCCAGGTCGCCGCGCGCATCAAGGACATCGCGCAGCTGCAGAGCGCGCGCGACAACCAGCTGGTCGGCTACGGCCTGGTCATCGGCCTTGCCGGAACCGGCGACAGCCTGCGCAACTCGCCCTTCACCGAACAGTCGATCCGCGCCATGCTTGAGAATCTCGGCATCGCCACCGAGGGTGGCAGCGCGCGCGCCAAGAACGTGGCCGCCGTCATCGTCACCGCCAACATGCCGCCCTTCGTCCAGTCGGGCGCCCGCATCGACATCGATGTCTCCTCGATGGGCGACGCCACCTCGCTTGCCGGCGGCACGCTGGTGATGACGCCGCTGAAGGCGGCCGATGGCGAGATCTATGCCGTCGGGCAAGGCTCCGTGATCGTCGGCGGCTTCACCGCCCAAGGCCAGGCCCAGCAGCTGACGCAAGGCGTGCCGACCGCCGGCCGCGTGCCGAACGGCGCCATCGTCGAGCGCGCCGTGCCGGCTGAATTCGACGATCAGGGCGTGCTGACGCTGCAACTGCGCAATCCCGATTTCTCGACCGCCATCCGCATCGCCGACGCCATCAACGACTACACCTCGCAGCGCTTCGGCATGCGCGTCGCCGCCGAGCGCGATGCCCGCACCGTGCAGATCAGACGACCGAAGAACGTCTCCGCCGCGCGTTTCTATGCCGAGATCGAAAATCTGGTCGTCGAATCGGACGCCCCTGCCCGTGTCGTCATCGACGAGCGCACCGGCACCATCGTCATCGGCAACAATGTCAGGATCTCGCGCGTGGCGATCAGCCATGGCACGCTCACCGTGCGCATCACCGAAGCGCCAAGGGTAGTCCAGCCGGAACCCTTCTCCAGGGGCCAGACCGCGGTCGAGCCTTTCACCGCCATCCAGGCGAGCCGGCCCGACGCGCGCGTCGCAGTGCTCGACGGCCCCGATCTCGAAACGCTTGTCTCCGGCCTCAACCGCCTCGGCGTGAAGCCCGACGGCATCATCGCCATCCTGCAGGGCATCAAATCGGCCGGCGCCCTTCAGGCCGACCTGGTTCTCCAATAGGCACGCCGATGAACGCGCTCTTCTCCTCAAAACCGCATCGTCACCTGAGCCTCTGCGCCGCCGGGGTGATCGTTGCTCTGCTGGGTGCGACCGTCGCCCGCGCCGACGAGGTGCGCCAGATATTGCCCGGTGGACAGGCGCCACTTCAGCCGGCCCAGCTCAAGCGCGAGACCGTGCCGGTTCAGCCGGCCGCGCTTGCGGACGGGAAGGCGCCTGACGAAAGCGAGGTACAGCGTTTCTGCTCCAACATCGCGGACGCCGCGCGCGACCGCCGCTACGCTCTTCAGGCCGAGGAATTGAAGCAGCTACAAGCCGGCATCGACGAGCGCATGAAAGCGCTTGAAGCAAAGCGGGCCGAATACGAGGAATGGCTGAAGCGCCGCGAAGTGTTCCTGGCGCGCGCCGAGGACGGCGTCGTCAAGATCTATGCCGGCATGAAGCCCGATGCCGCCGCCGAACGCCTGGCGATGGTCAATGCCGAACTCGCGGCGGCCATCCTGATGAAGCTGGACTCGCGCAAGGCCGGCGTCATCCTGAACGAAATGGACCAGAAGGCGGCGGCGACGCTCACCGGCATCATGGCCAGCGCGGCGCGAAGGGTTGATCCGTCATGAAGTTGAAACTGCTCGCCCTGGTCGCCCTCGCCACCCTGACCGGCTGCGGCACCGATCTCAGGGAGATCAACAGGGAACCCGCTCTGTCGCCGGTCGGTTCCGGCATCAGTGACGGCGGCCCGGGCCCGTACAGCTACCCCGAGCCGCCTGCCTCGCGGCCGAAGAAATTCTCGCTGTGGGACGATCGCCAGAGCCGGCTCTTCACCGATCCGCGCGCGCTGCGCGCCGGCGACATCCTGACCGTCAACATCAAGCTCAACGACAGGGCCAATTTCAAGAACCAGAACGACCGCAGCCGCACCGCCGCGCGCAAGCTCGGCTACGACATCAATCTCGGCTGGGAAAAGGCAAGCACCAGCGGCAAGGGCGACGCCGGCTTGAGCTCCAGCACCGAGACCAATGCCGACGGCGAGATCAAGCGCTCGGAGGACCTCGCCCTCAACGTCGCCGCCGTCGTTACCGAGGTGCTGCCCAACGGCAATCTGATGATCAGGGGCTCGCAGGAGGTTCGCGTCAACTACGAGCTTCGGGTGCTGACCATCGCCGGCATGGTTCGTCCGTCCGACATCGGCGCCGAAAACACCATCCCCTACGAGCGCATCGCCGAGGCGCGCATCTCCTATGGCGGTCGAGGCCGCGTGAGCGAGGTCCAGCAGCCGGCCTATGGCCAGCAGGTCCTCGACCAGGTTCTTCCCTTCTAGGCCCGGGAGAGCGCTGCCATGGCGAATCTCGAGCAGGTCCAGCCCAAGAAGGGACCTTCCCTGGTGATCCAGCTCGCCATGCTGTTGGCCATGACCGGCGCGGCCGTCGGCATGGGCTGGCTTTCCGGCGGCTATCTCAAGCAAGGCGAAACGCCGGCGCCGGTGCCCGCGGCGCCGGAAAATGCCGGCACCGCTGAAAAACTCGCCGAAGGCGGCAAGGCGGTCGCCGGGCCGACACTGGTTCCGCTGGCGGCGATCACCACGAATCTCGCTTCGCCGTCGGACGTCTGGATCCGGCTGGAGACGTCGCTGCTCTACGATGCTCCCCAGCCGCCGGAAATGGCCGAGCAGATCCAGCAGGACCTGCTCGCCTATGTGCGCACACTCAAGCTGCATCAGATCGAAGGCGCCAGCGGCTACCAGCATCTCAAGGCCGATCTCGAGGAGCGCGCGGCGCTGCGCAGCGGCGGCCACGTCAAACAGGTTCTCGTCAGGACGATGCTGCTCGAATGAGAAAGTTCCTTATAGCGACCGCGCTTATCGTCGTCACCACGTCCGTCGCTGCCGCCCAGCAGCTCGATCTTGGCGGCATCGGCAAGGCCGACGGCACGACCGTCGGCTATCTGATCCAGATGTTCGGCCTGCTCACCGTGCTTTCGGTGGCGCCAGGCCTTTTGATCATGGTGACGAGCTTCACCCGCTTCGTCATCGCCTTCTCGATCCTGCGCGCCGGCATCGGTCTGCAATCGACGCCGGCCAACCTGATCCTGATCTCGCTGTCGCTGTTCATGACCTTCTATGTCATGGCGCCGACCTTCGACCAGGCCTGGAACACCGGCGTCAAGCCGTTGATGGACAACCAGATCACGCAGGCCGAGGCGTTCGAGAAGATTTCCGGCCCGTTCCGCGATTTCATGCTGCACAATGTGCGCGACAAGGATTTCGACCTCTTCGCCGACCTCGCCCGCGAGCGTGGCCAGACCGTCTCGCGCGAGACCGTCGACCTGCGCATCCTGGTGCCGGCCTTCATGATCTCGGAGATCCGGCGCGGCTTCGAGATCGGCTTCCTCATCGTCCTGCCGTTCCTCGTCATCGACCTCATCGTCGCCACCGTCACCATGGCCATGGGCATGATGATGCTGCCGCCGACAGTGGTGTCGCTGCCGTTCAAGATCCTGTTCTTCGTGCTGATCGACGGCTGGAACCTTCTGGTCGGCAGCCTGGTGCGATCCTTCACCTGATCGTTTCCCCCGGACCACGCGAAAGCGTGCGCAAAGTCTCGACCGCTTGAGCAAAGTGCGCGCAAGTCTTCCTGACATTATTTTCGATTAACCGTCCCATTTAGGTCTTTGGTAGGGACTTCCCGCCATAGTCGCTCGCAGATGGCGGGTGACCCAGTTGAGCGGTCATTGGCATGATGCCGCACCGTCATACCGGACATGCCGGTATGTCAAAAAAATCCGTGTAAAAATAAGGTACGAGTACCATGGCCAGTATCATGACCAACAGCGCTGCGTTGACCGCGCTGCAGAGCCTCAACAATACCCAGAACCAGCTCCAGACCACCCAGACCCGCATCTCGACGGGTTATCGCGTCTCGCAGGCTTCCGACAACGCCGCTTACTGGTCGATCGCCACCACGATGCGCTCCGACAACCAAGCCATGTCCACCGTTTCGGACGCGCTCGGCCTCGGCGCCTCGAAGGTCGACACCGCCTACACCGGCATGAGCAGCGCGATCACCACGATCAACCAGATCCAGCAGAAGCTGACCGCCTCCTACGGCCAGACGGATGCTTCGAAGGAAAAGACGCAGGTTGAAATCAAAGCTCTTCAGGACCAGCTGAAGGCCTATGCCGACGGCGCCACCTTCTCCGGCACCAACATGCTGTCGGTGTCGACGGCCTCGGGTACCGCTGCCGACGTCAAGATCGTTTCGGCCTTCAACCGCGACGCCACGGGCGCGGTTTCAATCTCGACGATCGACGTCAACGTGGAAAGCATCAAGCTCTATGACGCGGGCGCTGCCCCGACCTCGAAGGGCATTCTCGATGCGGCTCGCCTCGGCACCACCGGCGCTACGACCGCCACGGCACAGAACCCGACCCTGGGCGCCGCTCCCGTAGCCGGCGATACTTATTCGGTTTCCAGCCTGTCCATCTTCACGGGCACCACCGCCGCCAGCGACGCTCAGATCTCGCAGATGATGAACGTCGTCGACGCAGCGCTGAAGGACATGACGACCGCCGCCACCAAGCTCGGCGCCGCCAAGAGCTCGATCGACCTGCAGAAGACCTTCACCTCGAGCCTGATGGACTCCATCGACCGCGGCGTCGGCCAGCTCGTCGATGCCGACATGAACAAGGAATCGACCCGCCTCCAGGCGCTGCAGGTTCAGCAGCAGCTCGGCGTCCAGGCGCTGTCGATCGCCAACGGCTCGTCGCAGTCGATCCTGTCGCTCTTCCGCGGCTGATCGCTCTATATTGACAAGGCCAAAGCATCGGGCCGCGCCAAAAGCGCGGCCCGATTTGCGTTTGCTCAAGGCTCGCGCAACCCTCGTTCCTTAACCTCTCGGAAGCCTACTTTTAACAGGCCATTAACCATATCGCGCTAGGTATGGTTAACCAATCACTTAGGTTGTCGAATCGGCCCGACCGGCACGATCGCAACCGATGGACAGGCCGAACCGGCCTGTGTGGCATGCCGGCTTTTGAGAAGGAGCGAGTTTCTTGGCGAGCATCATGACGAACGCTGCGGCGTTGACTGCACTTCAAAGCCTCAACGCCACCAACAAATCGCTCCAGCAGACACAGGCCAGAATCTCGACCGGCTACCGGGTCTCCGAGGCCGCCGACAACGCCGCCTACTGGTCTATCGCCACCACGATGCGTTCCGACAACTCGGCCCTGTCGACCGTGCAGGACGCGCTCGGACTCGGCGCCTCGAAGGTCGACACCGCCTACACCGGCATGAACAACGTCATTTCGACGATCGGCCAGATCAAGACCAAGCTGCTGTCGAGTGTCGGCCAGTCGGATGCCAACAAGGCTAAGACGCAGACCGAAATCACCGCGCTACAGGCGCAGATGAAGTCGTTTGCCGATGCCGCCACCTTCTCCGGCTCGAATTTCCTTTCGGTGACGTCCAAGCAGGTCGCGGCCGCCAATGACGGCGTCCAGTCCGACGCCAAGATCGTCTCCTCGTTCAACCGCTCGTCGTCCGGCGCCATTTCGCTCGGAACGATCGACATCAATATCGAAAGCACCAAGCTGTTCGACAACGGCCTCTCCACCGACGTCAAGAACCAGGGCATTCTCGATCGCAAGACTTCGATCTACTCCACGGCGGCGGACCAGTCGGCGTATGACGCCGCCTATGCTACCGCCATCGCCGGCGGCGCCACCGACATCGCCGCCAACATTACAGCCCAGGGCGCTGTGTCGGGCACGCCCGTCAAGATCGACAACGTCTCCGCCTTCAATCTCGACATCACGGCAACGGGCGTGACCGACGACATCATCACGCAAATGGTCACCAAGATCGACCATGTCATGAGTCAGCTTACCGACGCCGCCACCGTGCTCGGCGCAGCCAAGAGCTCGATCGACCTGCAGAAGACCTTCACGCAGAGCCTGATGGACTCCATCGACCGCGGCGTCGGCCAACTCGTCGATGCCGACATGAACAAGGAATCGACGCGCCTCCAGGCGCTGCAGGTCCAGCAGCAGCTCGGCATACAATCCCTGTCGATCGCCAACGGCTCCTCGCAGTCGATCCTGCAGCTGTTCAAGAACGGCTAAGCCGCCGGATTATTCCGACCAGCGAAGGGCCGCGCCTGAGGCGCGGCCGTTTTTTCGTTGCTCGACAAGACGCCGGTTCGACACTTTGGCGGCTCTCCGGCGGCACACCTATCATCCTCGCACAAGCTTCGCGGTCTAGTCTTCCGGCGGACAGTCATGCTGGGAGCGGTTGAATCGTGCCGGAACAGATCCAGAGCGTCATCGCGAATTTGAAGAGCTTCGGCGTGCGGCGTCTGGCGCTGATGGGCGGCATCGCTGCCCTGGTGATGGCCGTCATCGGAATCGCTTCCGTCTATCTCAACCGGCCGGCCTATGAGACGCTCTATGTCGGCCTCGATCGTTCCGACGTCAACCAGATCGGCCTGGTGCTGGCCGACGCCGGCATCGGCTTCGATGTCGGCTCCGATGGAACCTCCGTGCTGGTGCCGGCCGGCACCACCGCGCAGGCGCGCATGCTGCTTGCCGAGAAGGGACTGCCGACCAGCACCAATGCCGGCTACGAGCTGTTCGACAATGTCGGCTCGCTCGGCCTCACCTCCTTCATGCAGCAGATCACCCGCGTGCGCGCGCTGGAAGGCGAGATCGCGCGCACCATCCAGTCGATTTCCGGCGTCAAGGCGGCGCGCGTCCACATCGTCATGTCCGAGCGCGCCAATTTCCGCCGCGACGAGCAGCAGCCCTCCGCCTCGGTGGTCATCCGCTATGCCGGCAACGATGCCGAGAAGAGCGCCATGTCGATCCGCCACCTCGTCGCCGCGGCCGTTCCCGGCCTCTCGGCCGACAAGGTGACTGTGCTCGATTCCAACGGCAACCTTTTGGCCGCCGGCGACGACCCGTCCAATACGAGCGCCGCGCGCACGCTCGGCGTTGAGCAGACGGTCGAGGCGCAGATCGGCGACAACATCCGCCGCGCGCTCACCCCTTATCTCGGCCCGGACAATTTCCGCGCCAGCGTCAAGGCCGACGTCAACACCGACACGCGCCAGACCGAGGAGACGATCTTCGATCCGAACTCACGCGTCGAGCGTTCGGTGCAGTCGGTGAAGACCAACGAGGCCAGCAACCAGAAGCAGGCCTCGACCCCGACCAGCGTCGAGCAGAACCTGCCCGAGACACAGACCACCACCACCGAGGGACCGCAATCCACCTCGCAGAACGACCGCAAGGAAGAGATCACCAACTACGAGATCAATTCGAAGAAGATCGCGACCGTTTCGAACGGTTACACGGTCAACAAGATGTCGATCGCGGTCGTCGTCAACCAGGATCGCCTCAAGACCATCCTCGGCAAGGACGCCACCCCGGAGCAGATCGCCAAGCGCGTCGCCGAGATCCAGAAGATGGTCGCCTCGGCGACCGGCTTCGACGACAAGCGCGGCGACATCATCGACGTGTCGGCGGTCGAGTTCATCAACGGCCTCGACGGCGAGCCGATCGATCAGCCTGGCATCCTCGCCTCGATCGGCACCCATGCCGGCACGCTGATCAATGCCGGCGCCTTCATCGTCGTCGTTTTCCTGGTGGCCTTCTTCGGCCTGAAGCCGATGGCCTCCGCGCTGACGGCGTCGGCGAAGCCCGCGGCCATTGCCGGCCCGAGCTTCGACGACGTGCAGCGTTCCTTGCCGACGCCCGATGCGCCCGTCGCGGCGATCACCGCCGAGACCCCGGCCGGCGCCCTGCCCGGCGCGCGCGCCGGCGCAACCCCGCTCGACGACCTGCGCCAGAAGATCCGGCCGGCGCCGCAAGAGCGGCTTGCCCGCATGGTCGACCTCAACGAGGAGCGCACCGCCCAGATCCTGCGCAAATGGGCTGCTGCTCCGGAAGCCGTGGGTTAGGCCGTGGCCTCGGCGCTCTTCGATCTCCTGCCCGATTTTGGTTCGCGGACCCCGCGTGCCAGCCAGCCGCCGTCCGCACGCGCCGCAGAGCATTTGCCTGCCGCCGCGCCGGCGCCGCAGGCCGATATCGGCGCGCTGATCGCCGAGGCGGTGGCCGACGCGGAGGCGACGCTCGAGGCACGCCTTGCGCTCTCCCATCAGGCTGCGCTCGACGCCGAGCGTCAGGCCAGCGACGATGCGGCGAAAGCTTTCCTTGAAAGCTTCGGCGGCGATCTCGGCGCTGCCGTCGCCACGCGCATCAAGGCCATGGAGCAGCGCGTTGCCGAGCTTGCCGGCGCGACCGTCGCGCGCATCCTCGGCGGCCTTCTCAGCGACGATCTGCAGCAACGCTCGCTCCAGGCGCTTTCGCGCACCATCGGCGCCGCTGTCGCCGACAGCGAGGCCGTGCGGATCGGTGTCCGCGGGCCGCTCTCGCTGTTCGAGCCGCTGAAGGCGGCCCTCGGATCCCGCGCCGCCAATCTCGACTTCACCGAGGCGCCGGGCTTCGACCTGACCGTCACCATTGACGAGACGGTGTTCGAAACGCGTATCGCCGAGTGGTCGGCGTCTTTGTCGGAGGTCCTGACATGAGCGCCGTCGACCATGCCGACCCCCGGCACGAGATCATCATCGTCAAGCGCAATCACGACGGTCATGACGAGGATCACCATGGTGGCGTGTGGAAGATCGCCTTCGCCGACTTCATGACGGCGATGATGTGCTTCTTCCTCGTCATGTGGCTGATCAACGCCGCCAACGAGCAGACCAAGGCAGCCGTCGCCAGCTATTTCAATCCGGTCGAGCTGATCGACCGCAACTCCAGCCGCAAGGGCCTGGAGGACCTCGGCGATGGCCCCAGCAAGGTGGGGCTGACCGCGGACAACCCGCAGCAGGGCGCGACCAAGGCGGGCGACAACGGCAAGGGCGGCGCCGGTTCCTCCGAACGCCGACAGACGAAGGACGGGGCCCAGGACGCCCAGCTCTCCGACGAGAAGCTGTTTGCCGACCCCTATGCGGTGCTGGCGGAGATCGCCGCCGATACGGGCGTGATGCAGAACGTCAGCGCCAAGGGCGAAGGCGGTGCCCAGACATCCGGTCCGGCAACAGGCGCCTCCGGCGGCGAATCCTACCGCGATCCGTTCGCGCCGGATTTCTGGTCGCAACAAGTGGCTGCGCCTGATGCCGAGGCTACCGCCGAGCGCGCCAGGATCGACGGCGATCCGGTCAAACCCGGCGACAAGGTCGCCATCGTCGCGGTGCCGAGGGTGAAGGCCATTCCGGCTGCTCCCCCGCTGACGGCCGCGCCGCTGGAACCGCTGGCGGCTACGGAAAAGACCGACGCCAAGAACGGGCCAAAGGTCGCGCTAGGCGAGGCCGAGAAGCCGTCGGCCAAAGGGAACAAGACCGAGAAAGCGCAAGACGCGAAAGCTGAAGTCGACAAGCGCGAGGCTGCAGCGGCCGACACCAAGGCCGAAACGACGAAGGCGGAAAAGACCGAAGCCGAGCAGGCCGCCGACAAAGGTGATAAGGCGCCGAGCAAAGCCGCTCTTCAGGAAGCGGCGGATATCAAGAAAGAACTCGCCAAGGCATTTCTGCCGGGCGAAAAGCTCGCCGCCGGCGTCTCGGTCGAAGCCACCGACAAGGGTGTCGTCATTTCGATCACCGACCAGCTCGATTTCGGCATGTTCGAGATCGGCTCGGCCATGCCGCGGCGCGAGCTGGTGCAGGCGATGGAAAAGATCGGCCAGATCATCAACGAGAAGAAGGGCACAATCACCATTAGCGGCCACACCGATGCGCGGCCGTTCCGTAGCGACGCCTACGACAACTGGCGGCTGTCCACAGCACGCGCCCATTCGGCATACTACATGCTGGTGCGCGGCGGCGTCGACGAAAGCCGCATCACCGAGGTTGCGGGCTTCGCCGACCGGCAGCCCAAGATCGCGTCCGATCCGATGGCGGCCGCGAACCGGCGCATCGAAATCCTGATGGCGGCCGGCGGATGAGGGGCAAAGCCGTCATCGGCCGTGCAATGGAGCACTTCACCGTTTCGTCGAAACGGCGAACCGCTACATGTTTTTGCCTTGGCGCAATTCCGAACGGAAAACCGCGCCACACTTTTCCTGGAATTGCGCTGGCGCTGGCGCTGTTCGCCGCGGGGCCGTCGCCGGCCTTCGCGCAGGATGCCCTGCAGCCCTATCAACTGGTGCGTTCGCTGCAGCTGATCCAGGATCGCATTGCCGGCGGCGATCATGCCGCGATGCCGATGCAGGCAAAACTCCTCGAAATGATCGATGCCCGGATGCGCGCCGCCAATGCCGAGGATTTCAAGGAGCCGAAGAACTTTCGCGCCTTGCTGGTCTACGGCATGAGCGGCGGCAATCCGGTGACGGTCGCGGCGGCGGCTTCGCGGGCGGTGACCGACCCGCAAAGCCTGGCTATCGCCAAAGGCGTCGTCGCCTATCTGAGCGGGCAGCCGGCCGAAGCGATCGAA
Source organism: Mesorhizobium sp. CNPSo 4661 (assembly GCF_057784215.1). Classification (NCBI taxonomy): domain Bacteria; kingdom Pseudomonadati; phylum Pseudomonadota; class Alphaproteobacteria; order Hyphomicrobiales; family Phyllobacteriaceae; genus Mesorhizobium; species Mesorhizobium sp. CNPSo 4661. The sequence continues at coordinate 42,468 of NZ_JBWGIO010000006.1, read as the reverse complement.
ATGCTGAAGCCGATCGATCCGATGAGCGTGCCCGCCGACCTCGGCGCCTTCCTGGCGCTGGTCAAGGGCTCGCTTCTTTCGGCCGATGACCCGGCGGCAGCGCTTGCGTTCCTCGACGAGGCGCGCTTGCTCAGCCCCGGCACGCTGGTCGAGGAAGCGGCGCTTCGCCGCTCCGTGGGCATCGCGGCCGCGCAGGGCGACGCCGCCCGTTTCGCGCTGGCTTCGACCCAGTATGTCGCGTCCTACCTCTACTCGCCCTACGCCAGCCAGTTCGCCGATGCCTTTGTTTCCGGCGTCATCACGCTGCACATGGCGATCAGCCAGGACAAGATCGCCGACATCACCTCGATGATGGATCCCGAGCGCGAGAAAGTGATCTACCTGCGCATCGCGCGCCGTGCCGCGATCGACGGGATGACCGAGCTCTCGGCCTTCGCCTCGGCCAAGGCGGAACTGGGCCGCAACGGCAACGGCAACCAGGACGACCCGCGCACCCAGCTCTATTCGAGCCTCTCCACCATGACATCGGCCAATGTCGATGAAGTGCGCGCCAAGCTTGGCAAGATCGATCGCGGCAAGCTCTCGCAAAGCGACCGCAACCTGCTCGATGCCGCGCAAGCTGTCGCGGGCGAGGTGATGGCGCCTGTCAAAGCGGCCGCCAATGCCAAAGCCGCATCGAAAACCGTTGCAAAAAGTGACGAGGCGAAATCAGCGACCGAGGCCTCGGCCGACCCGGCCAATGCGGACTTGCCGCCGGTGGAAGGAGCGATGCCCGACCAGCCAGCGGTCGCGGCAAGCAATCCAGCGGTCGCGGCGGCAAGCGACCACGTAAAAGACACGCCCGCGGCTTCGCCGCCCGCCGTCACGCAGCCAGCGCAAGCATCGGCTGAGACGCCGGCGTCGGCGCCAGCATCGACTGACGCCGCGCCGGTGGTGCAGGCATCCGCGCCGGCGACGCCGGATTCGCAAGACCCTGTCGATGCGGCGGTAACGAGCACGCGTCGTCAGCTAGACCAGATCGACCAGCTACTCGGAGCAGCCCCCAAATGACCAGCGTCAACCAGACCCTGCCGGGCTTTGCTTCGACCCAGCCCCGGCAGCACGCCGCCGGCGGTAAAGACAAGGATCAGAATTTCGGGGACCTCGTGAACGGGACGGAAAAGTCCGATCGGCCGCAGGACAAGCACGCGACCGGACCAGTGATGCCGGACGCGCATCCGGCAAGGCGCTCGGCGGCCAATGCCGGCAGGCAGGAGCCGGACCAGGACCCGCAGGAAGGGAAGACCGGCTCGCAGAAAGCAACCACGGGAAAGTCCGCGAAGACCACCGCCCAGGCCAATCAGGCGAAGCCGACGACGGACAAGGGTACTACGGCGCAAACCGACGAGTCCGCGCCGCTGCAGGACCGCTTGCCGTTGCTGATGGCGCTGAGCGACATGAAGCATTTCGCGCAATCGTCGGGCACGGGCGGCAAGGATTCCACCAACGGTGAAGAACCTGTGAGCGACCGCGGATCGCTGGAACTGCGGCTGCGCCCAGGCAAGCGCGCGGCGGCCGACAATTCCCTGGAGCCGCAGTCGCGGTCCGCCCGTTCGACGACGGCGGAAGAGTCCGGGCCCGACTTCGGACAGAAGCCGGTGAAGACGCAAATGGCTCTCGATGTGCCGGGCCGTCATGACGCCAATACCTTGCCGGTGCAGGGGAACGAGCCGACGGCCGATAGCCCGTTGCCCCCGCAAGGCTGGCGGCCGGCTTCCGTCTCCAAGGCCTCGCAACAATCGCAGTCGACCGCGCAGCAGGCTCCGGCCAAGCCATCCTCCTCCCCCACGCGCATGGACGTCGTCAGCCAGCAGAGCTTCCCGGCGCCGGCGCAAAACCCGATCGGCCAGACGGCATCGGCGCTGGTTGAAGCGCTTGCCTCCGACAAGGGCGTTCAGCAGGCCTTTGCAAGCGCCCCGGCAGGCTTGCAGACGACCAATTCTGTTGCCGTTCCGACACATGTGCTGAAGATCGAGCTCCACCCTTCGGAGCTCGGATCGGTCACCGCCAGCCTGCGGCTCTCGGGGGAGCAACTTTCGATTGAGATGAAGCCCGAGACGCACGAGGCATACCGCCGTCTCACCGTCGACAGCGACGCCATCGTCAAGTCGATGCGAAGCCTCGGCTTTGACGTCGACAAGATCACCATCCTGCAACCTTCGATAGCAGCGCATGCGGCCAGCCGCGCCGACGCAAACAGCGCCATGCCCATGTCGACAGGCCGCGACCAGCCTTCGTTCCAGCCCGGGAACTCGGGCGGCAACAACGAGGGCGGCCGGCAACCGGGAAGGAACGATGGCAATGGCGCACAGGAATTCGGTCGTGCCGCTTCGCCTCTTCGCGAGCGTGCTGACGACGATATGTATATCTAGTTTCGCCGCCAGCGCGGCCAGCGCCGCCGCCAATCCCTGCGAGCCCGAGATCCTGCGCGCCGCCGATCGCTACGGCGTGCCGGCCGGCATCCTCTATGCGGTCGGTCTGACCGAAACCGGGAAGAAGGGCAGCCTTCAGCCTAATGCCTTGAATATAGAAGGAAAAGCTCTCTTTCCCCGCAGCCGCGGTGAAGCGCTCGCCGCATTCGAGAATGCGCGTCGCGAGGGCAAGACGCTGATCGATCTCGGCTGCATGCAGATCAACCATCGCTATCACGGCGCGCAGTTCCGCAGCGTCGAGGATATGCTCGACCCGCATCAGAATGTCGACTATGCGGCGCGCTTCCTGGTGAGCCTGCATGCCAGGCATATGACCTGGTCGATGGCCGTCGCCCGCTATCACGCCGGCCCCGACAACGACCCGGCGCAGAAGGTCTATGTCTGCCGTGTCATCGCCAACATGGTCGCCACCGGCTTCGGCAAATGGACGCCGAACGCCAGCGCCTTCTGCAATCAGTAATTGCAGTCCTCGAACGCCGACCGACCTTCGCCGCCTATCCGCCAGCCCCAATATTCATCGGCCAAAAGTGGGGGCAAATACACCTGCTGCAACCGCCTTTATTACGGCTCTCAAAAAAACTCCCAAGAAAATAGCTACAAGAAATGATGGTTTTTCAGGATTCGTCGAGCCGGGTACCCCTTTCCGCACGGGGCAAATGAATTGATTCGGAGGGCGGGCCGATGATCGTGATCGTTGACGAGCGGGAGCTCGTGACAGACGGCTACTCTTCACTTTTCGATCGCGAGGGCGTGGCCACGGCCGGCTTTGCGCCGGGCGAATTCGGCGAATGGGTAAGTTCCGCCGCCGACACCGATCTCAGATCCGTCAGGGCCTTTCTCATCGGCGACTGCCGCGACGGCGCGATATCGCCGCGCCAGATCCGCGACCGCACCGGCGCGCCGGTAATCGCGCTCAGCGAACAGCACTCGCTCGAACATACGCTGCGGCTGTTCGAAAGCGGCGTCGACGACGTCGTCCGCAAGCCTGTCCATATCCGCGAAATTCTCGCCCGCATAACCGCCATCCGCCGTCGCGGCTCCGAAGAAGCCGCCTACACCGAAGTCGGGTCGATGCGCATCTTCATGGACGGCCGCGATCCGGAGATCGACGGCGAGCCGCTGCCGCTGCCGCGGCGTGAGCGGCGCATCCTGGAATATCTGGCCAGCAACCGCGGCCGGCGCGTAACCAAGACGCAGGTCTTCAACGCCATCTACGGCATCTTCGACGAGGAGGTCGAGGAGAACGTGGTGGAGAGCCACATCTCGAAGCTGCGCAAGAAGCTGCGCGAGAAGCTTGGTCGCGACCCGATCGATTCCAAGAGGTTCCTCGGCTACCGGCTAGTGTTTTGATGGCCGTCCAAGGCACATCCCGCGCCAGCCTCGCGCAAGACACGAGGCATAGTTTTATGGCCTCCTACCCAGGCACTGCGGAGATCGATCGATGAGCCTCTACGGAATGATGCGAACCGGCGTTTCCGGTATGAACGCGCAGGCCAACCGCCTCTCCGCGGTGGCCGACAACATCGCCAACTCGGACACCACCGGCTACAAGCGCTCTTCGGCCGAGTTCTCGTCCCTGATCATGCCCAACACCGGAGGCGCCTATAATTCGGGTGGCGTGACGACGACGATCCGCTCCGCCGTCAGCACGCAGGGCGTCATGACCTACACCACCTCGGTGTCCGACCTTGCCGTCAACGGCGACGGCTTCTTCGTGGTTCAGGACGCCGCCGGCACGCCCTATCTTACCCGCGCCGGCTCCTTCGTTCCGGATGCGCAGGGCCAGTTGGTCAATGCCGCGGGCTACCAGCTGATGGCCTACAGTTACGCCAATGGCGATCCTGCGGCGACCGCCAACGGCTTCGAAGGCCTCGTGCCGGTGCAGATCTCCGACCAGCAGATGACGGCGACGCCGAGCACCGAAGGCACCTTCAGCGGCAACCTGCCCGCGGGCGCCACCCCGCCTGCCGGCCCGCTGCCGTCCAGCAACAGCGCGACCGCCGAATACACGTCGAAAACCTCGCTGGTCGCCTACGACAATCTCGGCAACAAGAAGCTGCTCGACGTCTATTTCACCAACACCGGCGCCGGCACCTGGGAGGTTTCGGTCTTCGATCAGTCGAAGGCGACGCCCGGCACTTCCTTCCCCTATGCCGGCGGCGCGCTGGCATCGACGAACCTCACCTTCGACACCACCACGGGTAAGCTCACCGGCGCGACGAACAGCATCTCCTTCACCGTGCCGGGGGGCTCGACGCTGAACCTCGATCTCTCCAAGGTGACCCAGCTCGGCACCGGCTTCACGGTCGCCGACGCCAAGGTCAACGGCAATGCGCCGAGCTCCATCCAGAAGGTCCAGATCGGCCAGGACGGCATCATCTACGCGCAGTTCGCGGACGGCTCGACCAAGGCGCTGTACAAGATCCCGCTGGCCGACGTTCAGAGCCCCGACAACCTCACCGCCATGCCCGGCAACGTCTATGTGCAGAGCACCGACTCCGGCGCCGTACACATCGGCTTTGCCAATGAGGGCAAGCTCGGCTCCATCGTCTCCGGGGCGCTTGAAAACTCCAACGTCGATATCGCCGAGGAACTGACCAACATGATTGCGGCGCAGCGCAGCTACACCGCCAATTCCAAGGTCTTCCAGACCGGCTCGGACCTGATGGACGTCCTCGTCAACCTGAAGAGATAAACGACGGGCGCCGCCCGTGAAAGATCAGCATGTCGCTTTCCTCCGCACTAAGCATTGCCCAGTCGGCGCTCCTGGCCACGTCCAAGCAGACCAGCGTCGTATCGCGCAATGTGGCCGACGCGTCGAACCCGGACTATACCCGTCGCATCGCCGTGGTGACCAGCACGGCGCCCGGCGCCCGGTCGGTGGAGATCCAGCGCACCGCGAACGACCTCCTGTTCCGGCAGAACCTTTCGGCGCTGTCGGCATGGAGCGGGCAGAGCGCGCTTTACAACGGCATGGATCAGCTCGATCTGTCGGTCAACGGGGTCGACAACGCGTCGTCCCCCTCGACGGCAATCGCCAACCTGCAGAAGGCCCTGCAGCTCTACGCCACGACGCCGTCGAACCAGAACCTCGGCACAAGCGTCATCGACGCCGCCAAGCAGGTGGTGAATTCTCTGAACAGCGGCACCAAGGCGATCCAGGACTTCCGCACCCAGGCCGACAGCCAGATCGCCACTGCCGTCGACGATCTCAACTCGCTGCTCAGCCAGTTCCAGGACGCCAACAAGGCGGTCATTTCGGGCACCCGTTCCGGCACGGACGTGTCCGACGCGCTCGATCAGCGCGACGCTATTCTGAAGAAGATATCGGAATATGTCCCGGTCTCGACCTTCACGCGCGGCGACAACGACATGGTCATCACCACGAAGGACGGCTCGACGCTGTTCGAGACCGTGCCGCGCTCGGTGACCTTCACGCCGTCGGCCGGCTATTCGGCCGGCACGCCCGGCAACACGATCTACATCGACAACGTGCCGGTCTCTGCCGGCACCGGCGATAACAGCACCACCGACGGCAAGCTTGCGGGCCTGCTGAAGCTGCGCGACGGCGTCGCCTCGACCATGCAGAGCCAGCTCGACGAGATCGCGCGCGGCCTTGTCACTGCATTTGCCGAAACCGCGCCGTCGCAGCCCAATGCGGCCGGCCTGTTCACATGGTCCGGCGCACCGGCAATTCCGGCCGCCGGCACCCTGGTCGACGGCCTCGCCGGCACGATCAGCGTCAACGCGGCCTTCGATCCGAGCGCGGGCGGCAATCCGGCCCTGTTGCGCGACGGCGGCGCCAACGGCGCGGCCTATGTCGTCAACACCGGCGGCGCATCCTATTCGGACCTCCTGATCAGCTACTCCAACAAGCTCGATCAGCCGATGGCCTTCGACAGCTCGGCCGGCATCACCGTCAGTTCCGGCGTCTCCGACTACGCGGCCAATGCCATCGGCTGGTTCGAAGGCGTGCGCCAACAGGCCTCGACCAATGCCGACAGCAAGCAGGCGCTGGCCGCGCGCACGGCCGAGGCGCTGTCCAACGACACCGGCGTCAATGTCGACCAGGAAATGTCTCTGCTTCTCGACCTCGAGCACACCTATCAAGCCTCGGCGCATATGATGAAAACGGTCAGCGATATGCTGGATTCTCTGATGGCCGCGGTGGGATAATCCATGAAAGCGACAGGCGTCTCCTCAGCTGCCATCTCCAACGCGCTGCGTTACCAGCAAGCGAAGATGCAGGCCGACCTCGTGAAGGCGACCAAGGAATCGCAGACCGGGACGGTCGCCGATGTCGGCCTGGCGCTTGGCAGCCGCACGACCCAGGCCGTCACCTTTCAGCGCGATCTCGACCGGCTGAACGGCATCGTCGATTCCAACGCGCTCGTCACCGCGCGCCTGACATCGACCCAGAATTCGCTCGGGCAAATCGCCGACACCGCGCAGAGCTTCCTGTCGGCGCTGACCAGCGGCGTGTCGGGCGACTCCTCGACCAGCATCCTGCGGACCGCCGGCGCCTCGGCGCTGCAGCAGATGACCGGCATCCTGAACACCAGCGTCAACGGCGAATATCTGTTTGCCGGCACCAACACCGACGTCAAGCCGATCGACGATTTCAACGCCGCCGGCTCGCCGGCCAAGGCCGCCTTCGATGCCGCCTTTTCGAGCTATTTCGGCTTCGCCCAGACCGACCCGGCGGCGGCGAACATCACCGCCGCGCAGATGGACGACTTCATCACCACCAAGGTCGAGCCGCAATTCCTGGGCGCCGGCTGGCAGGCCAACTGGTCGAGCGCCACCGACGACCAGATCACCAGCCGCATCTCGCTCAACGAAACCACCCAGACCTCGGTCAGCGCCAACGAGCAGGGCATCCGCAAGCTCGCCATGGCGTCCGCCATGGTCAGCAGTCTGCTTACCGGCAACATCAGCGAAGCCGCCCAGAACGCGGTCGTCGATCGCGCGCAGGCGCTGGTCGGCGAAGCCATCGGCGGCATCACCCAGGTGCGGGCCGAAACGGGCCTTGCCCAGCAGCGTGTGTCCGACGCCAGCGATCGCATGAAGACCCAGGTCGACCTCTTCGAGAAGCATATCGTCGATCTCGAAGGCGTCGATCCGGCGCAAGCCGCTACCCGCGTCGCCGACCTGACGCAGCACATCGAGACCTCCTTCGCCTTGACCGCGCGTCTGCAGCAGCTCAGCCTGCTGAAGTACCTCACCTGAACACCCACACCGGAACGCCAGAGCGCTGACGATGTATCAATTCTCCTACGCCGACATCCAGACCGACTCCGTCGCCGACGCCAAGGACCGGGAGCGGCAATTGCTCACCCGCTCGATCGATATGCTGGCCGCGGCGGCCGTCGTCGGCACCGAGTCAATGCAAGCGGTTGAGGCGCTGCACTTCACCAACCGCATCTGGACCACCTTCGTCGAGGATCTCGGCTCCAGCGACAACGCCCTGCCCAAGGAGCTGCGCGCCAACCTGATCTCCATCGGCCTGTGGCTGCTGCGCGAGACAGAAGACATCCGCCAGGGCCGCACCAACAATTTCGAAGGGCTGATCGAGGTCTCCCAGATCATCCGGGACGGCATCCAATGACCAACACGCTGAAGATCTCGCTGAAGCCCAACGAGAAGATCTATATCAACGGCGCGGTCATCCGCGTCGACCGCAAGGTCACCCTTGAATTGATGAACGACGTGCAGTTCCTGCTCGAAAGCCACGTCATCCAGGCCGATCAGGCCTCGACGCCGCTGAAGCAGCTCTATTTCATTGTGCAGATCATGCTGATTAATCCGGCAGGGGCCGTGGAAGCTCGCGACATGTTCCGCCGCTCGCTGCCGATGCTGATCGCAAGCTTCGACAACCAGGACATCTGCAAGGGCCTGAAGCAGATCGACCGCATGGTCGGCGAGGATGAGATCTACGAGGCGCTGAAAGCGATCCGTGCGCTCTATCCGCTCGAGCGCAAGGCGCTCGAAGACAATGACGACATCCCGCAAGCGCCGCGCGCATTGGCTGTAGGAGCATAAGATGGCTGTGGACATGACGACGACGATCCCGGTTGGCGCCAACCAGGCCAGCCAGCAGACCTCGAAGACGGCGGTCGACTACCAGTCGTTCCTGAAGCTGCTCATCGCCGAGATGAAGAACCAGGATCCGACCAAGCCGATGGATTCCACGCAATATGTCGCCCAGCTCGCCACCTTCTCGCAGGTCGAGCAATCGGTGCAGACCAACACCAAGCTCGACCAGATCATGTCGTCATCGGCGCTGTCGCAGGCCGACGCGATTATCGGCCGCAACATCACATCGGCCGACGGCAAGACCAGCGGAACGGTGGCTTCAGTGACGCTGTCCAGCAGCGGCCTGATCGCCGTGCTGCAGGACGGCACCAAGGTGCCCGTCGGCGCGGGCGTGTCGATCAAGCCAGCCGCCTAGCCGATTTCTCCATAGGGGCAAGCCATGAACGAGGCCGACGCCCTCGATATCGTCCAGTATGCGGTGTGGACGGTGCTTACCGCTTCCGCCCCCGTGGTGCTGGTGGCGATGGTCGTCGGCATCGGTATCGCGCTCATCCAGGCGCTGACCCAGATCCAGGAAATCACGCTCACCTTCGTGCCGAAGATCGTCGCCATCATGCTCGTGGTGGCGCTGACCGGCCCGTTCATCGGCAGCCAGATCTCGGCCTTCACCAACGTCATCTTCGAGCGCATCGAACACGGTTTCTGACGCGAAGCTGCGGCAAGCGCCTGGCGGCCTGTTCGCAAGTCGCCAGATCGCTTGCGGCGGCGTTTCTTGCAGCTAGATTGTAGACGCGCCGGCATCGGGCGGTGCCCTTGTCCTAAGCGATCTTCAGGAAGCGATGCATCAGGCAAGAACGGCCGGCAGGCCATGTGCGGAATAGCCGGCGTCTGGCGAAAGCGCGATCCGATCGGCAGCGGCGATCGCCGCGACGTCGTGCGCATGATGCAGGCATTGGCGCATCGCGGCCCCGACGATCACGGCAACTGGAACAACGCCCGCCTGGCGCTCGGCCACCGCCGGCTGACCATCATCGATCCATCGCCCGCCGCGCGCGAGCCGATGCTGACCGCGTCCGGCGACGGCGTGCTGTGCTACAATGGCGAGGTCTATAATTTTCGCGCGCTGCGCAAGACGCTGGAAGCGGAAGGCTTGATATTCCAATCGGTGTCCGACACCGAGGTGATAATTCAGGCCCTGCATCACTGGGGTCCGCAAAAGGCGGTGCCGCTGTTCGACGGCATGTTCTCCTTCGCCTATTTCGATGCCCGCGACGGCGCCTTGTGGCTTGCCAGGGACAGGCTGGGCATCAAGCCGATGTCGGTCGCCGAAACCGGCGACCGCGTACTGTTCGCCTCCGAGGACAAGGCGATCCTCGCCTGCCATGATTTTGCGCGCAGGATGGACACGCGCGAACTGACGCTGCGGCTCGCCTGGCAGAGCCGCGATTCGAGCTACAGCGTTTTCGACGGCATCGAGCGGCTGCCGCCGGCCGGCCTTTGGAAGATCACCGGAGACGGCATCGACAAGCGCCGCTTCTGGCACGTCCTCGACGTCATCGAGACCGCGCGCATCGCCGGCGACAGGACGTCCGACGCCGAACATATGGCGACGCTTCAGAGCCTGCTCGAGCAAAGCGTCGAGCTGCATTGCATCGCCGATGCCAGCCTTGCCACCGCCTGCAGCGGCGGCGTCGATTCCGGCCTGATCACAGCACTTGCCAAACGCTTCAGGCCCGAGCTGCACGGCTATGTCGTCGACCCGAAGCTCGGCCGCAGCGAAGCGCAGGACGCCGAGCGCACCGGTCGCCATGTCGGCGTCAACCTGCGCCGGGTGCCTTTCGACAAGGACCGGTTCCTCGAACTCTGGCCGCGCGCGGTCTGGCACCTTGAAACCGACGGCTGGCATGCCAGCCACGCCGCGCTGCTGGCGCTCGCCGAACAGTGCCGCGCCGACGGCGTCAAGGTGCTGCTCACCGGCGAGGGCTCCGACGAACTCTTCGGCGGCTACAAATGGCAGGCGTCGACGATGAGGCTCTGGCGCCAGTCCTGGCTGCAGCGCCTGTTCCGCTCGAAGACCAGGCGCGACCGCAAATTCGCCGAGCTGCGCCGTGCTCCGTTCCGCAACTCGATCGGTCGCGGCTCGCCGACGGACCGCACCATGGCGCTCAGAGCCCTGTCGCCGGAGCTGAATTTCCTGCAGACAAAGCTGTTCGACAGGCTGGACGGCGTCGCGCCGCCCAGCGATCGCGCCTTCCTGGCGAGCTGTCTCTACGACCTCTACTCGCATCTGCAGGACCTGCTGCACCGGCACGACCGGTTGAGCATGGCGGCGTCCGTCGAGCTCCGGGTGCCGTTCCTCGAGAACCGGCTGATCGACTTCGCCCTTCATCTGCCGCGCAGGCAGAAATACCGCGGCGGAACCGGCAAGTGGCTGCTGAAAAAGGTCGCCGAGCGCCATCTGCCGCGCGAAAACATTCGCGCCGCGAAGAACGGCTTCGAGATGGCCGAGGCTTTTTCAGCCGGCACTCAAGGCTTGCTGCGCGGCGGTCTGCTGCGCGACGCGATGAAATGGTCTTCTTCCGAATTGGACGACCTGATCGACATGGCAAGGAGCCAGGAAACGTCGCGCCTGCGTCTCGTCGGCATGGAAATGCTGCTCAGGCTTTACATGGGCGGCGAGACGACAGGCGAGCTGACCGAGGCCCTGCACGCCGAGACGAGAAGCGCAAAATAACCGAAAGTTGGTCCAGACCGGCCAGATGCTTGGTTTAAAGCCTCGCCGACGCATTTTCGCCTTTGCCTTCCTGTTGTTGGACCGCACTCTTTGGCGAGTCGCCTCCCTTCCGGGCGCGGCGCGCCCCTACAGCGGACGAAGGCCCAACCATGATCGACGACGAGCCGGAAAGCGAACGCGTCTCCGCGCTGGCGCCGTTCCGGCACGGCATCTTCCGCGCCGTCTGGTCGGCCAGCCTGGTGTCGAATTTCGGCGGCCTGATCCAGGGCGTGGGCGCCGCCTGGATGATGACCACGATCGCCACCTCGCCCTACCAGGTGGCGCTGGTCCAGGCCTCGACCACCTTGCCGATCATGCTGTTCGCGCTCGTCGCCGGCGCCATCGCCGACAGCTTCAACCGCCGCAAGGTGATGCTGGTGGCGCAGACCTTCATGCTGGTCGTCTCGGCGTTGCTGACCTTGTTCACCTGGCAAGGCTGGATGACGCCGTGGACGCTGCTTGCCTTCACCTTCCTGATCGACAGCGGCACGGCGCTGAACAGCCCCTCATGGCAGGCTTCGGTCGGCGACATGGTGCCGCGCGCCAAGGTGCCGGCGGCGGTCGCGCTCAATTCGCTGGGCTTCAACATCACCCGCAGCGTCGGCCCGGCCATCGGCGGCGTCATCGTCGCGGCGGCAGGCGCTGCGGCCGCCTTTGCCGCCAACGCCGTCAGCTATATCGGCCTGATCGTCGTGCTCGCCCGCTGGAAGCCGGCGCTGCCCGAGCAGACCCTGCCGCGCGAGTCGCTGGGCGCGGCGATGGGCGCCGGCCTGCGCTATGTCGCCATGTCGCCCAACATCGCCAAGGTGCTGGTCCGCGGTTCCGCCTTCGGCTTCAGCGCCGGCGCGGTGCTGGCGCTGCTGCCGTTGGTGGCGCGCGACGTCGTCAAGGGCGATGCGCTGACCTACGGCATCATGCTCGGCGCCTTCGGCATCGGCGCGGTCGGCGGCGCGCTGATCAGCGTGCGGCTGCGGCAGCTGCTGTCGAGCGAGGTGATGGTGCGCATGGCCTTTGCCGGCTTCGCGCTATGCGCCTTCAATGCCGCCGTCAGCCACAATGCCTGGCAGACATCGGCGGGCCTGCTCATCGGCGGCGCCTGCTGGGTGATCGCGCTCTCGCATTTCAACGTCACGGTACAGATGTCGACGCCGCGCTGGGTGGTCGGACGCGTGCTGTCGATCTACCAGACGGCGACCTTCGGCGGCATTGCGCTTGGCAGCTGGATCTGGGGCGTCGTCGCTGACGCCCATGGCGCCGAGACCGCGCTGATCGCCGCGGCGATAGCGATGCTCGCCGGCGGCGCCATCGGCTTCGTCCTGCCGCTGCCGCGGCAGACGGTGCTCAACCTCGATCCGCTCAATCGTTTCAAGGAGCCTATGCTGGCGCTCGATTTGAAGCCGCGCAGCGGCCCTATCGCCATCATGATCGAGTACATCATCCGCGAGGAGGATGTGCCGGAATTCCTGGCGACCATGGCCGAGCGCGGCCGCATCCGCCGCCGCGACGGCGCGCGCAACTGGACGCTCGCGCGGGACCTTGAGAATCCGGGCATCTGGATCGAGCACTACCACACGCCGACCTGGGTCGAGTATATCCGCCACAACCGGCGCGCCACCCATGCCGACGCCGTGGTCGGCGAACGCATCCGCGCGCTGCACAGTGGCGAGAACCCGCCGCGCGTGCGCCGCATGATCGAGCGTCCGACCACCGCCGGCACGACACTTGTCTCGCCCAAAGGCCCGATCGATCACTGATCGCACGTCGTCCGAGGCCTGCGCCGAGGGGTCAAGGATCAGTCGGCGCTCTGGATCATGTAGAGCTTGCGGGTGGTCTCGTGGATACGCCACTCGCCCTTCCATCCCTGCGGCAGGACGAGAAGGTCGCCCGGCCCCAATTCACGCATCTCGCCATCGGCGCGGCTTACCGCGACGCGACCGGAGATGATGTGGCATATCTCCGACGAGTTCGTGCGGTCGGCGGTGAAGCGTCCAGGCGTGCATTCCCAGATGCCGATGTCGATACTCCCGTCCGGCGATTGGAAGAGCGACCGCGCGGCCTCCAGTTGATCCCCTTCGAAAGAAGTCGGCTTCGGTGAAAAGGCGCCGATGTCGGCCTTGGCGACGTCGTGGAAAGTCGAGAGATCGATCAAGATAGGCTCCAGTGTCAGTGGCCTGTGAGGCTGTCGGCCAAAGCAGCAAGTTTCGAAGTGTGGTTGAGCCCGGTGGCCTCGCGGTTATCGGCGATGCGGTAGAGCTGGTACATCGAATGCACGCCGAGCCAACGGAACGGCTCGGGCTCCCAGGGCCTGACCTTGCGGTTGACCCAGGGTAGCCGCGTCAGTTCGGTGTTCTCGCCAAGCACGAGATCGGTCAGCGTGCGCCCCGACAGGTTGGAGCTCGACACGCCGAGCCCGACATAGCCACCGGGCCCAGCCGATGCGCGTCGCGGGATCGAGGCCGACCGTCGTGCACCAGTCGCGCGGCACGCCGAGCACGCCGCACCAGGCGTGGTCGATGCGGCATCCGGCGGTCTGCGGCAAAAGCGTCGTCAGGATCGTGTGCAGCTGGTCGATCGTCGCCTGCTGCGTCTGCCCGTTGACGTCGGTGCGCGAGCCGTAGCGGTAGGGCACGCCGCGCCCGCCCATGGTGATGCGCCCCTCGCGCGTGCGCTGGGCATAGCAATAGGCATGCGCGGCATTGCCGAGCAGCTCGTGCCCCTCCCAGCCGATCTTGCGCCAGAGTTCTTCGGACAACGGCTCGGTGACGATCTGCGCGCTGTTGAGCGCCAGCCAGGTCCGCTCTTCCCCCGGGATGCCGGCCGTGAACCCTTCCGTGGCGCGGATGATGGTTTCGGCCCGCACCGTGCCGCGGTCCGTGGTCACGACGCCCTTGGCAATGGCCGTGACCGTCGTCTTCTCGTAGATCGAAACGCCGAGACGCTCGACCGCTGCCGCCAGCCCGCACCAGCTTGGCCGGCTGCACGCGCGCCTGTCCATGGATGACGAAGCCGCCCATGACATTCCGGATGTTGATGCGCGCTCGCGTGGCGTCGGCGTCGAGCGCCTCGATGCGTTCGGGATCGGCGTCCCAGGAGCGGATCGTCTCGCACTCCTCGCGCACGCGTTCCAGCTGCGCCGGATTGGTGGCGACCGTCAGATTGTCGACGCGGCGGATGTCGGCGTCGATGCCCTCTTCCGTCGCCACCCGGATCACCTCGTCGACGCAGCCGGCCATTGCCTTCTGCATGGCGGTGACGCCTTGCCGCGTCGAGGTCTTGAGATACTTCTCGCGCGACCAGCCGAAACCGCCCGACAGCCAGCCGCCATTGCGCCCCGATGCGCCGAAGCCGGCGAATTCCCGCTCGAGGAGCACGATGCGCAGCGCGGGCCTGGCTTTCTTCAGATAGTAGGCCGTCCACAGCCCGGTATAGCCCGCGCCGACGATCGCGACATCCGCCTCGATGTCGCCAGGCAAAGACGGGCGCGGCGCCGGGATATGACCCAGATCCGCGTACCAGAACGAGATATCGCCGTTACGCTTGACTTGCATGGGATGGTTTCCGCGAGTGGTGTGCGTCTATTGGCCGGGCCGTCGATCGGGTCAGCCCTCGCCCGACAGGTCGCGCCGCGCCTTGTCGAGTTCTTCGGCATAACGGCGCATCAGATGGCTTTCGGTGAGCAGGCCAAGCACGATGCGTTCGTCGAAGTCCTCGACCACCGCCAGTTCTTCGGCCCCGGTGCGCTGGAAGGTCTCGGCGGCGGTCTGGACATTCATCGACGGCACCAGCACCGCATCCTTGAACTGGGCGAGCGCGCTGACCGGCGTATCGCCATCGGAGGGATCGCTGTGCAGCTCCGGCACCAGCAGCATGCCGACATATTGGTCGGCCTGTTCGACGGCGATGACGCGCTGCCCGGAACCGAGCGGTATCTCCTTGCGGAATTCGGAGAGCGTGGTCGAGGCGGGAATGGTGCGGACGTCCTTGCGCATCATCGAGCCGACGGTGAGGCTGCGCATCCAGCCGACGTCATGGGCGCTGCGGATCGTCTCGCCGCGCAGGTGGAAACGCCAGGTCGAGAAGGAGTAGCCGAAGGTCTCGCGGACCAGGATCGCCGACATGATCGAGGCCGCCAGCACCACGCCGGTAAGCGTCAGGTCGCGGGTGGATTCCAGCGCCAGAAACGTCATGGTCAGCGGGCCGCCGACGACGCCCACCGCAAGCGAGGTCATGCCAACCACGGCGGCGACCGCGGGGTCGATGCCGATCGAGGGCGCGGTCATCGCCATGACGCCGGCAAAGACCTTGCCCAGCAAGGCTCCCAGGAACAGCGAAGCGAAGAACAGGCCGCCGCGGAAGCCGGAGCCGAGCGAGATGGCGGAGGCCGCCAGCTTCATCACGAAGACGCTCGCCACCACCGGCAGCGTGTAATTCATGGCGAACTCGCGATGCAGCGCGCCATGGCCGCTGGAGAGCACCTGCGGCGTGACCAGCCCGAGCAGACCGACAAAGATGCCGCCGATGAAGGGCCTGACCGACGCGTCGATCGACAGCCGCACAAAGAGCTGCTCGACGATGCTCACCAGATGCATGATGGCGATCGAGGCGGCCCCGCCGAGCAGTCCGAGCAGCATGAACGGCACGTATTCACTGGCTGTCAGATTCGGCAGGCCTGAGAGTTCCAGCGGGAACGGCACGCCACCGAACATTTCCGCCGTCAGCGAAGCGGCGATCGCCGCCGTCATCACCGGCGCCACATTGGCGACGGAGTAGATGCCGATGACCAGCTCGAACCCGTAGAACGCGCCGGTCAGCGGCGCGTCGAAGGCGGCCGAGATCGCGCCGGCCGCGCCGCAGCCGACCAGCATGCGGACGTCGTTGCGGCGCAGCCGGAACGCGCGCGCAAGTCGGGAAGCAATCCCGGAGCCGATCTGCGTATAGCCGGCTTCCAATCCAACCGAGGCGCCGAAGCCGCTGGAGATCATCGTCTGCGCCACGATGATGAAGGTGTCGGTGAGCGACATGCGCCCGCCATAGAGGGCGTTCGCCTCGATCGGGTCGACCGGCGTGCGGAACTTGCGCTTTCTGAGCCAGATGACGGAAAGGCCGAGCAGCAGGCCGCCGATCGCCGGGAACATCGCCTGCACCGGGTCGGCGAGCGAGAACATCGCCGAAAGCCGGCCGCCGGGCTGCACGTCGAACAGCAGCCAGTGCATGCCTTGCACCAGCGCGCTCATGCCGGTGACCAGCGCGCCGGCGATGACGCCGACCATGCCGGCCATCAGCACGATCACGATGCCGCGCGCCTCGAGCACGGGGATCGAACTGATCAGCACCGCGCGAAGCCGGCGGGCGTAGACTTGTGGGTCGTTTCTGGCAGGCAACGGAACGGCTCGCCGGTATGCGAAGGATAAACAGCTGCCGTGCCTGATACGCGCGGCGGCCTTGCGTGGCAATCGCAATGCCGACCGCTTATGGCGCCATTTTGGCGTTGCGCGAATTAGCGTAATGCATGTCGCCTAGAAGTGTGCAGCGGTTCTGGGACAACGACATGCATACAGCAAAGGAAGGCTCCCCGCCGCGATAAAGGCGATAGATTTAGTTGGGTAACGGAATGGTCAGCGGTCCGCAGTCGTCCCCCGCGACGAAGATCGCCAGCAGCTCGGCCGGCTCGGTGGCGCTGGCGTTCTCGGCGAAGGAATGGATCGCGCCGGGCGCTTCGAACCAGGTCTGGCCCATTGTGTAGGTGACGGCCGGCCCGCCTTCCATCTGCGAACGCAGCGCTCCCTTGATGACGAAAGCCGTCACGGAGCCCGGGTGGCGATGTCGCGGCGTGTAGGCGTTGGGCGGGAATTCGACCAGCGCCGTGGTGATCGAATGCCCAGGCACATTCGGCAGCCTTTCGCAGGAGAGCGGCCTGACCGTGGTGGTCGGACGCGCCGCCGCCCCTTCCCCGGCATCGGCCCCCATCATATCGATATGCGCGTCCATTCCACCAGCCGTGGTGGTTGCCCTGTTGCTCTGGGCTACGGCCATGCCAAGCAACCCCGAAGCGATGGCGGCGACGCCGAGCAGCGCGAGGCTTCTCGAAGAAACATCTTCGATCATGACGGCAACTCCGTTCATCCGGCCAGGCGAAAGCCGGCGTGCCAGCCGAGCTCGCGGACGGCTTTGTCGGTCGTGATATGGCCGTTCGGCTCCGCGACATTGAAGGCGCCCTGTGCGCCCCGCTCGACGGCAAGCAAGGCCGCGTAAGCGGCGGCGTCGACATGCACCGCCGGGTCCGCGGCAACTTCCACGCCGGTGCCTGGACCGTAGAGGTGGCCGTAGCGCAGCACGATGCCGGTGATCGGCGAGGCGCCGAGCACATGCCTTTCCAATGCAATGACGCCGCCGACGCTGACCGCACGACCGCCTTCCGCGCCGCCGTCCAACGCGTCGGTCTCGGCATGCGGCTCAGGCCCCGGCGCGTAGGCCCAGGCGATGCTCTGCGCGATCAGCCGCCTTGCGCCGACCACCTTCGCCGCCTCGACGAGGTTGCGGGTTCCTTCATCGCGGATGTGGGCGTTGCGCGCGGTTGCCTCGGCCATTTTCGATGGGTCGAGCCCGGCCGGCAGGTCTGTGAGCTGGTGGATGACGATCTCCGGCTTCGCCGCCAGGACAGCCGCGCGCAACCCGTTCGCATCGAACACATCGACCACCACCGGATCGGCGCCGAGCGCTCCAAGATCTTCGGCTTTTGCCGCCTGGCGCGTCGTCGCCGTCACCTCATGGCCGGCCGCCGCCAGCTGCGGCACCAGCCGGCGACCGATCGCGCCCGAGGCGCCCGCGAGAAAAATGCGATGGCCCATCGTCTTTCGCTCCTTGCTGTGATAATATCAGAGTACGAATAACATATAAGAGCACTGATACCATGCGCAAGGGGAATTCGTCCATTCCGTCCGCCGGTGAAGGCAAGCGCGGCGAGCAAGGCTATCTGGGCTACCTGCTGCGCCAGGCGGCCGGCGCCTATCGCCTTAAGGTGGAGCGGGCGCTGGATGAATTCGGCGTGACGCAGGCGCAGTTCGCGGCGCTCACCATGATCTCGGCCTATCCCGGCCTGTCCAATGCCGACCTGGCCCGGCTCGCCGTGCTGACGCCGCAGACGGTGAGCGTGATCGTCGGCAATCTGGAAAAAGCCGGCTCCCTCATCCGTCGGCCGCATGCCGTCCACGGCCGCATCCAGCATCTCGACCTCTCGGACAGCGGGCGCGCCTTGCTGAAGAAATGCCGGGAACGCGTCTACAAGCTCGAAGGCGAGCTGACCGCCGGCCTCTCCGCCGAGGAGGAGCGCGCGGTGCGGCGCTGGCTGGTCGCCGTCGCGACCGCGGACATGGCTCAGACTTGAGAGGCGACGCTTTCAGGTCGGCGCGCCGCCGCCCGTCTCGTAAAGCGTGAGCTGGCGGTCGCCGATGCCGAGCTCCGCCCAGCTCGCGCGCCATTTCGCGATATGCGCCGACTTGAAATGCGCTTCGAGCGCGGCGCGATCGCTCCAGGCTTCCGAGACATGGATGAGCCCGGCATCCAGCACATCCTGCGCGTAGGAATAGCCGAGGCAGCCCGGCTCGGCGCGGCTCGCCAGGATCATGCGTTGCATCACAGGCTTAGCCTGTTCGAGCCTGTCTGGCGGCAGCCGGATCGTGCCGATGATCAGGAGCATCTGCCTTCCTTTCGCAAGACCGTGTCCAGGTCCCGTAGCCACTCTCCCACCTTCGCGCAAGCTTGGGGGGTTACGGTCGAGGGCCTGCCCCTGTGCGTGGCGGGTCTTGATTTGGGGACGACATGGCGATCAGCGAAACACTCCCGTCGGGCCTGGTGGTCAAGAACGGCCGCGACGTCTTCTTCGCGCTGGGCATCGTCTTCATCCTGGCTGTGCTGTTCCTGCCGATCCCGGCCTTCCTCATCGATATCGGCCTCGCCTTCTCGATCGCGCTCTCGGTGCTGATCCTGATGGTGGCGCTGTGGATCCAGCGGCCGCTCGACTTCTCGTCCTTCCCGACCGTGCTGCTGATCGCCACGATGCTGCGCCTGTCGCTCAACATCGCCACCACGCGCATGATCCTGTCGCACGGCAATGAGGGCACGCATGCCGCCGGCTATGTCATCTCGGGCTTCTCCAAGCTGGTGATGTCGAGCGACTTCGTCATCGGCCTCATCGTCTTCATGATCCTGATCGTGGTGAACTTCATCGTCATCACCAAGGGCGCGACCCGTATCGCCGAAGTCGGCGCGCGCTTCACCCTCGACGCCATCCCAGGCAAGCAGATGTCGATCGACGCCGACCTTTCCGCCGGCATGATCGACGAGAAGACGGCGCAGCTGCGCCGTCGCGAGCTGGAAGAGGAATCCTCCTTCTTCGGCTCGATGGACGGTGCCTCGAAATTCGTGCGCGGCGACGCCATCGCCGGCCTGATCATCACCGCCATCAACATCGTCGGCGGTATCGCCATCGGCTACCTGCGCCACGGCATGGGCCTCGGCCAGGCGGCCGACGTCTTCATCAAGCTGTCGGTCGGCGACGGTCTCGTCACCCAGATCCCCGCCCTCATCGTCTCGCTCGCCGCCGGCATGCTCGTCTCCAAGGGCGGCACGCGCGGCTCGGCCAACCAGGCGATATTCGGCCAGCTCGGCGCGCATCCGCGCGCGCTCTATGTCGCCTCCTCGCTGCTGGTCATCCTCGGCCTGATGCCCGGCCTGCCGCTGTTCCCCTTCTTCGCGCTTGCCGGCGGCATGGCCAGCCTCGGCTACATCATCCCGCTGCGACAGAACCGCGAGCACGCCGCTGCCGAAGCCCTGAAGACGCAGGAGAAGGCGAACAAGGTCGAGGAGGAGAAGAACTCGGTCAAGGCCTCGCTGGTCACCGCCGAGATCGAGCTTCTGATCGGCAAGCAGCTTTCGACCAGGTTGATGGTGGCGCACCAGGAACTGGTGTTCCGTATGTCGAAGATGCGCAAGAAATTCGCCCAGCAATATGGCTTCGTTGTGCCGGAGGTGCGCGTGGCCGACGACTTCGCCATCCCGCCGAAGAGCTACCAGATCAAGGTGCACGGGACGGTCGTCGCCGAATACCAGATGCGCGTCGGCGAGATCATGGTGCTGCTCGGCACGCGCGGCGTGCCGGAGATCCCCGGCGAGGAAATCCGCGAGCCGGCCTTCGGCATGCGCGCCTATTCGGTGCTCGAAACCTTCGCCGAGGACCTGAAGCGCGAGAACTTCACCTTCGCCGACAACATGTCGGTGCTGCTCACCCATCTCTCCGAGGTGATCCGCAACAATCTGCCACAGCTCCTGTCCTACAAGGACATGAAGGCGCTGCTGGAGCGGCTCGACCCTGAGTACCGCAAGCTCGCCGACGAGATATGCACCTCGCACATCTCCTATCCCGGCCTGCAGGCGGTGCTGAAGCTGCTGCTCGCCGAGCGCGTCTCGATCCGCAACCTGCATCTGATCATCGAGGCCATCGCCGAGATCGCGCCGCATGTGCGCCGCACCGAGCAGATCGTCGAGCATGTGCGCATCCGCATGGCGCAGCAGATCTGTGGCGACCTCTCCGAAGGCGGCACGCTCAAGGTGCTGCGGCTCGGCAACCGCTGGGACCTCGCCTTCCACCAGAGCCTCAAGCGCGACGCCAAGGGCGAGGTGCGCGAATTCGACATCGATCCGCGCCAGCTCGAGGAATTCGGCCAGGACGCCACCAAGGCGATCCGCAAGCATCTCGAGGCCGGCGAGCGCTTCGTGCTCGTCACCGCGCCCGACGCGCGCCCCTATGTGCGCATGATCATCGAGCGGCTGTTCACGACGCTGCCGGTGCTCAGCCATGTCGAGATCGCCAAGGGCGTCGAGATCAAGGTGCTCGGAACCATCTCGTGAACGCGCTCTCGCAAGGCGTCGTCATCGCCGCCTTCCTCGCCTTCTGCCGCATCGGCGCCTGCTTCATGCTGATGCCGGGCCTGTCGAGCGCCCGCGTGCCGCTGCAGATCAGGCTGTTCGTCTCGCTCGCAGCGACCGGCGGCCTGCTCGCTTTCCTGTGGGACCGCATCTACCCGTTCGTCGATCCGCGCCCACAGGTCCTGGCGCCGATGATCGTCTCCGAGTTGCTGGTCGGCGGCCTGATCGGCGCCATGACCAGGCTCTACATGGAGGCGCTGCGCTTCATGGGCTCCGCCATCGCCATGCTGATCGGCTATGGCGGCTCGGGCGGACCGGCGATCGAGGAACCGGAACCGCAGGCGGCCCTTGCCGCCATCATCTCGTTTTCAGCGCTGCTTCTGCTCTTCGTCTTCGACTTCGACCATGAGATCGTCAAGGCGCTGGTCGCCTCCTATCAGGTCGCCCCGGTCAACGTGTTCTTCAACCCGCAGGCGGCGCTGGTCGACGTCACCGACACCGTGTCGGACGCCTTCTTCCTGGTCATCCGCCTCGGCAGCCCTTTCATCGCCTATGCCATCCTGGTCAATCTGACGATCGGCTTCGTCAACAAGCTGACGCCGCAGATCCCGGTCTATTTCATCTCGCTGCCCTTCGTCATCGCCGGCGGCATGATCATCTTCTATTTCGCCGTCGGCACGCTGCTGTCGCTGTTCGTCGACGGCTTCGTCGACCTCACGCTGGCGAGATAGCCATGACCACGCGAAAAGACCGCCTGAAGAAACTGGTCAAGGTGCAGGAGCAGTTGAAGGCGCTGCACGAGACCCGCCACGCCGGCTTCCTCGCCGCCGCCGTCAAGGCCGAGGCGGAGGCCAGGGACCTGATCGAGCATTTCGAGACCGACGCTTCGCTGGGCTCCCTCTTTCCGGAAATCTATCATCGCCGCATCACCGGGGCGCTGGAACGCCAGAAAAAGAGCCTGGAAGATGCCAAGCAGGAAGCCGCGCTCATCGCCACCGCGACGGCGCGCACCAACATGGTCGAGCGCGCCTACAAGGACGTGCGTCGCCGCGACGAGCGCGAGCGCTCCGACCGCGAGCGGCTCGATCTCATCACGCAGAAGCGTTGGGAAGAGTGAGTGCAACGCGCCTCAGCGCTTCAGGCGTTGAGTTCGTCAGCTGCGGCGATCACTTCGGAAACGATCTCATAGACGTTTGCCGGCTCTGTCCGATGATTGACGAAGCAGGCACGCAGCGCAAAGTGACCGTTGATGCTGGCATTGGAGAGATACACGCGCCCACGTGCAATCACGCGCTGCAGGATGGCTTCGTTGCTTTTGACGCGATGGCGGAAGCACACGGCGCTAAGAGGCACCGGCGCGAGCAGTTCGAGTTCAGGACGTGCCCTGACAGCATCGGCGAGTAGCTGTGCGTGCAGCAGATCGCGCGAGATGGCCTCTCGATAGGCTTCGCGTCCGTGGTATTGCAGGGACAGCCAGAGCTTGAGGGCGCGAAACCGGCGGGAAAGCTCGATCGATTCCTCGAAGAAGGCGAACGCTTCGCCGGGGTCTTGGTTGAAGACCCTGACATAATCTCCGCTGTGGGAGAAGGTCTTCCGCGCGGCGTCGCGATCGCGATAAAGCAGGCAACCGCAGTCGATGGGTTGGTAGAGCCACTTGTGCGCGTCGAGGGAAATGGAGTCGGCCAGGTTCAGTCCTTCGAATTTTTCCGGGACCGCCAGCGCTGCCAAGACGCCGAAAGCACCGTCGACATGGAGCCAAATTCCTTCGGACTTCGCGATTTCCGCGATTTGCCGCAATGGATCGATTGCTCCGGTGGCCACCGCGCCCACACTGGCCACGATAGCCACCGGGGTGTTCCCGAACTTCCGGTCGCTGGCGATGGCGGCTTCGAGAGCATCGGTCCGCAAACGAAAATCCGCGTCGACTGGGATCAGCCGAAGATTGCTGCGGCCCAGGCCCAGCAGCGCAATGGCCTTGGGAATCGACATATGCACTTGTTCGGATGCGTAGACCACACCCGGCCGAGCCCCCTCCTCGTTGGCGGCCAGCGCCTTCTCCCGCGCGATCGCCAACCCCATCAGGTTGGCCATTGAACCGCCGCCGCACAGACTTCCGGCAAAACCGCCGCAGCCGATCGCCTCAGCGAGCCATCCGATCACCGCGCGCTCGATGGTGATTGCGGCGGGAGCCGAACGCCAGGACGTAGTGTTCTGGTTGAAAACCGATGTGAGAAAATCGCCGACGGCCCCCACCGGTTCACCAGAGCCGGCGACGTAGCCGAAGAAGCGGCCAGTGCATGGGCGGACGTGTTCGGCAATCACTCTGACGTCGTCCAGAACTTTGCTCCCTCGCCCCTCACCCGACCATGGCCGGTCGAAGAGGCGCGCCGTCTCAGACCCGCTGGTCGAGGGATAGGATGGCCGCTCCTCCAGCGAAGCCCAGTACTCGGCGGCGAAATTTGTGGCCTCCGACATGAAAGCCAGCAATTCGCGGTTGGAAATTTCGAGCGCGCGCATGCCCACATCCCCGCCCAAAGCTCAAGGCGCAGGTTAAGTCGTTAGCCCGGCTGCGACAAGGCTTAGGCTATGCCGGCACATCTCCAGATCAAACGATGGCAGGCGTGTCGCGCTTCAGAATCGTGTCGAGAAACTCGCCTTGAAGGCATTCTCCATCGCGCCGGAAGCGAATTGGCCGTCATAGCTGAAGCCGAGGCGGCTGGCGCCGCCGAGGTCGACATCGACGCCGGCCTACAGCGCCACCGCGTCGCGTGCGATCGGCACGCCGAACACGGTGAAGCCGTCGCCGTCGTCGAACGAAAGCCGCGCCGCCGGCGCATCCGCGAAGGCATGGCGCCAGCCGAGGCGCGCGCCTCGAAGCTCGTGCCGACGACGACGATCTTCTGCGAGACCCGCGCGCCAAGCGTGGTGAATGTGGCGTCGCTGCTGAAGCCGCCCGAAGACAGGGCCGCCGCGCCGCCGTCCTCGGCGAAGCCGTCGGTCGACAGATGGACATAGGCGAGATTGGCGAACGGATCGAGCTTGAGCGCGCCGAGATCGAAGGGGCGCGACGCCTCGCCGAACGCCTGCAGCGTGCTTGCGCCGTAGCTGGCACTCAGCTCATCGCTGAAGCCGACAAAGGCCGGGCTGCGGCTGGTGTCGATGTCGTGATGGCTGTAGCCGGCGCCGAACTTCAAGCGGACGCTGTCGATGGCGCCGCCGCCATAAGCGCCAAGATGCACGCTGGCGATGTCGGCGGAGGACGCTCGGTCGTCGATATCGGGCGAGGTGACGCTGATCCCGCCGAGGAAGCCGAGCGTCCAGCCGTCGCCGACGGCGGCGTCGATACCGGCGAAGAAGGCGCCCGTGTTGGCGTCGGCATCGGCGGCGTTGCCGTCGCTGTCGAGCGAGCGGGCAAGCCCGGCGCCCTGCATCCAGAACCCCCTGGCGCCGGGCTCGGCGACAGTGGCGGGCACATATGGACAGATGCGGACAATTCAGGACACGAGGACGCGCCGCACATCGCCACGGTCCGGTTCGGCTCGTGGATCGGCCTGCCGCGGCGCGATTTGACGGTGTAACGACGAATCGTCGCTGCTCTTTCGCCGGCTGCCGATCACGCCGCCGTCATCATCCGATATCGCAAGCCTGCCACAAGCTTGTTCAGTCATTGTGCAGATAACAAAACCGGCAAAGGGCGGACTTTCTTGGCCATTTCCCCACCCAGCGACATCGTCATGGACGTTGCCCGCGCAGCGGAGCCGGCCGATATCGAGGCCGCGCGGGCAGCACTCCTTAAGCGCGCGGGTGGTGCGCCAGGTGCATTCTCTGTCGGTCCCTCTGTAACGGTCGATGCCGGCTCCATTCTCTCGCGCGCCTCGGCCGACAAGGCGGAAGCCGCCAATCCGGCGAAGAAGTTCCAGCGCTTCGAGGCGATGGTGCTGACGACCTTCATCCAGAACATGATGCCCAAGGACACCGAGGGCGTTTACGGCAAGGGCCTGGCGGGCGACATGTGGAAGTCGCAGCTCGCCGAAAAGGTGGCCGATGTCATGGCCGCGCATGGCGGCATCGGCATCGCCAAATCGATGCTTGCCGACCACTATCTCGACGGCAAGCACAAGGTGCCGGTCGGCCCTGTTGCCGGCGGACCGCAGAAGACCGAGATCGACCAGCAGACCCGGCTTTCGACCTCGATGATCGAGGAGCTTGAGCGCAAAGCCGCACGGTCGATGACCGGCGACGACACAACCATAAAGACGGACATCAAGATCTAGGGACCTACATGGCCGACCAAACGGACCTTTCCAACCTTCCCGTACGCACCAACGCAATGGAGGCGCCCGCCGCCGCACGACCCGGCAACCTCGCCGCCATCATCGGCCGCATCGAAGAAGTCGTGGACGAGGAGACCGCCGGCATCCGCAGCGGAACGACGTATGACCTCAAGGCCTCGAACGCCCGCAAGAGCCGGTACCTCTACGAGCTGAACCGCGCCTTGAAGGGCGCCAACGAGATCGAATTCCTCGAGCAGCATAAAGAAGGCCTGCTGCGGCTGCGCCAGAAGCTGGCGAAGAACGAAGCGGCGATCCTTGCCCATCTCAACGCGGTCAACGAGGTCGCCACGCTTTTGAGGAACGCCATCCAGCGGGCCGATGCCGACGGCACCTATTCGGTTGGGGAGTTCGGAATGGCACGGGCCTGATCGAGATGATCGAGGCGCAAGGACGGACTGGGTGATTAAGTTTATCGCCGCCGCGCTGTGGATCTGCGCCGTGACGCTCGGCGCGGTCTTCTATTCCTTCCAGGCGGCCGGCCAGCGCGGCGCGGCCGAACCGCCGAAGCCGATGCTGGGCGGCCTCGACTACGTCAAGACCGACATGATCTCGGTGCCGCTGCTGCGCGACGGCACGATCGACGGCTATTTCCTCACCAAGCTGGTCTACACGGTGGAGCCGGAACAGATAAAGAAGCTGTCGGTCCCGGCGCAGGCGCTGATGACCGACCAGGTCTATTCATATCTCTATTCCAACCCGCAGATCGATTTCACCAAGAAGGAATCGATCGATCTCGATGCCTTTCGCAAGTCGATCCGCGATACCATCAACGCTCGGGTTGGCGTCGAGCTCGTGCACGAGGTGCTGATCGACCAGGTCAACTTCCTCTCCAAGGACGATATCCGCGACAACGCGCTCCGCCGCCGCAGGGGTGCCGGCGAGACCGCTTCAGCCATGACCAAGGCTTTCAAGGCCGAGCCGGAGCACTGATTGTCCGGCCAAGGTTCGGCGTGGATGCCCGAACTCCGCTTACCCGTGATGCGAGATGACGCATGTCGCTTGCGTTGACGTTAACGTCAACTCGAAGCTATATGCGCCGGTGACAGGCAACCGCGCGCAGGCGTGGCGCGCCTACCTCGCCCAGCGGCCAAGCGCCGGTGCGCGTCAACGCAACCAACGAGGAGAACCGCCATGGGCGTTCAGGAGATTGCCGACAAGATCAAGTCGCGCGTGGCAAGCGCCGGCTTCGAGCATTCCGTCAAGTTCGACACCGGCAGCGATGGCGTCATCGTCATCGACGGCGCGAGCGTCTCGACCATCGACGCGCCGACCGACTGCACCGTGAAGCTGTCGCTCGACGATCTGGATTCGCTGATTGCCGGCGACCTCAACCCGACCATGGCCTTCATGGCCGGCAAGCTGAAGGTCGAAGGCGACATGACCGTCGCCATGGCGCTCAGCCAGCTGCTCGGCTGACCTTTCGCAAAACAGCAACGCCGCCCGATGGGCGGCGTTCCTGTTTTTGTCGAACCTAAAGCATGTCTCCCGAAAGTGGGCCCGGTTTCGGGACAAAGACATGCTTAAAATCAAAAACTTAAAGCAGGTCGCGTGAATCCTTTTTCACGCGACCTGCTTTAGAGCAATTCCAGGAAAAGTGCGTAGCGGTTGGGCTCGGCGACTTCGCCGTGGCCTTCCGTCCGGAATTGCGTGAAACAAAGGCTTCAGGCGACGAAGCCCGGCGCTTGCCCCTTGAGCTTGCGGCCGGCGGCCTTGATCGTGCCATTGGCGCCACCCATCGCGCCGTCCTTCAGCTCCAGCGCCAGAAGCCGGTGCCGCTCATAGGGGCCGGGCATGGCGAGCGCTCCGGTGCGGTCGGCCGAGAAGCCGAACCGCCCGTAATAGGGCGCATCGCCGACGAGCAGGATCGCGCCGTGGCCGAGCCGCGCGGCTTCGGCAACCGCATGCCGCATCAGCGCTGAGCCGATGCCGCCGCTCTTCAATCCCGGCTCGACAGCGAGCGGGCCGAGCAGAAGCGCCGCCGGACCGCCCTCGCCCAGCCTCACATCCCACAGCCGCACCGTGCCGACGACCGCGCCCGAGACATCGCGGGCGACAAAGGCCAGGCCTTCCGAGGGCCGGCGGCCGCGCCGCAGCTTCTCGGACGACTTCTTCCTGCGTTTCGGCCCCATGGCGCGGTCGAGCAGCGCTTCGCGCGCCGCGACGTCGCCCGCGCCTTCGCCAAGGATGACGAAGGCCGGCGCCTGGGCGGCCCCCTCGTCCGGCGCGCCGCGCGAGCCAGCCTGTGCCCGGAGGGCAAGGGAGGGCGCCAGCACATTTTCAGGCGAAGTGGAAACCGGTTCGCCGTAAGAAAATGCGCCAAAGAGCACTGCCGTCGAGCCATTCTCCCCCGCGGAGAAAAGCTCAGCCGACGGTCCGGACGAGGGGGCAATTTCGGTGGCCGCAACGGCCGATTTGATCAGGTATTCCATGTCCGCGATCCTTCACGAGCGGAGATCTGTCCCACAAGCGAGCCAGGGCGGGCGACATGATCGCCCGCGCCGGATGATCTGAGCGGTCCTTGCGAACCGGTCAGATCACGTAGGATCGGAGAGGCTCGAAGCCGTTGAAGGCGACCGCCGAGTAGGTGGTCGTGTAGGCGCCGGTGCCTTCGATCAGCACCTCGTCGCCGATGGTCAGCGACAAGGGCAGCGGATAAGGCGTCTTCTCGTACATTACGTCGGCCGAATCGCAGGTCGGGCCGGCGAGCACGCAAGGCGCGGTCTCCGAGCCGTCATGGCGGGTGACCAGCGGATAGCGGATCGCCTCGTCCATGGTCTCGGCGAGACCGCCGAACTTGCCGATGTCGAGGAACACCCAGCGCACATTGTCGTTGTCGGCCTTCTTCGAGATCAGCACGACTTCCGACTTGATGACGCCGGCATTGCCGACCATGCCGCGGCCCGGCTCGATGATCGTCTCTGGCAGCGCGTTGCCGAAATGCTTTCGCAGCGCCGAGAAGATCGCCTGGCCATAGGCCTGGGCCACCGGCACGTCCTTCAGGTAACGGGTCGGGAAACCACCGCCCATATTGACCATCTTGAGCACGATGCCTTCCTCGGCGAGCGTCGCGAACACCTTCTTGGCGTCGCCCAGCGCGCGGTCCCAGGCCGTCAGGTCGGTCTGCTGCGAGCCGACATGGAACGACACGCCATAGGCGTCGAGGCCGAGGCCCTTGGCATGGCGCAGCACGTCGACGGCCATCGCCGGCACGCAGCCGAACTTGCGCGACAGCGGCCACTCGGCGCCTTCGCCGTCGGTCAGCACGCGGCAGAACACGCGCGAGCCGGGGGCGACGCGGGCGATCTTCTCGACCTCCTCGACGCAGTCGACGGCGAACAGGCGGATGCCGAGCTGGTAGGCGCGTGCGATGTCACGCTCCTTCTTGATGGTGTTGCCGAAGGAGATGCGATCGGCCGGCGCGCCGGCATCCATCGCCATCTCGACCTCGGCAACCGATGCGGTGTCGAAGGACGAGCCCATCGCAGCAAGCAGGCGCAGGATTTCCGGCGCCGGGTTTGCTTTCACCGCATAGTAGATCTTGGAATCGGGCAACGCCTTCTCGAAGGCGCGGAAATTGTCGCGCACGACATCGAGGTCGACGACGAGGCAGGGACCGTTCGGACGTCGGGTGGCGAGGAAGTCAAGGATGCGCTGGGTGGCCATCGGGGTCTCTCCATCACGCCTTTCGGCGCGCACAAGGGTGCGGACGCGGGCTGTCGGCCTCGCGAACACGCGGTCAAACAAAGGCGGGACAGAAATTCCATGGAACCAGCCGGTGGAGACCCCGGAACCATGAAACGCCGTCTCGCGGCGATGAACCTAGCCTTGCCCGGCTTCGGTTCGCTTTGTCTGCCTTGGCTTGGATTGGGAGAACCCCGTTCCGCACTGCCGGCAATGAAGGTGTGCCTCTTCAGTAACCCCGGTCTTTGGACAACCGGCAGAGAACCAGAAAGGCCCGCACCGTCGTTGCTTCAAGGTGTCCTCGGTCTTGTGGTTGGCCACTGACCGACTGGAGGGGTTGGCTCCAGTTACCTTACCGATTGCCCTCACCATTCGAGGATCGGCGGACACCCACAGGCACGTGCGACTTTGGGCAAGCGCGATATAGGAGCGAAGGGTTTCACAATCAATAAAAATCGTAAGCCCAGGTTGTAAAATTTCTGGCATCGAACAATGTTTGTCGCACCGTATCCGGAAATCGAACGATGCCAGGAACTCAAGGACCGCTGAACGCCTTCCTCGATCTGCGCCAAATGCCTGTGGCGAATGCGGAATTGGGTCCGCTCGCCGGCCTGCGCCTGGCTGTCAAGGATATCTATGACGTCGCCGGCTACCGAACCGGCTGCGGCAATCCGCAGAAGTTCGAGGAGGCGCATGCCGCCTCGCGCACGGCCGAGGCGGTGCAGACGATCCTCGATGCCGGCGCGCGGTTCGTCGGCAAGACCCAGACCGACGAGCTGGCCTTCTCGCTGTTCGGCCAGAACGCGCATTTCCCCTACCCGGTCAATCCCGCCGCGCCCGAGCGCGTCACCGGCGGCTCTTCCTCCGGCTCGGCGGCCGCGGTTGCCGGCGGGCTGGCGAACATCGCCACCGGCTCCGACACCGGCGGCTCGATCCGCGCGCCGGCGAGCTTCTGCGGCCTGATCGGACTGCGCACCACCCATGGCCGCATTCCGCTCGACGGCGCGATGAAGCTGGCATCGAGCTTCGACACCTTCGGCTGGTTCGCCGACGACATCGAGACCTATGAGACGGTCGGCAAACTTCTGCTCGGCCGCGATCCGCACCAGCACCCGCTCAACCGCCCGCTGTCGATCCGCTGGCTGGACGCCTTTGTCATGGGTCCGGCGGAAGCCGCCGAATATCAGCGCATGAAGGCGCTGGCCGCCGCCGTCATCGGCCAGCCCGCGGAGACCGAATACGCCTTCGCCTCGTTCCCCGACGAGCTTTACTGGTGCTTTCGCCGCTTGCAGGCCTTCGAGGCCTGGCGCGAGCATGGTCCCTGGATCTCGGCCGGCGGCCGCCTGAGCCCAGGCGTCGAGGAGCGTTTCGGCTTTGGCCGCACCATCGACGCCAAGGTGGCCGCCACCGAAGCCGCGCGCCGACTGGCGTTCCGGGCCGAACTCGGGGCGCTGCTCGGCAATAACGGCTTCCTGGTCCTGCCCACCGTTCCCGGCGCGGCGCCGCTCGCGGCCGGCACGCCGGAACAGTTCCAGGCCTATCGCGAACGGGCGCTGCATCTCTTGTGCCTCTCCGGCCTCTCGGGCTTTCCGCAGATCACCTTGCCGATCGGCGCGATAGACGGCGCACCCTTCGGCCTTTCGCTGCTCGGCCCTTCCGGCAGCGACGTTGCCCTGATACGGCTCGGCCGCAAGATTCTCGACGCGGCACGAAAGGTCTGACCATGGACACATTGACGCGCATGCGCGCCTTCATCGACGTGGTCGAGGCGGAAGGCTTTTCGGCCGCAGGGCGCAAGATCGGCCGCTCCAAGGCGCTGCTGTCGAAATATGTGCGCGAGCTGGAGGACGAGCTCGGCGCGCTGCTGCTCAACCGCACGACGCGCCAGTTCTCGCTGACCGAAGCCGGCCACACCTATTATCAGCGCGCCTCCGAGATCGTGCGCGAGGTCGACAGCCTCGCCGAGGCGGTGCGCCAGTCTTCCGGCGACGTTCGCGGCAGGATCAAGCTGTCGGCCGCCCGCACCTTCGCAGATGCGCCGATCGGTCAGTCGCTGGTCGACTTCGCCAGGCAGCATCCCGACATCGTGCTCGACATCCATCTCGACGACCGGTTCGTCGACTTAGTCGAGGAAGGTTTCGATCTTGCCGTGCGCATCTCGCGGCTGGAGAACTCCTCGCTCATCGCCAGGCGGCTGGCGCCGTTCTCGGTCAGGCTTTGCGCGTCGCCGGAGCTGATCGCCAAGCACGGCAAGCCCACGCGACCCCAGGATCTCGCCAACATGCCCTGCCTCGTCGACACCAACGGCCGCTCGCTGGCCAACTGGCGCTTCAAGGGCGAAGGCGAAGACTCCGTGAGCGTCGCCGTATCGGGCCCGATCGAGGTCAACAGCCCCATTGTGGCAAGAGCCGCAGCACTTTCCGGCCTGGGCTTCGCCATGCTGCCGGATTTCATCGCCGCCCCCGACGTCGCGTCCGGCAAGTTGGTCACCGCGCTCGACGACCGCATCCTGGCGGGCACCGGCATCTTCGCCGTCTACCCGCACCGGCGCTATCTGCCGGCCAAGGTGCGGGTGTTTGTCGACTTCCTGGCGCAGTGGTTCAAGACGCGCGATACGGGAGCCTGAGCAGGCGTCCCAATTTCGCCCCCTTTATGCTAACTCTCGGGCTCGCCCTCGAAGTCAATGGAATCGCGGCACGGAATGCATCTGAAACGGCAAGCCACCATGCTGGCTTCGGCCCTCGCGGCCACGTTCGCCTCGGTCGAGCAGGCCGAAGTGCACCCGCATGTATTTGCCGAAGCCCGGCTCGACGTCATCCTCAGCCAGGATCACCAAAGTGTGACGGCGCTGCGCCACCTTTGGCGCTTCGACGACCTGTTTTCGAGTACAGTGATGATGGAGTTCGACAAGAACTCCGATCTGAAACTTGACGACAAAGAGCTCAAGGAAGTGGCCGACACCGTCCATTCCTCGCTGGCCGAGTTCAACTACTTCCAGCTCGTCACCCAGGACGGTAAGGACGTGCCGATGGTGCCGCCGCCGCATCTGATGGCGAACTTCGACAACGACCAGCTGATCATCCTGTTCGAGTCGCAGCCGAAGGCACCGATCAAGCTGACGGGCAAGATCGACATCGGCGTCTACGATCCGACCTTCTACACGGCGATCGACTTCACCGACGACGCCAACCTCACCGTCGAAGGCCTGCCCTCGACCTGCACCAAGAAGGTCGTCCGGCCCGATCCGGACGAGGCGATCAAGGAAAACCAGAAGACCCTGACGGACGCGTTCTTCAACGATCCGACAGGCACCGACATGAGCAAGATCTTCGCCACCAAGCTCGAGTTGAACTGCTCGCCGGAAGGATGATTTGGTGATGAAACCGTCGCTGCGCGTAAGCAGGTTCCGCAAAAGTGTCCCACGGTTTTGCGATCGGAACCTGCGACAAGCAAGGGAATCTAAGCGGATATTCGTGGGGCATCCCACGAATATCCGCTTAGCGCTCGGCCTTTTGGCCACCACCCTGGTGATCACTCATTTGCCCGTCGTCGCGCACGCGCAAAGCTCGCTCGGCATCGGCACCAATGACGGCATGGCGCCGACCACCACCGGCCCGTTCGCCCACATCCTGATGTGGATCAATCTCAGGCAGCAGGAATTCTACCATTCGCTGGCGGCCGCGATGAAGGCGATGCGCCAGGACGGCAGCAAGCTCTGGCTGCTGATCGGGCTTTCCTTCGCCTATGGCATCTTCCACGCTGCCGGACCCGGCCACGGCAAGGCGGTGATCTCCTCCTACATGGTGGCCAACGAGGTGGCGCTGAGACGCGGCATCCTGCTCTCCTTCGTCTCGGCGCTGCTGCAGGGTCTGACGGCAGTGGTCGTCATGATGCTTGCCTATTTCGTGCTGCGGGGCACCGCGATCTCGATGACCGACGCGGCCTGGTTCCTCGAAATCTCCAGCTTTGTGCTGGTCACCTTGTTCGGTGCCTGGCTGCTGTGGCGCAAGCTCGGTCCGTCGGTGCTGCGCCTGTTCGGCAGAGCCCCTGCCTACAGCCTGTCGGCGGCCCATGCCGGCCATTCGCATGGTGGGCATTCGGGCCACTCGCATGCTCACGCGCATTCGCATGCGGGCCATTCGCACGCACATGCGCACGCCGCGCATTCCCTGCATGTGCATGACGATCATGATCATCATGACCATGCGCACGCCCACGATCATGGCGCGCATGAGCACCATCATCACGCCGCGCACGAGCACGCCCGCCACGACCATGGCCCGGGCGAAGTCTGCGAGACCTGCGGCCATTCGCATGCGCCGGACCCGGCAATGCTGTCGGGCGACCGCTTCGACTGGAAGACGGCCTGGTCGGCAGTCGCCGCCGTCGGCATCCGCCCCTGTTCCGGCGCGCTGATCGTGCTGAGCTTCGCGCTGCTCAACGGACTGTGGGTAGGTGGGCTGCTGTCGGTGCTGGCGATGTCGATCGGCACCGCGATCACGGTGTCGGCGCTGGCGACGATCGCAGTGACGGCCAAGAACTGGGCAGTCTATTTCGCCGGCGACGGACGCATCGGCAACCGCATCCACTCGATCGTCGAGATCGGCGGCGCCGCCTTCATTTTCATCGTCGGCCTGCTGCTTCTGTCGGCCAGCCTGTCGGGCGGCGTCTGAACCCTATCAGGCGATCTTGCCGCCCAGTTCGTCCTCGATATGAGCACGGATGATGTCGTCGAAATTCTTCTCGGCGGCAAAGCCGAGTTCCCTCGCCCGCCTGGCTTCGAACCGTGTCGGCCAGCCTTTGACGATCGCCCAGATGACCTCGTCGGGCTGCTCGCGGATCCGCTTCGCGACCTCGGCGCCGGCGATGCGCTCCAGCGCCTCGATCTGCTCGCCGACGGTGACGGCGACACCAGGCATTGTCAGGTTGCGGCGCGGACCGACCTTGTCGCCATCGATCTCGGCCGCATGGATGAGGAAATTCACCGCCGAGCGCGGGCTGGCATGGGTGTGCAGCACCGAGCGCGGCACCGGCAGGATCGCTTCCTGGCCGGCGAGCGGCTCGCGGATGATGCCGGAGAAGAAACTCGACGCCGCCTTGTTCGGCTTGCCGGGGCGCACGCAGATCGTCGGCAGCCGGATGCCGATGCCGTCGAAGAAGCCGCGCCGCGTATAGTCGGCGAGCAGCGCCTCGCTCATCTGCTTCTGCGTGCCGTATGAGGTGAGCGGCGTCGGATGGAATTCGTCCGGAATGACGTCCGGGAACGGCGCGCCGAACACGGCGATCGACGAGGTGAAGACCAGGCGCGGCGCGAACGCCGCCAGCCGCACGGCGTCGAACAGGGCGCGCGTGCCGTCGAGATTGACGCGGTAGCCGAGGTCGAAATTGGCCTCCGCCTCGCCAGACACGATGCCGGCCAGATGGAAGATCACATCCGGGCGCGGAGCCACGAGAGCCGCCATGGCCCCGGGTTCGGAAAGATCGCCGGTGTGGATCGACACATCGACACCCGCGAGCGCCGGCGCCTGCGGCGCCACGATGTCATGCAGGTCGAGCGCCGTTATCTTTTGCCCGCGCAGCGTCCCGTCCTTGGCCAGCCGGGCAATCAGCTTGCGGCCCACCATGCCGGCGGCACCGGTGATCAGAATTCTCATCTTCAGAGACCTTTCTTGCGCTGGCTGCGTCCGCGCAGCCACAGGACGACGAACAGCCCGACCATGAAGATCGCGGCGATGATGGCCGCCAGAACCGTCGATACCTTGCCAGCGGCCAGCATGATGGCCGGCAGGAAATAGGCGGCGAGGCCGAACACAAGCAGTATCACGGCGGCGGCGATCGCCGCGTTGCGGGTGTCACGATCCATCAACTGGCATTCTTCGTTTCGAGGCTGTTCGGCTTTGTCATCACGCAGCGATCAGTGATAGTGCCGGCGATCGCGCGGCGCATCGTGCGCGTGGTCATGATCGTGATCGTGATGGTGGTCGTGCTCGTCATGGCTGTCCGCGCATTGGCCAAATTCGGGTTCGACAGTGGCATGCTCGATGCCATGCTTGGCTGCAAGCCGTTTCTTGATGGCGCTCACCGCCATATGCGCGTCGACGCCGTCGTTGAGGCAAGCATGCAACGTCGCCATGTTGGAGGTGCCGTCGAGCGACCAGACATGCATATGGTGCACCTCGCGCACCCCCTTGACCGCGCCTTCGATATCCTTGGCGATCACATCGCGGTCGAGGCTTGCCGGCACGCCTTCGAGCAGCACATGCGCGGCCTCGCGCATCAGCGACCATGCCGTCGACAGGATGAGCAGCGAAACCAGCACCGACAGGATGGGATCGATCGGCGTCCAGCCTGTCGCCAGGATGATGATCGCGGCGACGATTGCCGCGGCCGACCCCAGCAGGTCGCCCAGCACATGCAGGATGGCGCCGCGCATGTTGAGGCTCTGGCGATCGCCGCCATGCAGTACGAAGAACGAGGCGATGTTGACCAGAAGGCCGGCGACCGCCACCACCAGCATCGGTCCGCCCAGCACCGGCGACGGGTGCAACAGCCGTCCCCAGGCTTCGTAGACGATCCACAGCGCGATGACGAAGATGGCGATGCCGTTGGTGTAGGCGACCAGCGTTTTCACCCGGCCGAAGCCATAGGTGAGACGACCGGTGGCGGGCCGCCCGGCGAGATGGAAGGCGTACCAGGCTAGGCCGAGCGCAATCGAATCGGCAAGCATATGGCCGGCATCCGCGAGCAGCGCCAGTGAGCCGGTGAGCAGACCGCCAAGCGCCTCAGCGACCATGAAGCCGCCGGTCAGGCAAGCCGCGATCAGCACCCGTTTCTTGTCGGTCGAGCCATGCACATGCCCGGCGCCATGGCTATGGCCGGCGGAACCGTGATCATGTGAACCGTGGTCATGCGCCATCGCCAAACTCCCTGTCACGCTCCGAATTCGGCGCGGAAATCCTCGAGGCGCCTCTTCTGGCCGCCTTCGCCATCGAAGTTTGCCGGATCGAGCCAGCCCTCATAGGCCTGGCGCAAGGCCGGCCATTCCTTGTCGATGATCGAATACCACGCCGTATCGCGGTTTTCACCCTTGACCACAAGATGCTGGCGGAAGATGCCTTCGAACCTGAAACCGAAGCGCTCGGCGGCGCGTTTCGAGGGCTCGTTGCGGTTGTTGCACTTCCACTCGTAGCGGCGGTAGCCGAGATCGTCGAAGAGATATTTCGCAAACAGGAACTGCGCCTCGGTCGCCGCCGGCTTGCGCGAGATCAGCGGCCCCCAATAGATGTTGCCGATTTCCCCGACGCCGTTGGCGGCGTCGATGCGCATCAGCGTCTGGCGCCCGGCGATCTTGCCGCTCGCCTTGTCGATGACGGTGAAGAACAGCGGATCCTCGCTGGCTTCGGCCTTGTCGAGCCAGGGCTGGAAGGCGGCGCGGGTTTCCGGCGGGTAATCGGGCAGCCAGGCGAAACGTCCGCCGACATCCGAGACGGAGGAGGCCTCGTAAAGGCCGTCGCCATGCTTGGCGGCGCTCAGCGGCTCGAGCCTGACGGTGCGTCCCTCGATTGCCTTGCGTTCCGGCCGCGGGCGCGGCTGCCAATTCATCAGATCTTCCGACACCTGCCACTCCAATCCGTTGACTTTTACCGGCAGACGGTCACAAAAACGCTCGCTCACAGAAAGAACCACAGGGACGGGAAAAATGCTCCACACGATCGCGGCCTTCGACCGTCTCGGTGAGGAAAATGCCTTCGCGGTGCTGGCGAGGGCCACCGCGCTGGCCCATCAGGGCCGCGACATCGTCAACCTCGGCATCGGCCAGCCCGACTTCAAGACGCCGCAGCACATCGTCGAGGCGGCGATCAAGGCGCTGCGCGACGGCCACCATGGCTACACGCCGGCCAACGGGCTTTTAGCCACCCGCGAGGCGGTTGTGCGCCGCACGCTGACCACCACCGGCGTCGAGGTGTCGCCCGAGAATGTGATGATCCTGCCGGGCGGCAAGCCGACGATGTTTGCCGCGATCCTGATGTTCGGCGAGGCGGGCGCCGAGATCCTCTATCCCGATCCCGGCTTTCCGATCTATCGCTCGATGATCGAGTTCACCGGCGCCACTCCGGTGCCGGTGTCGATCCGCGAGGAAAACGGCTTTGCCTTCTCGGCGGAGGAGACGCTGGCGCTGATCACGCCGAAGACCAGGCTGCTCATCCTCAACTCGCCCGCCAATCCGACCGGTGGCGTCACCCCGCGCAGCGAGATCGAGAAGCTGGTCAAGGGCCTGGAGAAGCACCCTCAGGTCGCCATCATGTCGGACGAGATCTACGACGTGATGACCTATGACGGCGAGACCCACTGCTCGCTGCTCAACTTCCCCCAAATCCGCGACAGGCTGATCGTGCTCAACGGCTGGTCGAAGACCTGGGCGATGACCGGCTGGCGCATGGGCTGGTCGATCTGGCCGAACGGCGACAAGGGCGCGCATCTCTACGACAAGGTGCGCAAGCTGGCGGTGAACTGCTGGTCCTGCGTCAACGCGCCGAGCCAGTTTGCCGGCATCGCCGCGATCGACGGCCCGCAGGACGATGTCGAGAAGATGATGCGCGCCTTCGACAACCGCCGCAGGATCGTGGTCGAGGGGCTGAACGCGCTGCCCGGCATTTCCTGCATCACGCCGAAGGGCGCCTTCTATGCCTTCCCCAACGTCTCGAAGACCGGCTGGAAGGCCAAGAAGCTTGCATCGGCGCTGTTGGAGGATGCCGGCGTGGCGCTCATCGGCGGCCCCGATTTCGGCGTGCTCGGCGAAGGCTATATCCGGCTTTCCTACGCCAATTCCGAGGAAAATATCCTGCGCGCACTGGAACGGATCGAGGCGTTCCTGAAGAAGTGACCCCCATCCTCCGGGTGAGGGAACTCGCGTTCATCCGCGCCCGACGAACGGCATCTTCGTCGCCATCACCGTCATGAACAGCACATTGGCGTCGAGCGGCAGGCTCGCCATGTGCAGCACCGCATCGGCGACGCGCTGCACATCCATCACCGCTTCGGCGGCGATCGAGCCATTGGCCTGCGGCACGCCGACCGTCATCGGCTGCGCCATCTCGGTCAGCGCGTTGCCGATGTCGATCTGGCCGCAGGCGATGTCGAAAGGCCGGCCGTCGAGCGCCAGCGTCTTGGTCAGCCCGGTGATCGCATGCTTGGTCGCCGTATAGGGAACCGAGCCCGGGCGCGGCGCATAGGCCGACACCGAGCCGTTGTTGATGATGCGGCCGCCCATCGGCTTCTGCCGGCGCATGGCGCCGAAGGCCGCGCGCGCGCACAGGAACGAGCCGGTGAGGTTGACGCCGACGACGTCGTTCCAGACCTCGACCGGGATCTCGTCGATCATCGTCGACTTGTAGCCCATGCCGGCATTGTTGAAGAGCAGGTCGACGCGGCCGAAGGCTTCGAGCACGGTCTCGAACATGTCGTCCACCTGGTCGGCCTTGCCAATGTCGCAGGCGACGGCCAATGCCTTGGCTTGCGTCTTCCCGGCTTCCGCGATCGCCTCTTCCAGCACCGTCTTGCGGCGGCCGCAGAACACCGTGTTCCAGCCTGCCTTGAGCAGCGCCGTCGCCACGCTCTTGCCGATGCCGGTGCCGGCGCCGGTAACGATGGCGGTCTTCTCTGCTATGGCTGTCATCGCCGTCCTCCTCCCGGTCATGGATGGAAAGACGTGGCATCGCAAATGCCGGGGATCATGGCAAGCCGCTATTGGCGGATAAGGACATGCCAACAAAAAGGGCGGCCATTAGCGACCGCCCCGATCTGAACCGCGCTTGGGAGGAGGAAAAGCCGGTCCGACTGATTAGAATGATGCGCTTGCTGGGTTAACGAGAAGTTAACGGCAACCGCATCCGCTAACCCTGCTCACCAGGGCGAGCTTCCCGCAGGCACTTTGGCCGCCGAAACCGTCGCCTCGACATGATCGACCAGGGCGTCCGGCAGGCCGAGCCGGCCGGCAAGCAGGTCGAGATAGCCGCGCTCGGCGCGCGTGTCGGGATCGATGGTCAGCCGCGAGGCGGTGTAGAGCTCGAGCTTCTGCGCATCGGTCTTGGCGCCGGCGACCAGCGTGTCGAGATCGAGCGGGCTTTCCAGCTCGGCGAGCAGGAACTTTTCCGCTTCGGCGCCAATGCCGGCGAGCTTGAGCTTATCGGCGATCTTCTTGCGCTCGTCGTCGTCGACATGCCCGTCGGCCTTCGCCGCCGAGATCATCGCCCTGACCAGCGTCAGCGTGAACTCGGCCTCGCCCTGCGGCGCCTGCGAGGGGTGGAAGGCGGTGTCGGCGGGCGGCGGCAGCAGTTCCGGCTCGCTTGCGGCCGGCGCCTGCGCCGGCTCCTTGCCGGCCTTGTAGTTCTGATAGGCCTTGTAGGCGAGGCCGCCGATCGCAGCCAGGCCGCCGAGCTTGACGGCCGCGCCGGTTACCTGCCGGCCGGTGCCGGTGCCGAGCAGCACGGCGGCAAGCGCGCCGGCTGCCAGCGGATTGTCCTTCGCCATCTGCACCGCCTGCCCGGCCTTGTCGCGGACGGTCGAGCCGGTCCCAGGGATTTGCGAGCCGAGAAGATCGTCGAGCAGCTTCTTGGGGTCGAGCATCAATGCCTCCAGAATTGGCCCGGCCGAATGCGCGCGGGCAAGGTGTCGGACCGGCAAGAGGTAGGCCCCGCGTTTTGACATTACAATGACGGGACGGCCTTTTTGCCCGCGCGGTGCCGCTGTCGGGGCGGGTTCGTCGTGTGTCGAAACGGTGGAATGCATCGAGTAGGATCACGCCGGTTTCGGAGAGGAGCGAGTGGATGACGAGTGCAGAAAACCGCGAGCCGGCGCGCGATCCGCAGGATCTCGAGCGTCTGCTGATCGATCGGCAATGGGCCGGCGACATCGAGGGCATGCTGGCGCTGTTCGAGCCCGACGCCGTCGTCGACAGCAGCGATGACGGGCCGGTTCGCGGCCGGCACGCCATCCGCGCGCTGTTCGAACAGGGCATCGCCGCGGGTCGCAAATTCCAGCGCGGCGAGCAGCGCCCTGCCCTCGTCAACGGCGACCTGGCGCTGACGTCGACGAAGCTTCCCGACGGCAGCATAACCAGCGAGGTCGCCCGCCGTCAGAGCGACGGAACATGGCTTTGGGCGATCGATCGTTATTCGGTGGAGTTCTAACTGCCTATATGGCGCTTGCCGCCGCGCGCTTGCGCCAGCTCCACCTGGCGATGGCGTTCGGCATAGCGTTCTCGATCCTCGTCGGAGCGCATTTCAAAACAATGCGGGCATGAAACGCCGATCGCGTATTTCGACGACAGCCGGTCCTCGACCGTCAGCGGGTGCCGACAGGCGCGGCAGAGCTCCGCTTCACCCTCGGCCAGGCCATGCGAGACGGACACCCGCTCGTCGAAGACGAAACATTCGCCTTGCCACAGGCTCTCATCGGCAGGGACGTCTTCCAGGTACTTCAGGATGCCGCCCTTGAGATGGAAGACGTTTTTGAGGCCGAGCGACTTCACATAGGCCGTTGCCTTCTCGCAGCGAATGCCGCCGGTGCAGAACATCGCCACCTTGCGGCCCTCAAGCTCTTCACGGTGCTGCTCGATCCAGGCGGGGAATTCGCGAAAGCTGGTGGTCTTGGGATCGACCGCGCCCTTGAAGGTGCCGAGCGAAACCTCATAGGCGTTGCGCGTGTCGATCACCAAGGTATCCGCATCGGAAATCAGCGCGTTCCAGTCGGCCGGCGCGACATAGGTGCCCGCGCTCGCCGCCGGATCGATGTCCTCGACGCCCATGGTCACGATCTCGCGCTTCAACCGTACCTTCATGCGGTGGAACGGCATTTCGGCGGCGCTGCTGTATTTGACGTCCAGCCCGGCAAGGCCTTCGATGGCCTGCAGATGGTCGACGAGAGCGGCAATCGCCCCTTCGCTGCCGGCGACGGTGCCGTTGATGCCTTCATGCGCCAGAAGCAGCGTGCCCTTGATGCCGCGCCCGCAACAGAAGGCCGCGAGTGGCGCGCGCAGGGCCTCGTATCCGTCGAGCCGGGCAAACTTATAGAGCGCGGCGACGCAGACGGGCTGAATTTCCTTGGCTATTGTCATGGCAATGCCACTAGACCGTGGTGAAAGCCGTTTCAAGGCAGACGACGCCGGCACATCACGACGTGACATCACGACACGCCGCCCTTCGTGGACTTGGCATATCCCTTCTGCTAATCGGTTTAAAGTGATCGAAATGGAGACCAGCACATGACCAGCAAGACCGAAAAGCTCCTGTCGCTTCTCAATGGTCAGCCGGTTATCCCGGTGCTCAAAATCGCCAATGTTGCCGATGCCGTACCACTTGCTCGCGCGCTTTCGCGCGGCGGCCTGCCGGCGATCGAGATCACGCTGCGCACCGCCGACGCCCTGGAAGCGATCCGCCGCGTTGCCGCCGAAGTCGAGGACGCGGTCGTCGGCGCCGGCACCATCCTCGACGCCAGGCAGTTCGACGAGGCAGCCCGCGCCGGCTCGAAATTCATCGTCAGCCCCGGCATCACCAGCCAGCTTCTCGACGCGGCCAAGGACAGTCCCGTGCCGCTGCTGCCCGGCGCCATCACGCCCGGCGAGATCATGGCCGCGCGCGAAGCCGGCTTGCGCTTCCTGAAGTTCTTCCCGGCCGAGCAGTCCGGCGGCATCGCTTCGCTGAAGGCTTTCGCCTCGCCGCTGGCGGATGTGAAATTCTGCCCGACCGGCGGCATAACCGCCAAGAACGCCGCCGATTATCTGAGCCTGCCCAACGTGATCTGCGTCGGCGGCTCCTGGGTCGCGCCCGACGATCTCATCAAGGCCGGCAAGTGGGACGAGATCGAAGCGCTGGCGCGTGAGGCGAGCAAGCTCAAGAAGTAATCGGCGCCTTCACCAGGGCAGCGAGAGCGTTCTCGTCGAAGTATCGGTCGGTGCGTCGCCCCCGCGCCGCCAAGCGGCAGCCTTTCCCGTTTCACGACCCTGTGTGATCGCGTGCTGGTGGTGGAATCCGTATTCGCCGACTGGTTCCCGCTCATGGATTCGAACCACGATTCACGCCTTCAAAGGGCGCTGTCCTACCATTAGAGCGGGATGGGATTACCACCGGTCATATCCAGAGTTTGCGAAGT
The DNA here is from genome assembly GCF_057784215.1 of Mesorhizobium sp. CNPSo 4661. Classification (NCBI taxonomy): domain Bacteria; kingdom Pseudomonadati; phylum Pseudomonadota; class Alphaproteobacteria; order Hyphomicrobiales; family Phyllobacteriaceae; genus Mesorhizobium; species Mesorhizobium sp. CNPSo 4661. The sequence continues at coordinate 100 of NZ_JBWGIO010000006.1, read as the reverse complement.
AGTTTGAGCACTCGATCGGTGTGACACCGTTGAGGATCTGTCCGATCGCCTGGCAGACGGTTTCGACCGTGCGACTTGCGGCCTTTCTGAGCCAGTGCTT